>OMJK01000239.1 GCA_900299325.1 Nitrospiraceae bacterium | reverse complement strand
CATCAGCACGGCTGCATACGGGAACCGGCCGACGGCTTCGACCGCCTCCCGTCCGTTGCATACGACATCCGCTTTGTATCCCAGTTTTTCCAGCATCCGCACCACGACCTTCTGATTCGAGAGATTGTCCTCGGCAACAAGCACATGGGCCCGCAGGGCGGACCGTGTTTCCTTCAGACTATGCTGCGTAATGATCGGGGCCGGCTCCGCCGCCTTCGGCTCGGATGATTCGGGCTGCGATACGGGACGGCTGAGAACGTTGGTCAGGCAATCCTGCAGCAACGCCTGGCGAACCGGCTTGACCAGATACGCCGCAAGGCCCGACTGCCTGGCCTTTTCGGCATCGCCGCGGAGTCCACTGGAGGTCAGCAGCACCAGTTTCGTGCCGGCAATCAGCCGGTCGTCTTTGATTGCCCGCGCGAGTTGCAGACCGTCCATGCTCGGCATCTGCATATCGAGCACGGCCAGGTCGAACGGCGTCCCGGACACCGCCGCAGCCCGCAAACAGGCTAACGCCCCGGGGCCGTCGTTGACCATCGCCGTCTCCATCGACCACTGGCGGCAATGGGCATCGAGGATCGTGCGGTTCGTCTGATTATCGTCCACCAGGCACACACGCCGGCCCGACAACGCGACCGGCGTCCGCTTCACCTGCTGGGCCGACACCGGCTGCGGCGCCAGCTGCAGCGTGAACCAGAAGGTGCTGCCCTGACCGGACACACTTTCCACCCCGATCTCGCCGTGCATCAATTCGACCAACTGCTTGCAAATCGCCAGTCCCAGCCCCGTTCCTCCGAATTCTCTGGTGGTCGAGGAATCCGCCTGCGAAAACGGCTGAAAGAGTCGCGCGCAGGCTTCCGGCGTCAATCCGATACCGGTATCGGTGACGGCGATTTTGAGCCGCACCGCCTCGTTCGTGCGGCCCAGACTGCTTACCGTGACGATGACTTCGCCCCGCTTCGTGAATTTGACGGCGTTGCCCACAAGATTGATCAGGATCTGCCGGATCCGCCCGGGATCGCCGCGCACGGCGGTCGTGACCTCGGCGTGCAGCAGGCAGCCAAGTTCCAGCGCTTTCTTCTCCGCCGATTCCCGAACCATATCCAGGACGTCTTCCACCGTTGTGCGCAGGTCGAAATCGAGCGTCTCCAACCGGACCTTGCCGGCTTCCATCTTGGAGAAATCGAGAATGTCGTTGATGATCGTCAGCAGCGCCTCGCCGGAGGAGCGAATGGCCTCCGCATATTCGCGCTGCTCGACCGTCAACTCGGTTTCCTGGAGAAACCCCGTCATGCCGATGACGGCATTCATCGGCGTTCGAATCTCGTGGCTCATGCTGGCGAGAAACACGGATTTGGCCTCCGTGGCCGTGCGGGCTTCGGCCAGCGCGGCATCCAGCTCATGCGCGATCGTCCGGGCCTGCGCTTCTTTCTCCGCCAAGGCCAGCTCGCTGCTGCGGGCGCGCGTGCTGTCCTGTTGTTCCCGCATATAGTCCTTCTGCAACCGGCGGGTCGACCAGAGCAGGAGCCCCAATAGCGGAAGGAACACGGCCGCACCGATCACCGCAATGATCACCAGGCCCTGACGGATCGGCGCAATGACACTGGCCCGATCCAGACGAACCAGTACCGTCCACTTGAGCATGGACGATTCATAGAGACTCACCACCCGGGCAAATCCGGTGATCACCGGCACCTGTCGGCGCAGATGCTCTTCTTCGATGTACCCGGACGGCATCGCCTCGCTCAGCCACATCGAGGTCAGCCCGAGCCGTTTGAGATTGACATTGCCTTTGTGCGCCAGATCGGAATCGACGAACACCCGCCCGTCGTCGTTCAGGAACTGATATTCCACATCTCCCAGCAAACTTTCGCCGGCATTGAACGTCTTGATCGTCCGCAAGGCGATCTCTTCCAGCGCCGGAACCCCAATCCGCCCGGACAGCGCACCCAGGAACGTCCCGCCGTCACCGAGCAACGGCGCGGTAAATTCGACGGCTTCAGTGCCCGCCGTCACTTCGTCGACGAGCACGTCTCCGACATGGATACCGCCCGCATCCCGGACAGACACAAACCCCGGACTAGCCGCCATGTGAATGCCGACCGACGCCGGATCGGTCGCCACCACGATCCGCCCCGTGCGATCGAGCACGCCCAGCCAGAGAAACCGGTTGCCGGACTCATACAATTGATTCAGATCGGCTTGGAGATTGCGCGAATCACGCACCCGCGAGCTGACGACTTTCGCCATCATGCGGATATCGTCGCGGCGCGCCGTGAGCAGGCCATCCAGCTTGTCGGCGGTTTCCGCCGCCATTAAATTCAGGGTGTCGCCGGTAGTCGCCACCAGTCTCGTCTCGACGTACGACAACACCACGACGCGGACGCCAACCGCAAACACCGTCATGGCCACGATGAGATAGGTCAGCCATGCGTAGGGATGACGGGGAGCCTCGTGCGAATCGGCAGCGGTCTCAGGATTCATGGACGGCCCGTTTATCCGGATTCAGCGATACGTTGAAACCCGATTCTTCCAACGCGGCCGCCACCGCTTCCAGCAGCTTCGGTGTATCAACCGGCTTGACGAGGAAGCCCGTCGCGCCGGCTTCCAGCGCTTTCATCTGCGTGGCTTGCGACCCGTCGGCGGTAACGATGATGATCGGCACGGCGCCCAGACCGGACAGCGTTTTCAACCGCTGGAGCACGGTAAAGCCGCCCCCGCCAGGCAGCCCGAGGT
>OMJK01000238.1 GCA_900299325.1 Nitrospiraceae bacterium | reverse complement strand
TCGCCGAAGTGAAACGGTCCGAGGAACTCCACGTCTGCCCCTACTGTCGCCGCATGCTGTATTGGGAGGGGGAGATACCAACCGAAGCAGCCGGATCCCCGGCGAGCGAAGATAAGAAATCAGATTTCGAAGTCGGCGAGTCGGTTTAGATCGGTGTTCCCAGCACCGCTTGCGTGGTTTTGAAATGCAGCTTTGCGACGGTGCCGAGTCGTTCCTGCCCGTGCTTTTTCACGATCATCTTGGCTGCGAGTTCCACTGCCGGTGAGGCGCCCTTCGGCAGCGTCGTGCCGATTTCGTCGGAGAGGCGCTTGAGGCGCAGCAGAAATTCCGCTCGCGCAAGGATCGAGGCGGCGGCGACGGCTAGATCCGACTCTGCTTTGGGCCGCTGTTCCAGCGCGATCTTTTGTCCCTTTTCCTGCAGGGCATTCAGAATCAGCCGCTCGTCGCCGAACTGATCCGAAATCGCCCGCTCGCACGACACGCCCCGTTCGAGTAGATTCTCCAGCGCTTTCGCATGGCCCCACGCGAGCAACCGGTTCAAATTTCTGATCTTCGCGTACAGTTCGTTGTACTTCTGCGGGCCAATCGCGATGATGCTGTGGGGGCAGATGGTCTTGATGTCCGGGGCCATTTCCAGGATGCGGCCGTCGGAGATTTTCTTGCTGTCCCGCACTTCCATCAACGCCAGTTCGCCTTGCGTCGTCGCGTCGACGAAGACGGCGGCGATCACGAGCGGGCCGAAGTAGTCGCCTTTTCCAGATTCGTCGATACCGATGCGTTCAATGGCGGGTTTCGCCGGCTTTGCGGTCACAGGCTCTGGCTCCCGGTGGAAAATGCCTGGCGGGCGCGGTAATCTACCTAATCCGCCGGAGGCGGTCAATTTTTCGAACGCATGGCCATCAAGGTTAGGCAGCGGAAGAGGACTCGCCATGATCAGAAATCGACGGTTCATCCATCACGGTGTGGCAGGAATGGTGCTAGCGCTGGCGCTGGTCAATGCCGGCTGCGAGACCAATCCCTACACGGGGCGGAGTCAATTATTGACGACATCGGTTTCGGAGGAAATGAAACTCGGCGCGCAGGCCTATGCGCAGGTGAAGAACGATCCGAAGGTGAAACCGTCGCAGGATCCGCGCGAGATCGAACCGGTGAAGCGGGTGGCGGCCCGCATTATCGAGGCGGCGAAGCGGTCCAAGTATGCCGAGACGGCGCAGGCGTTTCAGTGGGAAGTCACGGTGATCAAGAACGACAAGATGATGAATGCGTTTGCGTTGCCGGGCGGCAAGATCGCTGTGTACACCGGAATTTTCCCTGTCGCGAAAACGGAAGCCGGTTTGGCGGCAGTCTTGGGGCATGAAGTCACGCATGCGCTGGCGCGGCATGGCGCCGAACGGATGAGCGAGGGGCAACTGGCCAATGCGGCGCTCCAGATTGCCGGTGCCGCGATCGGCGCCAGTGGAGCTGATCCATTTCTCGGACAGGCGACGATGGCGGCGTTGGGCGCCGGGGCGCAGGTGGGCGTGCTACTGCCGTTCAGCCGGGCGCACGAGTCGGAAGCCGACTACATCGGCATTCTGCTCGCCGCCGATGCCGGCTACGATCCCCGCGAATCTGTCCACCTCTGGGAACGGATGGAGCAATTGTCGGGTGGGGGCGGGCCGGCGGAATTTCTCTCCACGCATCCGGGCCATGAGACGCGCATTCAACAACTCAAAAAGTGGATGCCGGAAGCGCTCGCGATATACCAGAAGAAACCGCCGGGTACGGCGGCCGACTTGCCGCCGCTGGGCATGCGGTAGGGCGTGTCCCGATGCCGGCCGCTTCGACGCGGGAACTTGTCAGCACCCCTCCTCGTTCCGTATACTGATCCTGCGCGGGAGAGAACACCGGGTGATCGCTCGATACCTCGTGTATCGGGAGGAAAGTCCGGACTCCAGGGGCAGGGCGCTGGGTAACTCCCAGGCGGAGCAATCCGACACCGGCACCACAGAGAACAGACCGCCGATGGCCAAGACGACGGGATCCCATCTGGTCGTGGAGGCTCAGGTAAGGGTGAAACGGTGGGGTAAGAGCCCACCGCGGCGATGGTGACATCGCCGGCACGGTAAGCGTCGCCCGGTGCAAGGCCAAATAGGAAGACACCCGTCGGTTCGCAAGAGCCGGCGGAACGGCTGGCCCGGCCGGGGTCTTCGGGTAGGTCGCTTGAGGTTCGAGGCAACTCGGATCCCAGAGAAATGATCATCTCGGCGAGGCGGGGAACCGCGTCGCCGGACAGAATCCGGCTTACAGGTGGTCTCCTCCGCGCTCTTTAAATTTAGTTTCTTCATTTCGTCCGTCCTGCTTAGGATCAACCGACACTATTGACCGTCGCCCTAGAGCGATGGTAGGATCCGTGATCCTTTCCCTTTGATATTTCAGAAGTTTTGAAGGGGGCAGGGAAAGGTCTATCAAGTTTCATTTGGGAGACTCCATCGTTCCCGTTGCCGGAGGATAGTCTGGGCAAGCCGGGAAGGAGGTTGGCGATATGAAATTGACCGGATCCGAAATCTTCATCGAGTGCCTCAAGAAGGAAGGGGTCAAGACGATCTTCGCCCTGCCCGGGGGCGTGGTGTTGAAGATCTTCGACATGCTGCATCAGCAGAAAGATGTCCAGGTCATTTTGACGCGCCACGAACAGGGTGCCGGCCATATGGCCGAGGGCTATGCCAAGGCAACCGGCAAGGCCGGCGTGTGCCTCGTGACCTCCGGTCCCGGCATGACGAACGTGATTACGGCGCTGGCCGATGCGTACATGGATTCTGTGCCGCTGGTCTGTTTCAGCGGCCAGGTGCCGACGAGCCTGATCGGCAACGATGCGTTTCAAGAGGCGGACAACGTCGGCTTGAGCCGGCCCTGCACGAAATACAATTTCCTCGTCAAAGATGTGAACGACCTCGCGGCGACGATCAAGGAAGCGTTCTACATTGCGACGACGGGCCGGCCGGGTCCGGTGCTGGTCGATATTCCCAAAGATGTGTCGATGGCGAAGGCGGAGTTTGTGTATCCCAACTCCGTCTCGATCCGCGGCTACAATCCGACCTACGACGGCAACAAGTGGCAGATCAAGCAGGCCGCCGAAGCCATCATGAAGGCCAAGAAGCCGATTCTCTACGTCGGCGGCGGCGTGGTGTTTTCCGGCGCCGCGCAGGAACTGCTCGAACTGGCCGAGATGACGCAGATCCCGGTCGACATGACGTTGATGGGCCTCGGCGCCTTCCCCGGCGAGCATCCGCTTTCGCTGGGCATGATGGGCATGCATGGTACCTATCAAGCCAACATGGCGGTGCACTATTCCGATCTTGTGATCGCCGTCGGGGCGCGGTTCGACGACCGGGTGACCGGCAAAGTGTCGGAGTTTTGCCCCTACGCCAAGATCATCCACATCGACATCGATCCGACGTCGATTCGCAAGAACATCAACGTCGATATTCCGATTGTCGGCGATTGCAAAGCGGTGCTGCGCGAACTGAACCAGATTCTCCGGGCCACGGTAAACGGCGAGCAGAAAACGCTGCGCAAACCCTGGTGGGATCAGATCCGAGAATGGCAGACCGCCCATCCGCTGACGTACCAGCAGGACGCCGACGGGCCGATCAAGCCGCAAGAGGTCGTCAAGCGGCTGTACGAGCTGACGAAGGACCGTGATCCGATCGTGGCGACCGATGTCGGCCAGCACCAGATGTGGGCCGCGCAGTACTTCAAGCTGGCCAAGCCGAACCGCTGGCTGACGTCCGGCGGGCTCGGCACGATGGGATTCGGATTCCCTGCGGCGATGGGCGCGCAGGCGGCCTTCCCGGGCCGGCTGGTGCTCTGTATCGCCGGCGACGGCAGCGTGCAGATGAACATGCAGGAAATGGCCACGGCAGTCGTGAGCAAGCTGCCGGTGAAGATCATTATCCTGAACAACCGGTTCCACGGCATGGTGCGGCAGTGGCAGGATCTCTTCTATGAAGGCCGCTATGCGTCCAGCTATCTGGATACCACGCCGGATTTTGTGAAACTGGCGGAAGCCTACGGGGCGGTGGGGTTGCGCGCGAAGAAAGTGGCGGACCTCGATGCGGTGCTGAAGGAAGCGATCGCAGTCAACGGACCGGTGATTGTCGACGTGCCGACGCACCCGTATGAAAACTGCTATCCCATGATTCCGGCCGGCGGCTGCAACCACGAGATGATTCTGGAAGATCCGCCGGAATTGAAGAAGAAGATGGCCGGCACGCCTCAGGTGACGCCGGAAGACAAAGATACGATTCTGACTGCATAGCTGACAGCTGTCAGCCTTGGGTTAATATGGAACACATCATTTCCGTGACGGTGGAAAACAAGTTCGGCGTGCTCTCGCGCGTTGCGGGGTTGTTCAGCGGGCGGGGGTTCAACATCGAGAGCCTGTCCGTTGCGCCCACGCTCGATCCGTCCATGTCACAGATGACGATCGTGACGTCGGGCGACGAGCGGATCGTCGAGCAGATCGTCAAGCAGCTGAACAAGCTGATCGACATCATCAAGGTCGTCGATCTCAGCGAGAATGAATTCGTATCGCGGGAAACCGCGCTGATTAAAGTACACACGAGGATGGAAGACCGGGCGGAGGCGCTTCGGATCGTGGATATCTTCCGGGCCAACATCATCGATTCGACGCCGGGGACCTACACGATCGAGGTCACGGGCGATCCGAAGAAAATCGAAGCCATCATCAACCTCCTGCAGCCTCTCGGCATTAAAGAACTGACGAGGACCGGCCGGGTGGCCGTCGCGCGGGAGCCGATTCGCACCGCCGCGGCGCAGCCGAAGAAAATCGCCCGCGAGTAACTCCGGCAGATTCTCTATTCCGAACACTCCGTTTTTCGAAGGAGCATCGCATGAAGATTTACTACGACAAAGACGCAGACCTGCAGCAGATCCGCAGCAAGAAAGTGGCCGTGGTCGGCTATGGCAGCCAGGGCCATGCCCACGCCCTCAACATGAAGGAAAGCGGCGTCAGCGTCGTGATCGGCCTTCGCGAAGGCGCGTCCTGGAAGAAGGCCGAGCAGAGCGGGCTCAAGGTCATGCCGGTGGCCGATGCGGTCAAGGCCTCGGATGTGATCATGATCCTCGCGCCGGACGAAGCGCAGGAGTCGATCTACCGGAACGAAGTGGCGCCGCATCTCAAGCCGGGGTCGTATCTCGCGTTCGGACACGGGTTCAACATTCACTTCGGACAGATCGTGCCGCCGACGACGGTGAACGTGTTCATGGTCGCGCCGAAAGGGCCGGGACATCTCGTGCGCTCGGAGTACACGAAGGGCAGCGGCGTACCGTGCCTGCTGGCAATTCATCAGGACCCGAGCGGGAACACCCGGCAGGTCGGGTTGGCCTACGCCAGCGCGATCGGCGGCGGCCGCGCCGGCGTGATCGAAACCAACTTCCGCGAAGAGACCGAAACCGATCTGTTCGGCGAGCAGGCTGTGCTGTGCGGCGGGTTGACCTCGCTCATCCAGGCCGGGTACGAGACGCTGGTGGAGGCGGGCTATTCGCCGGAGATGGCCTACTTCGAGTGTCTGCATGAAGTGAAGCTCATCGTGGACCTGATCTATCAGGGCGGCATTGCGAATATGCGCTATTCGATCAGCACCACGGCGAAGTACGGCGACGTCACGCGCGGGCCCCGCGTCGTGACGGAGCAGACCAAGCAGGAGATGAAAAAGATCCTCGACGAGATCCAGACCGGCCGGTTTGCCAAGGAGTGGGTCTTGGAAAATCAGGCCAACCGTCCCGTCTACAATGCGCTGCTGGCCAAAGGCGAAGCGCATCCCATCGAAGCGGTCGGCGCCAAGCTGCGGGCCATGATGCCGTGGCTGAAGAAAGATCAGCTGGTCGATAAGACGAAAAACTGAGGCCTGAGCGACCTGTGGTAGATCGTGCCGTCGGCGTGCCGTTCGCGAAAGAGGGATTTCCCTTCATCGGGGCTGCGGCCGGGGGTACACTGATAGCAGGGTGGCTCGGCTGGGCCTTGATCGCCGCCGCCGGCGCAGGGCTGACGCTGTTTGTGTCGTGGTTCTTCCGGAATCCGGCGCGCACGGTTCCTCAGGGGCGCGGCCTCGTCGTTGCTCCCGGTGACGGCAAGGTCCTCGCGATCGAAGAGGAGTTCGAGCCCCGGTATTTGAAAGCGCGTGCGATCCGCGTCTCGATTTTTCTGAATGTGTTCGACGTGCACATCAACCGCCTGCCCTGCGAGGGAAGGATCGAAGGCGTGCAGTACCAGCCGGGCCAGTTTCTGATCGCCAGCCGGCCCGACGCCACGCTGAAGAACGAGCAGAATGCGGTGATGATTAAGACGGTGGAAGGGGCCAAGGTGCTCTGCGTGCAGGTGGCGGGATTGATCGCCCGGCGCATCGTCTGTTGGGTAAACCCCAACGATCACGCGGTGCGCGGCGAACGGTACGGATTGATCCGGTTCGGGTCGCGAATGGACACCTTTTTGCCGGTCGGCACGGTTATGCAGGTGGCGGTCGGCGATCGGGTGAAGGGCGGAGAAACCGTCCTGGGAGCGTTGCGATGAAACCTGGCGCGTTACGGCAGTCCTTTGCGAAGGGCGGCAAGCGGCATAAGGCGGCGATGCATCTGATCCCGAATCTCTTCACGACCGGCAATTTACTCTGCGGCGTGTACGCGATTCTCTCCGTCTTCGACACGAACTATCTGGCGGCGGCGATCGCCATTCTCGTCGCGATGGTCTTCGACGTGCTGGATGGAAAGTCCGCCCGGCTGACCAACAGCACCAGCCATTTCGGGCTCGAATACGATTCGCTCTCCGATGTCGTCTCGTTCGGGGTCGCGCCCGGCCTCTTGATCTATTCCTGGGCGCTCAGCGGGCTGGGTACGTTCGGGGTCGCGGTGATGTTCGCGTATGTGGCGATGGGCGCGGTGCGGTTGGCCCGGTTCAATTCGACCGTGTCGGTCGCCGACAGCAAGTACTTCACCGGCCTGGCCATTCCGGCGGCGGCCGGCGTAGTCGCGTCGCTGGTGGTTTTCGATCACTACGTGGTGCATCTCGGACCGGACGTGAAGCCGGTGCTGGTGCTGGGGATTGCGCTGGCGCTCTCGTTTCTCATGGTGAGCACCATCAAGTACCGGAGCTTCAAGGATTTGAAGTTCAAGGGCCGCCAGCAGGTCCAGTATCTGGTTTGGGGTATCCTCGGACTGATGCTGGTAGCGGCGTGGCCTCAGGGTATGGTATTGGTAGTCTTCGCCGGATATGCGTTGTTGGGGCCGACCGAACGGTTGTTCTGGTTGGGCGCCAAGGCGGTCGGAAAGAAACCGGTCAATAAACCGGAGCCGCCGGTCGAAGCGAATGTGTAGTGGCTGTGACGAGGAATAGTACGCGCAGCGTGTAGCAGCCAGAGAGTTGGCGGGTGGTGCAAGCCAACCTACCGAGCGCGGAACTCGCCTCCGAGCCGAATTCCTGAATGTGAGTAGGGAATTCCGCCTTGCCCCCGTGACGGGCCGAATGAAGGGTGATGGATGGCCCAACGGTCGTTCACACCGAACCAGGGTGGTACCACGAAGCGCGTCGAGCCTTCGTCCCTGCCGGGCGAAGGCTTTTGTGTTTTTTGGGGCTGACAGCAGAGAGGTGACGCGATGACACGGATGATTCGAATTTTCGACACCACCTTGCGTGACGGGGAACAGTCGCCCGGTGCCAGCATGAACGTGGAAGAGAAGGTCATGGTGGCCAAACAGCTGGCGCGGCTCGGGGTCGACATTATTGAAGCGGGGTTTGCCTACAGCTCCCCCGGCGACTTCGAAGCGGTGCGGCGGATCGCGCAGGAAGTCGACGGACCGACGATCTGCAGCCTGGCGCGCGCCCGTCCGGAAGACATCGACCGGGCTTGGGAGGCGTTGAAAGGCGCACCGAAGGTCCGTATTCACACGTTTCTGTCGACCTCCGACATTCATTTGAAGCACCAGTTCCGGATGACGCGCGAGGAGGCCAAGAAGCGGGCGGTGGAGATGGTCCAGCGCGCGCGCAGCTACGTCGACGACGTCGAGTTTTCCCCGATGGACGCCAGCCGGTCCGATCCGGCCTATCTCTATG
>OMJK01000237.1 GCA_900299325.1 Nitrospiraceae bacterium | reverse complement strand
TGTATCCGGATCGGACCCGCGCCACTTTCAGCCGATGAACACCAACTTCGGCCTGTTCCCGCCCCTATCGCATCCGCCGCGCGACAAAGAGAAGAAGCGGCAGCAGCTCGCACAACGGGCGCTCGAGGACTTCGAGAAATGGACGAAGCAATCCGGGCTTTCGTAACCTTCCTGGAAATCGAGCGTCACGCGTCGCTCGAAACGATCCGAAATTACCGCTCGGACCTCCGCCAGCTCTCGACGTTTCTCCGGCAGCCGGGCACCGCGTCCCCTCCGGCACGCATCGACCAGGTCACGCCGGAACACCTGCGATCGTTCCTCCACTGGCTGGACCGCAAAGGAGAGAAAGCCGCCTCACTGGCCAGAAAATTAGCCTGCTTCCGGAGCTTCTATCGGTTCCATGTGCGCGAAGGCTCGGTTCTCGTCAATCCGGCCGAACAGCTCAGCAACCCCAAGTTGCCCAAACCGTTGCCGCGGGTCCTGACGAAAGACGACGCCGATGCGCTCATGGAGTTTCCTGCGGGCCAGTCGCCCCTGGCCCAGCGTGATCGGGCCCTGCTGGAAACACTGTACTCGACAGGCGCGCGGGTCAGCGAAGTCGTCGGGTTGAATCTGGGCGACCTCAATGAAGCCGACGGATTGGTGCACCTGCGCGGGAAAGGCCGGAAAGAGCGGATCGTGCCGATCGGGACAGTCGCGATCACGGCCATTCGATCCTACCGCGCCTCCTTGAATCCGGCACCGGTGAAACTGCCTCTGTCCGCTCCTCTCTTTATGAACCACCGCGGAGGGCGGCTCACAACCCGCAGTGTCGCCCGGATCGTAGCCCGGTACTCCAGGCGCCTGGCCGGCGGAGCGGTCAGCCCGCACGCCTTGCGCCACTCCTACGCCACACATCTTCTCGATGAAGGCGCAGACTTGCGGTCGATTCAGGAGCTGCTCGGGCATGCGTCGCTGAATACCACCCAAAAATACACGCACCTCGCCACTGACCAGCTGTTGGCCGTCTACGACCGGGCCCATCCACGCGCGCAACCGACGGCGCCAGCCGCCCGGCGGAAAGCTCCAAAACAGGCTAGCCAATGACTGACACCGCCCGGAAGGCTTCTCCCCCCTTGCTCAAACGGACGATTCTGCGTATCCTCCACGCACAGCCGCGAAACCGGGAAGCATCGGAACCGGCTGACACGATCGCACCGAGTACGGAGCACGGGCCCCATGAATAAACTCGTCAGAAAAGCGAACGTTCTGATTGAAGCGCTGCCCTACATTCGCACGTTCCGTGGCAAGACCGTCGTCATTAAGTACGGCGGGCACGCCATGACCGATGCCTCGCTCAAGGAACGGTTCGCGCAGGACGTCGTGCTGTTGAAATACGTGGGGCTGAACCCCGTCATCATCCACGGCGGCGGCCCACAGATCGACAAGATGCTGGACCGCCTGGGGATCGAGGCCAAATTCCTCCACGGCGTGCGGGTGACCGACGAAGCCACGATGGAAATCGTCGAGATGGTGCTGGCCGGAAAAATCAACATGGAGTTAACCGACCTGATCAACCGGCACGGCGGCAGCGCCGTCGGTCTCAGCGGCAAGGACGGCGGACTCATCCTCACGAAACCGTTGACGGCGAAGGCCTGGGCGGAAAGCCTGGAGCGGGACCTCGACGAAGACGAAGCCGACGGAGATTTCGGGTTGGTCGGCGACATCGAAAAAATCGACCCGAGCCTCCTGCACAAGCTCCACGGGGATCATTACATCCCCATCATCGCCCCCATCGGCACAGATCGGGAAGGCGCGACCTACAATATCAACGCCGATCTGGTCGCCGGCGCCATCGCCGGCGCATTGCGCGCAGAGAAACTCGTGATGATGACGGACATCAAGGGTATTCGCGACGCCAAAGGCCGCCACCTGTCCACCGTGTCCCGCAAAGATGTGCAACGGATGGTCAAAAAAGGCACGATCACCGAGGGCATGCTGCCGAAAGTCCATGCGTGCCTGGACGCGCTCGACGCGGGTGTCGGGAAAGCGCACATCATCGACGGGCGGATTCCTCATGCCATCCTGCTCGAAGTGTTCACGCGCAAGGGTATCGGCACCGAGATCGTGTCGTAACGACGCCGCCTGATGTCTGCCGATGCCCGGTTTCGGGCTCATCTTCAAGCATTGGTCGGAGAACGCCATCCCGTTTCCTCGCCGGATCGACTCAAGCAAGCGGAAGATTATCTCGCAGAGGAGTTCCGCCGCCTCGGACTCTCTGTTCTTCGCCATGCCTTCGAAGTCTTTGGAACAACTTATGTCAATGTGGTGGGGACCTTAGGCGGCCGGCAGGAGACGGCGCCGGTGGTACTCGCGGCCCATTACGACACGGTGGCCGGTTCGCCCGGAGCCGACGACAATGCGAGTGCGCTGGCCGTCCTGCTCGAGGTGGCTCACCGGCTCAATGCGCGGCCGGTCCATCGACCGATCCGGTTCATCGCGTTCTGTCTTGAAGAAGATCACCTGCGCGGCAGCCGGGCCTACACCGATCACCTCGCTGCCACCGGACAGCCCATCACCGGAGCCGTCGTCATGGAGTGTGTCGGATACGCGCGGGACGAACCTGACTCGCAGCGCATCCCGCCGGGGATTCCCATTCCTGTGCC
>OMJK01000236.1 GCA_900299325.1 Nitrospiraceae bacterium | reverse complement strand
GCTTGACCTCCCGCGCCAGATCCACCAACTCCGCCGGACGAAATCCCTGCCGTAATCCTTCGCTGACCAGCAACGCACCGTCCTTGGCGGGAATCTTGGCTTCCTTGATCACCGCCAGGCTCTTGGCGCCAGCCGCCAACGCTTCAGGAGTCATTTTCTGCTTCCCGCCTTGCGACGCACGCGCCAGATCCTGCACTTCTTCGCTGGTTGCACCACGGGCAAACGCTTCCGCCAATCCTTCCAACGCCCGCTGGCGGTTGCCGGCAGACACATCCACCGTGCCCCGGCTTCCGACATCCTGCAACACGCTTTGCGCCGTATCGAAATGCGTGACCATTTGCCGGAGGACGGGATCGATGCGCTTCGGATCGATCCCCTTCGCCAGCCCCTCTTTGACTTTGTTCGCCAGCGGCTCCGGCGGAATGCCCTTCTCGCCGGCCTTGTTCACCTGCTCGATAAGCAGATTGACCTCTTCGGCCGAGAAGCCTTGCGCGGCCCGCAACCGGCCGATTTCTTCCCGGTCCTGAACGGAAATAGGTTCCGCCCCGGCCGGAATCGCCATCCACACGATTACAGCGGCAAGCATCAGGCTCTGATAGGTCGCTCGCTTCAACATAGGCCTACCGCACCACCACGATGCCGTTGGTATTGCCAAATCCATCCGTCACAAAATCCTGCGCCGCCGGCGGCGCCATCCAGGTCTTGCCATTGATCACGTACATGAAGGCGTGTTCCCCTTCGGGCAACGCGATTACGACCGACCAGACGCCATTCGTTCCCTGTCTGAGCATGAGATGGGTGTCCACTGCCCAGCCATTGAAAGACCCGGCCACGGCCACCGACTGCGCCTCCGGCAGGGAAATCGTAAACTGGATTCCATTCGAGATGGGCGCCGGTGGCGCGGGCTTGTAGGGCGTCGTGCAGGCGGCAAGCCCGATCACCAGCACCGTCAAACCCACTACCGCACAGCAGAAACGCCGGCCGTTCCTGACAGACTCCAGCATAGCCGGCAGGGTATACAACGGCCTGTTCGGTTGCAAGAGCACGCATGATCGCCTCAGATATTGACATCGAGCACCGCGTTCTGCGCGCCGAATCCGTCGCCCGCCTCTTCCGGCGCCAACGGATCGGCAATCCATTGTTTCCCATCGATCACGAACATGTATTGATACCGGCCGGGCTTCAGCGGAATCGTCGCGGTCCACATGCCGCCATCGGATCGCTCCATTTTCGTCTGCGTAGGATTCCATCCGTTGAAATCGCCGGCCACCGCGACGGAATGGGCGCCCGGTTGTAACAGCACCAGACGGACAAACACTTTCGACTCCTGCCCGCTTCCAGACGATGCCGTCTGCACTGGAGGCGTGACCACCGGCACTTCAACCACCCGCTCCGGAACCAGCCGCAAGAGTCCCACCGTCGCCACCACAGCCACACAGGCCGCAGCCATCGCCCCGGCCAAATTCCACTCCAGCATCCGTGGAACGGTCACGAACGACCGGATGCGCTCCCAGACACTGACGGGAGGCGGCGCCAACTTGGCCATCACCTGGGACACGAAACGCGGCGACGGTGTCAGCCGGGGCAACTGCAAGGCTTCCACCAGAACCAGTTCCAGATTCATCCAGCGGCGCCGCAGCACAGGATCCGCATCGACTGCCTGGAGGAATCGCACCCGTTCTTCCGGCGTCAGATCGTGATCGAGAAACCGCTGAATCGTCAGTTCCTGCTCATCCATTGTCATCCCTCTGCGCGCGACCGTCCCCTCGTCACCGGAACTGGGCCAGATCCCGGCTCAACTGCACCCGACCCTTGTACACCCGCATCTTCAGGGTATCGGTGCTCACGCCCAGCACCTGCTGCATCTCCTCATAACTCAATCCTTCGACGTGCTTCAAGATGAAGGCCTGGCGATAGAGCGGCGGCAGCCGTTGAATGGCCCGATCCAGCTGCTCTGCCACTTGCTGTTGCGCCAGCATCCGTTCCGGTGTCCGTTCTTCAACCACCCGATCATCCAGCGTTTCCTCGATGTCCACGTCCTGCGGCCCCTGTCCCGGCCGCTTGGTTCTCAACCAGTCCGTACACTTGTTTGTCGCAATTCGATAGAGCCAGGTCGAAAACTTCGATTCCGCTCGAAAGGTCGGCAAGGCTTTGAACGCCGCCAAAAAGGCTTCCTGCGCCAAATCTTCGGCCTGCGCCCGGTCACCCACCATCCGATACGCCAGGTTGATGACCACCCCAGCATAGCGTTCGACCAGCTGCCCGAAGGCCTCATGGTCCTGCCGAAGGCTGCGGGCCACCAGCCCGGCTTCATCGGCCGCATCCTGCTCGGTGGGGGTCGCCATCCCTGGTTACCCGGAACGGCGACAACCCATGTGCCTGGATTGGCCCCTATGATCCATTAGACGAGAGAATGTGCGGTTGGTAAACGGCGCAAACCGGCTAGAATCGGTAGTTGGCGCCGACGGAGAGGACAAAGTCCGGAGCCCCATTGGACACCCCTACAGTCACACCGCCGTTGAAACGCCAGGAGTCGGACGCGGTGTAGTTCGCGGCGAACAGAAAATCGCGGGCGTTCACGAAGTTCGAAATAATCGCCCGATATTCCTCGAAATAGACACTGAATAAGAAGTCTTTGGTGAAGTAGTAGCCGGCCCCCACGTCATACCAGTATTGATTCCTGAGCTGCAACCCGCTGGGATCGCCGATGACATTGTAGCCGCCATCCATATAGGTGATCCACTTCTCTCCCCACAATTTCGACACTTCCGTCCCGGCGCCATAATCCCATGCCCCGGTGCCCAATCCCTGGCTGGCATCGGCCGTCGGAATCTTCACCCGCGCAGTCACCGCGATCAGCGGCAGATAGTCTTTTTCTTCCACGAGATAATAGCGCCCTTTGACGATGATGTCTCCAAGGCCGGCGGTCGTGACTGTTTGACCCGCCACCCGTGTCGTCGTCCCGCAGTTGTTGCTGTTCCCCTTGCCGCTATTGCTGCACGATCCGGTATTCGTCCCACCACCTCCGCTGCCGCTACTTCCTGGGCCGCTATTATCTACGCGTGTGGGTTGTCCTCCGACAATCGTTACCCGGCCGTCGGTCGTGGCCGTCACAAACGGAATCAGCACGGTCACGTCGCCATCGGCGAAATAG
>OMJK01000235.1 GCA_900299325.1 Nitrospiraceae bacterium | reverse complement strand
CGCTGGCGGTCATCATGTTGTTCGCTTTGATCACAGCCGGAGCCTGGTGGATCGCGGCCTGCACGGCGAAGACCGGCACGGCGGTTCGGTTGAGTGCCTGCGCGCTGTCGTTGTGGGTGGCGCTCCCGTTTCTCGGCGCCCGCACGCAACTTGTGACCGTATTGGGCCTGGCGGTGCTCGTGTGGACGCTCGATCGACTGCGCGCGGGCGCGAGCGGGATTGTCTGGTGGCTGCCGGTTGTCTTTCTACTCTGGAGCAATCTGCACGGCGGCGTTACCGCCGGATTGTTTCTCCTGGTGCTGGCGATCGGCTTGTCCTGGCTTGTGCCGCTCGCCTCACGGGTCTGGCCGCTGCTGCAGCGCAACGAGGGCGAGCCGCCGTTTCCGCCCGGCGCGCGTGTGCCGCTCATCGCGGCGACCGGCCTGAGCGTGGCGGTGACGTTCATCAATCCGTACGGATGGCGGCTGCACCGGGAAATCATCGACTCGTTGTCCGATCGATTCATGATCGCGACGTTGCAGGAATGGCAGAGCCTGTCGTTCGACACCCTGGCCGGCCAATTCTTTCTCGCCTATCTCGCGGGGCTTGCGCTGCTGATGCTGGGTTGGTATCGCCGGGTCGAACCGGTTCGGTGGGTGCTACTGGCGGTGTTTCTCGCCCTGGCCTGCCGGCATTTCCGAAATATCCCGCTGTTCCTGATCGTGAGTCTTCCGTTTTTCGCCGAGCGGATCCAGGAGGCGGTCGATTGGATCGGCCGGCAGACATTCGCGAATCGCCTTACTCCATCCCGCTGGGCTGCAGCCTCTACGCTGGCGCTCGGAGCGTTGCTTTTCTGGCTCGGGGCCGATCACGTGCGGCATGTGTGGCAGTCCGGCGTCGATCCCGCCCGGTTCTTTCGCGGCACGTCCTATCCGATCGAAGCGGTTGAATGGGTGCAGGCGCATCGGGATCGCGTCGGGACGAAACTGTATAACGACTACGGGCACGGCGGATTTCTCCTCTGGTGGCTGCCCGGCGAAAAAATCTTCATCGACGGCCGCATGCCGGCCTGGCGGCTGGGCGACCGGCGCATTTTCGAGGACTATGTGCAGCTCAACAGCGGCGATCCTGCTGCCGTGCGCGTCCTGGACCGCTATGGAGTGGACTGGGCGTTGGTCACGCAGCGCACGCCGCTGGCGGAGGTGCTCGAGGTCTCGCCGATCTGGCGGGAAGCGTACGCGGACCAGAAGGTGCGCATTTATATCCGGCAGAAGAACTGAACGAAAGAGGTTGCGAGAACTTACTCGAGGACAGGGGATGATGATGTGAGGGGAGCGAGTGTATGGCCGGCGCCGGCCGGAGAATAAAAGCCTTTCGCGTCGTTTTGGCGGATCGCCATCAGTTCGCGCAACATGCCGATGCCGTCCCGCACAACGCGCACTTTCGAGCCCGGCTGATCCGCCCAGTTGATGGGGATTTCGGCGATCCGGTAGCCGCGGCGCTGCGCCACATAGAGCAGTTCCAGATCGAATCCGTAGCCGTTGATGCAGGAGACCGAGAAGAGGTCCTGCGCGACGCCGCGCTCGAACAGTTTGAAGCCGCACTGGGTATCGGCGATGCCGGTGATGCCGCCGGCCTGCACGATGCTGTTGAAGAAGCCGCCCAGCACGCTGCGGTGCCAGCGCGATTTCACGGTGTAGGCCGGCATGCGCGACGCGAGACTGCGCGAACCAATGGCGATCTGCGCGCCGGATGCGAGCGCCTGTTCCAACCGGTCCAGTTCGCTGATGGGCGTGGCGCCGTCGGCGTCGGTGAAAAGCTGCCAGCGGCCCCGGGCGGCCAGCATGCCCTGGCGTACCGCGGCGCCTTTGCCGGCGCAGGTCGGCAAACGCAGCAGCCGGATAGTCGACAGATGCCGGGCGAAGTCCTGCACGGCGGCGGCGGTATGGTCCAGGCTGCCGTCGTCGACGACGATGATTTCGAACCGGCGTGCGCGCCGGGTCAGGTAATGAACGATGGAGCGGAGATAGGGGAGGATGCGGGACGCTTCGTTATGCGCCGGGATGACAACGGACAACTCCAGCGAAGCGGACAGGTTCTCCGGCGCCACGCGCGACCCCCTTGCGAAGACGGCTCAAGCGGCCACCACAGTAATTGATGCGTGACGGCAAATGCAAGAGGGCGGCCGGGACCGGGGCTTGACACGTCCATGCGACGGGAGCGAACGTATACCGTAAGGGTGTTCATGGAGAAGAGATGCCGTGGCTGCCGGAGATGATTGCGCGAGGAGGTGCCGTATGCGCCATGTGATACGGGCTGTGGGCCTGTTTTCCGCTGCTGTAGTGATGGCCGCTTGTGCCTCGCAGGTCCCGCCGAGCCGGTTAGGGGATTATCTGGCACTCGACAAGCAGAGCGAAACGGAGTCGCTGCTCGCGATCGATCAGCGGCCGCTCGTCGCCGGGCTCGTGCTGATTTCCGATACCGCGGCGGCCAAAGCGGCTCCGAATCTGCCCGCCGAAGGCATGGCCAGGCTGGGCGAGGATCTCGTGCAGGACATCGGTCATGTGCTGCCGGTGGTCATTAAAGAAGTGATTCCGGTCGAAGGCGTCAACTCGCTGGAGGGCAACCGCGTGCGATTTTCCGAGTTGGCCAAACAGCACGGCCTCGACTATCTGGTGGTCGTGGTGGCGTCCAGCACGGAGCAGGAGTATCCCGTCACGCTCTTTCTCGGATGGACGACCCATAGCCAGCCGGGATACCGGCGGGATAATTGGTCGCTGTTGGAATTCGTGCTGCTCGATGTGAAACGCGGACAGACGCTGCTGCATGCGGAGGCGCGGGGATGGGCCACGCTCGACCGCCCGACGGCGCCCGGCATCAATCAGTGGTATCCCGTCGTCTATTTGCGGCCGCAGGATCCGGAGCGCCGCTTCTGGCCGCCGACGTATGAAGGCGCGCCCAATACGCTACGGGTAGTCTCGTTCAATCAGGCCGCCAAGCGGTTGATGGTGAAATTGGAAAACGAATGGCGCGGGATGCTGGAAGAAAGCGCCGCCGCTCGCCGGAACAGCTAGAGCCGGCAGGAGGCTCCATGCGCAGGATTGTCCACGGTGTCGGACTCCTTCTGATCGTTGTATGGATGACCGCCTGCGCCGACGTCGTCCCGCCGGCCCGGATCGAGGCGTACCTCACGCCGGAACATCGCGTCGGCGCCGATGGGCTCATCGGCATCGAAAAACGGCCGGTCAAGGCCGGGTTGCTTGTGGTGTCGGACACGGCGGCCGCGGGCGCGGCGCCGAATCTGCCCGATGAAGCGTTCGTACGGATGACGGAACGTCTGCAACAGGATCTGGGCCGTGCGATTCCCCTCACGATCACCGAGGTGCTGACTCCCGACACGATTAAGCCGAAGCCGAACGGCGATTGGACGGAGTTCGAAGGCCTGGGGCGGCAGCGCGGGTTCGACTATCTGGCCGTCGTAGTATTGTCCAGCACGGAGCAGGAATATCCCGTGACGTTGTATCTCGGCGATTACAATGCGGCCGAGCCCGGGTTCCGGCGTGACAACTGGTCGCTGATGGAGTTTGCCCTGCTGGATCTGAAGCGGGGCCGCGCCGTCATCGAAGCCGACGGGCGTGGCTGGGCGACGCTGGATTCTCCGACCGCTCCGGCGATCAACCAATGGTATCCGGTCGTGTATCTCCGGCCGCAGGATCCGGAGCGCCACTTCTGGCCGCCCACCTTCGAAGGTGCGCCGCTCACGCTGCGGGTGGTGTCGTTCGACCAGGCGGAGAACCGGCTCAAACTGAAACTGCGCAAGATCTGGACGAACCAGTTAGAGTCGGCCCTGTCGGCCAAGAAGCCCTACTGATCCAGTGGAGCCCGGCGGCGGGATGCCGCGCAGGGGTCGTCATGAAACCCGCTTCAGGCGTTGTGGTCTGAAGCGGGTTTTTCTTCTTTGAAGCCCATAGAACGAGTAGTGTAAGATGTCACGTTCATCGTTATTCATGACGATCAGCCCGGAACCATCCCGGATGGCGTGGCAGACGGGGGCTGGTCGTTTCACATTGCTGGAGGATTAGCGTTATGGGGAATGCGCGTCGACAAGCGGTGAAGATCGTTCTGGGATGCGGACTTCTGTTGTTCGCCGTAGCGGTTGCCGGAGTGGGAATGGATACTCAGGTGTCCGCCGCCGGGGTCCCGCCGGCCTTTGTGCAAGGGTTCTCGGACATCGTCAAAAAGGTCACGCCGGCGGTGGTCAACATTGCCGTCACCGGTGGCGGCGAAGGAGGGCGGCGGCGCGGATTGCCTCCCGGTCCCTTCGGTGGACCTCCCGGGGAAGAGCCGGGCGGCGGCGAACTGCCGACTCCGCCACCCATGCCGCCTCCCGGACCGCCCGGACCGCATGGCCGGCCTGATCAGAGTGCAGGCTCCGGAGTCGTGCTCGACCCCAACGGTTATATCGTCACCAACAATCACGTCGTCGAGGGCGCGACGCAAATTACCGTGACGCTGAGCGACCGGCGGGAGTTTCCCGCCAAGATTATCGGCACTGATCCGAAGACGGATCTGGCGGTGATCAAGATCGACGTCAAGGATCTGCCATCCTTAAAGTGGGCCGAGTACGAGAAGCTTCAAGTCGGTGATGTGGTGCTGGCTGTCGGCAGTCCGTTCGGCCTGAGTTCGACGGTGACGCTGGGCATCATCAGCGCGCTCGGACGCGGGAACGTCGGTATCGCGGATTATGAAGACTTCATTCAAACCGACGCGGCGATCAATCCCGGCAACTCCGGCGGTGCGCTCGTCAATATGAACGGCGAACTGATCGGCATCAACACGGCGATCTTCTCCCGCACGGGCGGCTCCGAAGGCATCGGCTTTGCGATTCCGAGCAGCATCGCGCTCGACATCGTCGACAGTTTGCAGAAAACCGGCAAGGTCGTTCGCGGTTGGATGGGCGTGGCGATTCAGGAGATCACGCCCGCGCTGGCCAAGTCGTTCAAGCTGCCGGAGCAGCGCAAGGGCGTGTTGATCAGCGACGTGAACGAAAACGGCCCGTCTCATGCGGCCGGCATCAAGCGCGGCGACGTGGTGGTGGCGTTTAACGGCAAGGAAGTGCAGAGCGTGAGCCAACTGCGCAATCTGGTCGCGCGCACGGTCGTCGGCAAAGACGCGCAGGTGAAAGTGCTGCGGGACGGCAAGGAACAAACCATCGCGGTGAAGGTGGCGGAGCGGCCGTCCGACGAGATGCTGGCGCGGCGGGAGCCGGCGCCGGCCAAAGAGCCGGGCGAAACCGTCAAGCCGCCGGACAACGTGCTGGCGTCGATCCGGGTGCAGACGCTGGACAATGCGCTCATGAGCCAGCTGAACATTCCGGCCAAGACGGCCGGCGTGGTGATCACGGCGGTGGAGCCGGGCGGCCCGGCGGAAGCGGCGGGCCTGCAGCGCGGCGATGTGATCCAGGAGGTCAATCGCGAGGCGGTGAAGTCGCTGGACGATTATCAGAAGGCCGCACACAAAATTAAAAAGGACGAACTGGCGGTGCTGCTGGTGAGCCGGCAGGGCAACAGCCTGTTCGTAGCGGTCAATCCGAAATAGCCGACAGCCCGCGGCCGGATCGGCCGCGGGCCGTGCGTCGAGGGGCCTGTGCTGAACGAGTTCAACCGGTGGCTGCAAGACTCGGTCTTCAAGCCGCTGGAAGACAAGAAGATGCCGGTCATGGAGCACCTGGTGGAGCTCCAGGTCCGGCTGACGCGCACCGTCATCGTGACGGCGATCGTGTTCGTCGCCACGTTTTTTTACGCCGATGCGCTGGTGAAATGGCTGCGGATTCCGCTCCAGAACATGTTCGTACCGCGCACGCTGTCGTGGGAGCCGACGGATCTGCCGGCCGTGCCGTTCGTGTTTCTCGCGCCCGCCGAGGCCCTGTGGCAGAACTTGAAGGTCGCCGGGCTCTTCGCCGTGTTTCTGGCGCTGCCCTACATTCTGATCGAAGTATGGCAGTTCATCGTGCCGGGGCTGCATGCCCAGGAGCGCCGGTTCGTGGGGCCGTTCGTGCTGTTGAGCACGCTGGCGTTTTATGCCGGCGTGTCGTTCTCGTTTTTTTTCGTCCTGCCGTTCGCGCTGAACTTTCTGATTTCGTACGGCGTCAGCGCAGGGTTCATTCCGCAATTGTCGATCGCGCAGTACGTCGGGTTCGCACTGTGGTTCCTGCTCGTGTTCGGGTTGATCTTCGAAGTGCCGCTCGCGATTACGCTGATGGCGAAGCTGGGATGGGTGGACGCGCCGTTTCTGCGGCGCTACCGGAAATGGGCGTTTCTCGGCGCTTTCATCATCGCGGCGATCCTGACGCCGACGCCCGATCCGTTCAATCAATGTTTGATGGCGCTTCCGATGTATGTGTTCTACGAGGTCGGCATCGTCAGCGCAGGCGTTTTCAATAAAAAGAAGCCGGCCGCGGAAGAGGCGGCGACTTCGTCGGCCGGTTCCGGCGGGAACGGGAAGCCGGCTGCGGCGGTTCCCGCGGCGGTCACGGGGAGCGGCGACTACGTCGGCGTGCCGACCGGACGCCGATAACGGTCGGGGCGGGACTCATTCGGGAGTAGAGAAGGAACATTTTCATGGCGCGTGAATTGAACATGATCAGCAACGGCGGCTCCAACGGGGACGCCTGTACCTATATGTGGGCCTGCGCGATCTGCGACGAGAACGAGCGTTGCCAGAAGGACAAGGAAGGCCACAGCCGCTGGCTTGTCGCCAAGCGGATGGAGCGGATCGAATACAAAGTGCTCATCATGAGCAACAAGGGCGGTGTCGGCAAAAGCACCTGCACGACGAACCTCGCCGTGAGCCTTGCCTTGAAGGGGTGGCACGTCGGCATCTGCGACATGGACATCCACGGGCCGAATATTCCGAAGATGGTCGGCGCCGAAGGCCAGAAGCTCAAGATCAGCACGTCGGGCGGTATCATTCCGTTCCAGGCGTACAATTTGAAGATCGCTTCCATGTCCTTCCTGCTCCAGAACCCCGACGATCCGATTATCTGGCGCGATGCCTACAAATACGAATTTATCAACCAGTTGCTGGGCGGCGTGGAGTGGCAGGATCTGAATTTTTTGCTGATCGACCTGCCGCCGGGCACGGGCAACGAGTCCGTCACGACCATCGATCTATTGGGCAACGTCAGCGGGGCGGTGATCATCACGACGCCGCAGGAAGTGGCGTTGCTCGATTCGCGGAAGTCGGTGACGTTCTGTAAAGACAGCGAAGTGCCGATCATCGGCATCGTCGAAAACATGAGCGGCCTCGAGTGCCCGCATTGTCACAATCATATTGAAGTCTTCCGCAAGGGCGGCGGCGAAGCGTCGGCGCAGGACATGGGCGTGCCGTTCCTGGGCCGGATTCCGCTCGATCCGGATGTGGTCACGCAGTCGGATGCGGGCGAGCCGTTCGCCATGTTCTATTCCGACACGCCGACGGCCGAGGCGTACCATTCCATCGCGAATCAGGTCGAAGCGTTTTGCAAGAAAAGCGGATCGCTGCTGAAGGTAGCGCCGCGCCAGCATCAACATTGACCGGGAGCGGAACGTGAAAGCGGCGGATGCTACCAAGGGCCTGACCCCCCTGCACGAGGCGCAAAAAGTCGTCCTCGATGCGACGCCCGTGCTGGGACTGGAAAAAATTCCCATTCTCGATGCGCTGGGCCGGGTGCTCGGCGAGGATATCGTCGCCGAGCGGGACAATCCCCCGTGGGACAACAGCGCGATGGACGGATTTGCCGTCCGCTGGGAGGACATCAAGCAGGAGCATGCGATCACGAAGCCGGTGACGCTGACGGTCATCGAAGATGTGCCGGCGGGCAAGATGCCGTCGAAGACGGTGGGGGCCGGCCAGGCCATCCGCATCATGACCGGTGCACCGATCCCGCGCGGCGCCGATACGGTCCTCAAGGTCGAAGATACGGAACCGACGCCGGAGTCGGTCCGGGTCTTCAAGCCCGAGCCGCGCGGCTCGAACATCCGCCCGCAGGGCGAGGATGTGCGGAAGGGCGAGTGCATTATCGCCAAAGGCACGTCGATCCGTCCCGGCGAGGCGGGCATGCTGGCGATCCTGGCCAAGTCGTTCGTGTTCGTCTATCAGCGGCCGCGCGTGGCGATTTTGTCCACCGGCGACGAGTTGGCGGATCTGGACGAGCGGTTCAGCGAAGAAAAGATCATCAACTCGAACAGCTACGGCATCGCCGCGGCGGTGCAGGAGGCCGGCGGCATTCCCTTCCTGCTCGGCATCGCCCGCGACAATCCCGCCGCGTTGAAGGAAAAGATTTCGCACGGATTGAACGCCGACATCCTTGTGCTGTCGGGCGGCGTGTCGATGGGCGACTACGATTTCACCAAGGCTGTCTTTCGCGATCTCGGCGCGGAAATGAACTTCTGGAAGCTGGCGATTCGTCCGGGGCAGCCGCTGGCGTTCGGCAAGATCCAGGGCAAGCTGGCGTTCGGTCTGCCGGGCAATCCCGTGTCGTCGATGGTCACGTTCGAGCAGTTGGTGCGGCCGGCGATGCTCAAAATGTGCGGGCATCGCAGCTACGGCCGGCCGGTCGTCCAGGCGGTCTTCCAGGAAAAGTTTTCGAAGCGGACCGACCGCCGGCATTTCCTGCGGGGTATTCTCACGCGCGAGGACGGGGTCTTCAAAGTCCGCACGACCGGCGATCAGGGCTCCGGCATCCTCACCTCCATGGTGAAGGCCAATTGCCTGATCGATGTGCCGGTCGAGGTGGAACGGCTGAATCCCGGCGATCTCGTCTCGGTGCAGCTGCTGAGCGGCGAATCCTGGCGCAGTCAGGCCGACCACGCCCCGTCCGGTCCACACAAACTCTCCTGCTGCTGAACGGAAGGACACGCGTGGCCATGGCCGTTCCTGTGTTGTCGTTCGTCGGTCGTTCGAACAGCGGGAAGACGACCCTGATCGAGCGGGTCATCGCCGAACTCGTGCGGGCTGGGTACAAAATCGCGACGGTGAAACACGCCGGGCACGGCTTCGATCTCGATACGGAAGGCAAGGACAGCTGGCGGCACAAGCGGGCCGGCGCGAGCAGCGTCATCGTGCTGTCGAAGGACAGCCTAGCCATGTTCGCCGACGTGCCGGAGGAGATGAAAGTCGAAGAAGTCCGCGACCGGTTTCTCGATTCGTCCTACGATCTCATCATCGCCGAAGGCTGGAAGAGCGAAGGCTATCCCAAGATCGTCGTGGTGCGGGAGCAGGTGGGCGAAGTGCCGTTCTCGCCGGACGGCCTGCTGGCCGTGGTCTCCGACAAGCCGATCAACGCGCCGGTGCCGGTGCTGGATCTGAACGACGTCGCCGGCGTGGCGGCGTTGATTGCCAAACATTTCCCCCGCGTCTCGCATGAGCTGGACGCCTAAGGCGACGCTTCTCGTCGCGCTGGCCGCCGGCGCCCTGGCGCTCGGCGGCGTGGCGCTGCCCGTGACCGACCAGCCGCGGTTCTGCGCCAGCTGTCACAACATCGCGCCCTCCTACGAGAGCTGGACGAAGTCCTCGCATAAAGACGTGACGTGCGTCGATTGTCACGTGCGACCCGGCCTCGAGGGCTGGCTGCGGGACAAGGCCTGGAACGGCTCGAAGGACGTCGCCATCTCGCTGTTCGGCACGCCGACCGATGCGCACAATTTGAAAGCGACGGTGGGATCGCCGATGTGCCTCGGCTGCCACCGGCAGATTCTACGCGTGTCCGAAGTCGCTCCGCGGGACCTGCCGCCGCCGGTGAAGGACGTCGGCCTGATCATGAGCCATCGCAAGCATATGGAGGCGTTCGCCGCCCGCGGCCAGGGTGAAGGCTGCACGACCTGCCACGCCGGCATCGTGCACGATGCGCCCATCAAGGGCTATCCGATCGTGATCCCGCGCGGCCATGTGTCGGCGGACACCAAGCCTTGGTTCCCCGATCATCCCGACGGGTCGTCTCTCCGCACACGCGCGCTCGCCGACTGTTTCCGCTGCCACGACGGGAAGACCGAGTATCGCGGGACGGTGCTGAATCGCAAGTGCGAGACCTGCCATCTGGCGGACAAGATCAAAGACTTTCTCGCGCTCTAGACGGGTGCGACCGGTTGACGCATGACTTCCCCCGTTCTTCAGGTGGCGCATCTTACCAAGCGGTTCGGCGAGTTTACCGCCGTCGACGACATTTCGTTCGCCATCAAGCCCGGTGAAATTCTCGGGCTGCTCGGTCCAAACGGCGCCGGCAAAACGACGACGATCCAGATGCTGCTCGGGCTGGTGACGCCGACCAGCGGCTCCATCCAGATGTTCGGGCTGGACCTGGCGGCGCACCGCGAGGAGATCCTGCAGCAGGTGAATTTCTCCTCCACGTACATTTCGATGCCGTACGCGCTGACGGTGGAGGAAAATCTCAGCGTGGTGGCGCGGCTGTACGGGCTGACGGACGTCCCGCGGCGGATCGACGACATCGTGAAGAAGCTGGAGATGGAGGAGTTTCGCCATAAGATCACGCGGAAACTGTCGTCGGGCCAGATGACCAGGCTGACGCTGGCCAAGGCCTTTTTGACGCAGCCGAAGATTCTTTTCCTGGACGAGCCGACCGCCAGCCTGGATCCGGATATTGCCCACAAGGTCCGCGCGCTTTTACAGGACGAGCGGCGGACGTCCGGTTTGAGCATGCTGTACACGTCGCATAATATGCGCGAGATGGAAGAGATGTCGGACCGCATTATTTTTCTCCAACGGGGGAGGATTGTCGCGGAAGGCACGGCGGCGGAAATCGTCGCGCGGTTCGGGCAGGCGGATCTCGAGGACGTCTTTTTGAAGCTGGCGAGAGAATCGTAAGGAGCCGCGCATGATCGATACCATCTTCTCGTTTTTGCTCGGTCTGGTGTGTGGAGGGTTGAGCGTCAGCGCCTGCTGGGGGCTGTTCTGGCTGGTGCTCGCGTCGGTTGGCCTGGCAAAAGGCACGAGCAGCTGGAAGGTCGTGCGGGCAAGTGTCATCGCCGGGGCGATTCCTGCCGCGTTGCTGGGTGTGGTCGGTGCCTCCATGGATCCGGCCCGCGTCGGCACGTGGCCGTTCGTCTGCGGCGTCCTCGCGCTGCCTGTGCTGCTGATCGGTCTCGGCTTGAGAAGGCTGCCGGACGGTACGAGAGTGGCCGGGCGGTTGTTGGGCGGTGTGCAGATGATGAAAGACACGATGCTCGGGCACCACCATGCGTGCGGCGGGTGCGGCGACGAGCACCACCATCACGAGGCGTCATGAAGCTGCACCGCATCGCGGCGCTGATCGTGCGGCATCTCTATCTCTACCGGCGGAGCCTGCCGCGGATGATGGAGATTTTCTATTGGCCGTTTCTCGATCTGGTCATTTGGGGGTTCATCACCCTGTATCTGGTCCGGTATCAAAGCCAGGTGCCCGGGTTCGTCACTTTCTTTCTCGGCGCGTTGATCCTGTGGGACATGCTGTTCCGGTCGCAGCAGGGGATCACGATTTCATTCTTAGAAGAAATGTGGGCCCGCAATCTGATGAACCTGTTCGCGAGCCCGCTGAACCCCAACGAGTTTCTCGCGGCCACCATGGCGATGAGCGTGTTCAAGGTCACGTGCGTGTCGATCGTCATGGCGGTCTGCGCCTGGTTGTTTTACGACTACAATCTTTTTTTGATCGGACTCTGGCTCATTCCGTTCGTCCTGAGTCTGGTGGTCACCGGCTGGATCATCGGCGTGTTCACCACCTCGCTAATCATGCGCTTCGGCCAGGAGGCGGAGGTGCTCGCCTGGAGCATGGTGTTCCTCTTCCAGCCGATCTCCTGCGTCTTTTACCCAATGGACGTGCTGCCGGCGTGGCTCAAGCCGGTCGCCTGGGCGAATCCGGCCGCGCACGTGTTCGAAGGAATGCGGGCGGTGCTCGGTTCCGGGGTGCCGCCCGTGACGCATCTCGCCTGGGCCTGCGGGCTCAATGCGGCACTGCTGGTGGCGATGGTCGCCTGGTTTCACCGGACGTTCGCCTATTGCAAGGAACAGGGGTCCCTTGTGCGGGTCGGGGAGTAGATTGTATTCCGGTTTCGCCCTGTGGTAGGGTATAAGGAGTTCATCGCACGGGCCTCGCGGTGAATGGATCGATCAGAGTAGGCCCGCAACGTCGATGTTGGCTTGTTCGGGAATCTCGTCGGAAGTCAGCCCTGAGTCGCCGCAGTGCTTGCGTCTTCGGCCCGCTCCTTCCCCCGTTCCTCGAGTTCAAGACAATATCACTTCCTAAAGGAGGAACCCCACATGGGTTCGAAGATTTATGTCGGTGGGTTGCCCTACGCGGCGACCGAGCAGCAGTTGAGCGATTTGTTCGGCCAACACGGCGGCGTCGCCTCAGCGCGGATTATCACGGATAAGTTCACGGGGCAGTCCCGTGGATTCGGATTCGTGGAAATGGCTTCGGATGCCGAGGCGCAGGCGGCCATCACGGCGCTCAACGGTTCACAGATGGGCGGCCGGACTTTGACGGTCAACGAAGCGCGTCCGCAGGAACCCCGCTCGGGCGGGGGCGGCGGTCGCGGTGGATTCGGTGGCGGTGGCGGCAACAAGCGCGACCGCTGGTAAGCGACTGAGCCAGTGAGCAATCGAAGGGCTGCCGTCTTCGGATGGCAGCCCTTCTGTTTTTTCGCTTGGCCCGCGGCTTGTCACTCAGGCGGGCGGAATGGTAAGAGTCCCTTGACTGGCCGGTCCGTCTCCCAGGAGAGAGGTGCGATGTGAGTCATCAGGGCAGCGGTCGATCGGCAGCGGTCCCCCTTGCGGAGCTGGCGTCGTTCTCCTTTCGGAACCATCCTGTGCTCGTCGTCGAAAACTTCTGGTCGCCCGAGGAACGGAAGTTCTTTCGGGATGCCATGAACCAGGCCGCCTGGAAAAACCTGGCGGATTTACAGAATGTCCGCGACGATTTTCCGAACTCCGGCAACTGGGCCAAAGCCGAGATCGGCCCCGCACAGGGGCAGCGGTTTCTGTCGCGGCTGCAACTGCCCTGCATTCAAGAATACATGGAGTCGTTTCCCGACATCACGGGCCGGCATATGGGGTTCAACTACTATTCCTATTCGGCCGGCGATTGCCTGCTGACCCACGACGATACCGACCAGGGCTACGCCACGGGCGGGGCGCAGGCGCCGCGCCGCCGGATTGCGCTGGTGACGTACTTCCACGACGAATGGCGGTCGGATTGGGGCGGCGAGTTGATTATTTATGCCACGCGCACGACGCACACGACGGAGCGGCCTGATCTTGAAGTCACTCACTGTATCGAGCCGCGGCCGGGCTCGCTTGTGATGTTTACCGTGCCTCGCTTCCACCGGGTCTGCCGGGTCGATCCGACGGCAGGCCAGCACCGGCGACTCTCCATCGCCGGCTGGTTCATGACAGAACACCGCCCGTCCCGCTAAAGGCGTTCCGTTACACTCGATTCAACAGGACAATGAGAAAGGGGTTCGGCTAGTCGAACCAGGGCACGTCTTTGCCGGCTGATTTGGGAGCGCACTGCGAGAGATCGGGGGGCGGTCCCTGCAAGGTGTTGCGGACAGACTGCATCAGCGTTTCGATGCTGAAGGGTTTTTCGACGAAGGGCAGATTGCCACGCTTGATCCCGTAACCGGACAGCTCCTGGTCGGGATTGCCCGACATCATCAGCACCTTCAGGCCTTCGCGGAGGTGGCTGGCGCGCACCGCCAGTTCATGCCCGTGCACGTGCGGGAACTCGTTGCCGGCATCGGCCAGTTGAAAAGCCGGAGGCGGCATCACCAGGTCGGTGAGCAGGAGGTCGATATTACCCTTGTGCTCTTTGCAGATTTTCAGTGCTTCCGAGCTGCCGTCGGCGGCCAAGGCGTTGAACCCGCCCTGTTTCAGCATGGCCACGCACAGTTTGCTGACCGCGCCGTCGTCGTCCACCACCAGCACGGTGGGTTGCGGCGCAGATTTTGAGGCGGATTTGGCCATACGTGAACTCCCTCAATGATGGGATCATCATAGCAGAGCGGTTTTCCAGGGCGAGCAAAAAGCGTATTTTGCCTGAGCCTCGTTCCCGCCGGTCTTTCGTGATCAACAATGAGGGCTGGTTAGGTCTCGCCGGCGGCCCGTTCGCGCAGGCCGGCCAGGCGGGCCTTGTCCAGGCTGGTGTGAAGTGAGCGTTCCTGTGTGACCAGGACGGCGCCCGGCGCCTGGCCTTTGGCTTTCTTGACCCATTTGCGCCGGGTGTAGATCACCTCGCCCTTTCCGCTCTTTTTGAGATCGCTGTACAGCAGTGCGAGCACCGCGGCATCCCGCAGGGTTTCAGCCGGCACCTCCTTACCTTTCTCCAGCCGCACAACGACGTGCGAACCGGGGGTGCCGCGCGCGTGCAGCCAGAGGTCGTCGCTTTTGGCCAGGCCGAACGTCAGCTCGTCGTTTTCCCGGGCGTTCCGCCCGACGAAGATCGGTAGCCCGTCGGAGGAGGTGAACCGGCGGAACGGCCCGCGCCGCTCGGATCCGGATTGCTTGCCGGAACGGCGTCCAACCATGGCGGCGGTTCGGGCCGCAGCCGGCACCGTAGCCGGCGGGACCCACGTGCCTTGTGTGATCGTGGCCAGTTCATGGCGGAGTCGGGCCAGATCCTCTTCTGCGCGGGCGATGCGGGGCCGGAGTTCCCGCTCGGCCGACAGATATTTGCGATGTTTGCGGAAGTACTCCTCCATGTTCCCTTGCGGCGACTTGTCGGCGTCGAGCGGGATCATGACCTCCGGCATCGCGGCATCGAAGTAGTCGACCAGCGTGAGGCGATCGAGGCCTTTCTTGATCGAGCCGAGATTGGCTTTGAGAAGATCGCCGTACCGGGCATAGTCCCGGTAGTGCTGCGCCTTGCGCAAATCCTCCTGCCAGGCCTCGATGCGGCGGCTTCCTTTTTTAATGGCGGTCTTGAGGTCGCGTGCGCGCGCATTCTGCGCCGACTCGGCTGCCTGCCTGGTTTCTTCATCCCGATACTGTGCGTCGATGGCGGTGGAAACGGGAAAGCCGGATTCAGCCGCCTGACCGGAGAACCGGACCGCCGGGCGCGTGTGCCGGCCGCTGTCTGTCCGATCCGGCTGGCGATACGGCTGCCCGATGAGCGTGCGCGGATGCTGGAGCGCGTGCAGCACGGTTCGATCCTGGTTCATGAGGAGCACATTGGCGCGTTTGCCGGTCAGGGCGCACACGAGTGTCAGCGGCCCGTCGTGCGACGCCAGGGCCAGTTCCACGATGCGGTCGCCAGGGACCTGCCGGATCTGCTCGATGCGGGTGCCCTGTATGTGGGCCCGGAGGAACCGGCAAAACGGCGGCGGCGAGGTCGGATTGGGAAGCTTTCGGGCGATCAGATGCAGCCGCGCCGTCCCGGGATGGCAGCAGACCAGCAGCCGGTGCGTCCGTCCCGGGCTGCGGATTTCGAGCACCAGCGTGTCACCGGCCGGCTGGTGAATCGCTTGAATCCATCCACTCGACAGCGCCGGCGCGAGTTCGTCGACAACGAGCGCGAGTTCTTCCGCAGTCAATGACATCAGCCGCCTGCTTAGCGCCGGAGTCCAAATCGGTCGAAGGAGGGCCGTTTAAGGCGCTTTCCTACAGCACACTCTACGGACAGCCGCGGAAACCCGCAAGAGTGCAGGGGGTCGTGTGGCACCGCGATTGCGTTCTCACCGGAACGAGGGTGGGCACAGGCCCTGCACAGCCATGCGGGGCAGAACGATGACCAGGAGGAACCCATGACCTGTACGCGATGCAAAGGCTTTATGGTGATCGACGATTTGATCGATTTGCAGGAAAGCCTGCTGCCGATGTGGATGCGCGGGTGGCGCTGCGTGGCCTGCGGCAACGTCGTGGATCCGCTGATTCAGCGTCACCGCCTGAGTCAACAGCCCAATGCGAAGCGGTCGGCGCGGACGAAAACGCGGCAGCCGGTTTTCGCGGCAGCGACCAGAGGCCGTTTGGGAATGGCTGCGTGATCGCGGGCCGTGTGCATTCCCGCATTTTTCTTGCCCGTGAATTCGAAGCGGGAGATAGTGAGCCTATGAACTCCCTCCGCATGACGAACGCCACGATAGGGTGCCGTGTCCTCGCTGCCGGGCTGTTGCTCGGAAGCGCCCTGCTCTTGCAGGGGTGTCTGGCCGGCGCCTGGGTGGCGGCCGTGGCCTCGGATTATTGGGGCGAGGCCGGGTCCATCATCTTCGCGCCGTTCGAGCATGCCTGGGTGGCATCGGATGAAACGGAGCGGGCTGCGCTCGCGTCGACGCCGGTGCAGAGCATCGCAGTTCCGCCGTTTGCGGGCGATGCGGACATGGGCGGCAGGCTGGTCACTGTGCTGCAGCAGGAGACCAGCCTGCGCGTCGCTTCCGTGACGGGTGCCGCGCCGGGCGCCGATCCGTCGCAGCAGGACACGCTCGCGCAAACGCTGGCGCAGCGCGACGGGGTGGATGCTGTGCTGTTCGGCCGGGTCGAAGCGGTTCCCCAGCATCCGAGCGACTGGGGATGGGCCGGGCAGGAGCCGCGCCGGCTGTACCTGCAACTGGTCGACCGGCACGGCGCGTTGTTGTGGAGCGACGAACTGCCGTACACGGTGGTGAAAGGCAGTGCGCCGCCGCTCGAAGCGCGCGTGCAGTCGGATCTCGCCGGTCAGGTCGTCAAAGAGATTGAGTCCTTGCATCTGGATGAATTGGGCTACCTCCCGAAGAAGTCTTCGTCCTAGCCTAGGCCTTCTCGTCCGCTCCTTTCTTGCAGCGTCCGCATCACTCAGCTAGAGTCTGTCCCCGTCATCCACGAGAGTCGGGGATCATTCATGCCGATTCTGGCTGTCCCACCGCTCGCACAACTGCGCGATGAATTCCGCCTCTCTATGCGGCGGCTGTGGCAGGAACTGTGTCGCGAATTGCGCGCCGACTATGCCGCACTTGCGTCGCAATTCGCCCTGCCGGTCGATTTCCTCCAGGCGCTGGGTCAGTCGCTCACGCCGGATGTCTATTCCAACTGGAAGGTCGTGGGGTGGATCGAAACGCTCAACGACCTCGTGTATTTCATCGATCTGCTGCAGCAATGGCGCAAAGAGCGGCAGCGTCCGGATTTCGCCGAGCAGTTGTTCGCCGAGTGCGAAGAGAAATTTTTCGAGCACGGGTACCGGCACGACCTGTTTCCCTCCGGCGCGCCGCAGAGCGCCGGGCTGGAGGAACGGCTGGTCCGTTTCTGCGAGCGATTGGCGCAGGAACTGGTTCAGGAGTCGCTGTTCTTCGATCCGGCGGTGACGGTGAAATGGCGCCGGTCGCACAGCGTGCCGCAGTGGGATGTGCCGGGATCGCTCACGACCAATTTCGAGCGGGCCGAAGAAGCGGGAACCTTATCGGTCGGGGTAATGGGGGATTGGTGCGAGCCGCCTGCAAACGTCCGGCGCGAGTTGAAGCGCTCGGCTAACCGCGCGGTGTTTCGGATAGAACGATCGGGGATTGCCGCGCAACTTGGCCGGGTCGAATCCGATCTCTGGGCCGGGTGGGGAGGGCAGGGGCAGTGGCAGTGGAAGCTCTGTCCGGCGACGGTTGCGCTCGATACGCCGCACGGGCCGCTGACGGTCGGCTCCACGCTGGTCTACGGAAAGAACCGGCAGCCCCGGACTGTGGTCTGGACGGATCCGAAGCAGGTCGAACGCATCGCGCGCGCCTGGCGGACTATTCACGATGCATGGCCAGAGGGGCATGACGTCCTCGCGCTGCTGACATCGCAGATCGTGCCGTTGAAGGCCAAGGGCGTAGTGAGCTTCAGCTACCGGCACCGGCCTGGACTGTCGTTCATCAATTGCTTCGACCGCGACAATCTCGATCTGATCGACGACCTCATTCACGAAAACAGCCACCACCATCTGAATCTGCTGCTGCGCAAACACGTCATGTATCGCGGCGACCACAATCAGCAGATTTTCTATTCCCCCTGGCGGCGTAGTCTGCGGCCGCTGCGTGGCATTCTCCACGCGACGTTTACGTTCACGATGGGCGCAATGCTGTTCGAGCGGTTATCGGCATGGGGGGCGGGGCGAGGTGGTACTGCGCGATGGAAAAAAGCAGGACTCACGGCGCGCGATCTGCAACGTGCGCGGTTCCGGTGCTTGGAGGAAGTGGAATCGGTCCGCTACTCGCTGCAGGATTTACATTATGCCGATCATCATCTCGGCTGGCTCACCGGGTCTGGCCGGCGGCTGGTGGGGCAGTTAGCGGAAGCGATCGCGCAGGTGGAAGAAAGTATCGCGCCGTGCCGCAAAGAAATTCTCCGCTCCAAGTATGGTTCGGCTCTCCGCCGCCATGTCGAGGAGTTGAAAAAAGCCCGCATGACCTAGGCCCGATGCGGTTGAGCGAGGCGTAGCTACAACACCTTTGTCTCCGTTTTCTTGCTCGGTTATGATGGCATCATGAAAAATAAGACTTTCAAAAGAAAAGAGAAGGTTGGAGTAGGGTCTGCCCGGATTAAGGCGATTGCCAAGGAACTGCGCAAACAGTATGGGCCAATGCTGAAGCGGCTGGTGTAAGCTCCCCGGTCAACGAGACACAGCCAGGGGAGAACTTTTGGCTTCAAGGTTGGCCCGATACGTAGCTGGCGGGATGCCTGCCAATGCGTCATG
>OMJK01000234.1 GCA_900299325.1 Nitrospiraceae bacterium | reverse complement strand
GTCAACGACGCGGTCAGCGTGGTCTTCCCGTGGTCCACGTGTCCGATCGTCCCGATGTTCACGTGCGGCTTCTTCCGCTCATATTTCGCCTTCGCCATAACCGACTCCTCCTCTACACCGTCATCTAATGGTCAATGCCTACTCGCCGCGATATTTGGCGACGATTCCGTCGGCAATCTGCCGGGGAACCTGATCGTACCGATCGAACTCCATGCTGTAGGTTGCGCGCCCCTGCGTGCGGGAGCGCAGGTCCGTGGCATACCCGAACATCTCGCTGAGCGGCACCGAGGCTTCGATCGCCTGCGATCCGGCCCGGACCTTCATGCCCTGCACCTTCCCGCGCCGGCCGTTTAAGTTGCCGATCACGTCGCCCATGAATTCCTGAGGCACCAACACTTCGACTTTCATGATCGGCTCCAGTAGCACCGCATCCGCCTTCTTGCAGGCGTCGGCGAATCCCATGGAGGCGGCGATCTTGAACGCCATTTCGTTGGAGTCGACGTCATGGTACGACCCGTCGATCAGCGTCACGCGCACGTCGCGGAGCGGATAGCCGGCGAGCACGCCGGTTTCCATGCGCTCCTTCACGCCTTTTTCGACAGCGGGAATGTATTCTTTGGGAATCGCGCCGCCGACGATCTTGTTCACAAACTCCAGCCCCTTGCCCGGCTCGGACGGCTCCACGCCCAGCACGACGTGGCCGTACTGTCCGCGACCGCCGGTCTGCTTGATGTACTTCGATTCGGCTTCGGCTTTCCGGCGAATCGTCTCCCGGAACGCGACTTCAGGCTTGCCGACATTGGCTTCGACCTTGAACTCGCGAAGCATGCGGTCGACGATGATTTCGAGATGCAGCTCGCCCATGCCCGCAATGATGACCTGCGCCGTCTCTTCATCGGTCCGGACGCGGAACGACGGATCTTCCTGCGCCAGCTTCTGAAGCGCAAAGCCCATCTTTTCCTGGTCCTGCTTCGTCTTGGGTTCGATCGCCATCGCGATGACCGGCTCGGGGAACTTCATGATCTCGAGCAGGACCGGCTGCTTTTCGTCCGCCAGCGTGTCGCCGGTCGTCGCGCCTTTCAGACCGACCGCCGCAACGATGTCACCCGCATAGGCCGTGTCGATTTCTTCCCGTTTATTGGCGTGCATCTTCAAGAGACGCCCGATGCGGTCCTTCGTGCCCTTCGTCACGTTCAATACCGGCGTGCCGGTTTTGAGTGTGCCCGAATAGACGCGGAAATAGGTCAGCTGGCCGGCGAAGGGATCGGTCATGATCTTGAACGCCAGGGCCGCGAACGGCTCGCTGTCCGCCGGCTTCCGCTCCACTTCTTTCCCCGAATTCGGATCTACGCCCTTGACCGGAGGAATGTCGAGCGGAGTCGGCAGATAATCGACCACGCCGTCGAGCAACTGCTGCACGCCCTTATTCTTGAACGCAGACCCGCAGAGCACCGGCGTAATCTTCATTGCGATGGCGCCGGCACGAATGCAGCGCATGATTTCGTCTTCCGTTAACGACTGCCCGTTCAGATACTTTTCCATCACCTGATCGTCGAATTCCGCCACCGCTTCGAGCATCTTTTCCCGATACTCTTTGGCCTGATCCATCAGGTTGGCGGGAATGTCTTCGACTTTATATTTCGCGCCCAGCGTTTCGTCGTCGTAGAGAAACGCCTTCATCTTCACCAGGTCGATCGAGCCGCGGAATTCCGACTCCCGCCCGATCGGAATCTGAATCGGAACCGGATTGGCACCGAGCCGGTCGATGATCGACTGCACACTCGTGTAGAAATCCGCGCCGATGCGGTCCATCTTGTTCATAAACGCAATGCGGGGGACGCTGTACTTATCCGCCTGCCGCCACACCGTTTCCGATTGCGGCTCGACGCCCTGCACCGAGTCGAACACCGCGACCGCCCCGTCGAGCACGCGCAACGACCGCTCGACTTCGATGGTGAAATCGACGTGCCCCGGCGTATCAATGATGTTAATGCGCTGATCCCGCCAGAAACAGGTCGTCGCCGCAGCGGTGATCGTAATACCGCGCTCGCGCTCCTGCTCCATCCAGTCCATCGTCGCCGCGCCCTCGTGAACCTCGCCCATCTTGTGCGTCATCCCCGTGTAATAGAGGATGCGCTCCGTGGTCGTGGTCTTCCCGGCATCAATGTGCGCCATGATGCCGATGTTACGCGTGCGCTCTAATGGTGCTTGCCTGGCCACATTCAACCCCTAAAAACAGTCGTGCTGCGAGTCGAGCCGTTGTACGCTGCTGCGATTCAGGGGGACCCCCGCGTCTGCGGATCGCAGCACGGCCCAACTGCAGCACAGAACGACGTTTACCAGCGATAATGGGCGAAAGCCTTGTTCGCTTCCGCCATCCGATGCACGTCTTCCCGCTTCTTGACCGAAGCCCCTGTATTGTTCGATGCGTCGAGCAACTCGCCGGCCAGCTTCTCCCGCATGCTCTTGCCGCCGCGAGTGCGCGAAAATTCCGCCAACCACCGGAGCGCCAACGACACGCGCCGAGCCGGCCGGATCTCCACCGGCACCTGATACGAGGCGCCGCCCACGCGGCGCGACTTCACTTCGACGATCGGCTTGACGTTATCGATGGCCGCCCGGAATACTTTCAGCGGATCTCCGCCGGTTTTCTCCTGGATCGCATCGAACGCGCCATAACAAATCCGCTCCGCCGTACTCTTCTTCCCGCGACTCATGAGTGTATTGATGAACTTCCCGACCATCTTGTCGCGGTAGCGCACATCGGGAAGCACTTCACGTTGGCCTAAAAACTTACTGCGTGGCATGGTGTTCCTATCTCACTCGTTACTTCGGCCGCTTGGCGCCGTACTTCGAACGGCTCTGCTTCCGGTCCGCGACACCCACCGCATCCAGCGCCCCGCGCACCAGGTGATAGCGCACGCCCGGCAGGTCCTTCACGCGGCCGCCGCGCACGAGCACGATCGAGTGCTCCTGCAAGTTGTGTCCGACACCGGGAATATAGGTCGTCACTTCCATCCCGTTCGTCAGCCGCACGCGCGCGACTTTGCGCAACGCGGAGTTCGGCTTTTTCGGTGTCGTCGTATACACGCGCAAACAGACGCCGCGTTTTTGCGGGCAGCCTTTCAGCGCCGGGCTCTTCGTTTTTGCCTTGACGAGATTCCGGCCTTTGCGAACCAGTTGATTGATTGTCGGCATTACGTCCAAACCCTGGTTATATAAGCGAACCTCGCCCATCCCACATGGGCAAAGCCGTCGGATTATAATGATGCGATCTCTGCCTGTCAAGCCAGGCTGAAACCGCTTTTTCCTTACGACTTCGCGGCGTCCGACACAGCCGCCACGACACCTTCTTGCGTCACTGCACCGGCGGCCGGCGCGGCTCCGACCGGAGCCGGTTCGGGCTTTTCGCTGATCACGAAGGTATCGCGATACTCTTCGAACCCGGTGCCGGCCGGAATCAAGCGGCCCACAATGACGTTTTCCTTCAACCCGAGCAGGTTGTCTTCCCGCCCGTTGATCGCCGCTTCGGTCAGCACGCGCGTGGTCTCCTGGAAGGAGGCCGCCGAGATGAAGCTGTCCGTTGTCAACGCCGCCTTGGTAATACCGAGCAGCATCGGCTTCCCCAGCGCCGGCTTGCCGTTCTTGGCCAGCACCCGCTCGTTCTCCTTCTCAAACAGACTCTTGCTCACCTGGCTGCCGGGCAGAAATTCCGTATCGCCCGGATCTTCGATGCGCACCTTGCGCAGCATCTGCCGCACGATGATCTCGATGTGCTTGTCGTTGATCGAGACACCCTGCAGACGATAAACGTCCTGCACTTCGTCAACCAGATATTTCTGTAATTCGTTCGGACCGAGCACGTCGAGAATGTCGTGCGGATTGGCCGATCCGTCCATCAACGGCTCCCCGGCCCGCACCCAGTCGCCTTCGTGCACGTTCACGTGTTTGCCCTTCGGAATGAAGTATTCCTTCACATCGCCGACTTTGTTATCGACCAGCACCTTGCGCTGGCCCTTCACGAACCCCCCGTACGAGACTTCGCCGTCGATCTCGCTGATCACGGCCTGCTCCTTCGGCTTGCGGGCTTCGAACAACTCCGCGACACGCGGCAGACCGCCGGTGATGTCCTTGGTCTTGGTCGTCTCGCGCGGAATCTTCGCCAGCACGTCGCCCGGATGGACCGTGCCGCCCTTGTCGACGAAGATGTGCGCGCCGACCGGCAACAGGTACCGCGCGACGGTATTGGCCCCGCCGGACACCTTAGCCGTTTTTCCGCTCTCGTCCTTGATTGACACGCGCGGACGGAGCGTGGCGCCGGTATGTTCGATGATGACCTTGCGCGAGAGACCGGTCACTTCATCGAACTCTTCCTTCATCGTCACGCCTTCGACGATGTCGCCGTACGCCACTTTGCCGCCCACCTCGGTCAGAATAGTCAGCGAGTACGGATCCCACTCGACCAGTTTCTGGCCGAGTTCGACCGGATCACCGTCCTTCACCTTGATCTTGGCGCCGTACACCACCGAGTACTTCTCGCGCTCACGGCCGTTTTCATCGACCAGCGCAATTTTCGCGTTGCGGTTCATCACCACCCATTCGCCTTCTTTGTTCTTCACGGCAATGGCGGCGTTGTGCACGTCGGCATTCTTCTTCGCGTCGAAACTCATGAACCTCATGCGGCCCGCATGCTTCGCTTCGAGCACGGTTTGCTCGACCACCTTGCTGGCCGTACCGCCGATGTGGAAGGTCCGCATCGTCAGCTGCGTGCCCGGCTCGCCGATGGACTGTGCCGCGATGACGCCGACCGGCTCGCCCTTCTCAACCAACCGGCCGCGCGCCAGGTCGCGGCCGTAGCAGGCCCGGCACACGCCGCGCGGCGACTGGCAGGTCAGCACCGACCGGATCTTCACCCGGTCCACGCCGGCTTCGACAATGGACTTCGTGCGTTCTTCGTCGATTTCTTCGTTGCGCGACACGATGATCTCGCCGGTCACCGGATCGCGGATGTCCTCCGCAGCCAGACGACCCAGCACGCGCTCTTCCAGCGGCTGAATGATCTCGCCGCCTTCAACCAGCGCGCTGACAACGATCCCGTCGTGCGTGTCGCAGTCGATCTCGCTGATGATCACGTCCTGCGCAATATCGACCAGCCGTCGCGTCAGGTACCCGGAGTTCGCGGTCTTCAACGCGGTGTCGGCCAACCCCTTGCGCGCGCCGTGTGTCGAAATGAAGTACTGCAACACGGTCAACCCCTCGCGGAAGTTGGCCGTGATCGGAGTCTCGATAATTTCGCCCGACGGCTTGGCCATCAATCCACGCATCCCGCCCAGCTGGCGGATCTGCTGCGAACTGCCGCGCGCGCCGGAATCCGCCATCATGAAGATCGGGTTGAACGCTTCCTGCTTGCCAGGATCGCCGCCGGCGCCCAGTTCCTTCATCATCTCGCCCGCAACCTGCTCCGTCACGTGCGCCCAGATGTCGATGACCTTGTTGTACCGCTCGCCGTTGGTGATCAACCCTTCGGCATACTGCTTCTCGATCTCATTCACCTCGCGCTGCGCCTTCCCGATCAAATCTTCCTTCTTCGTGGGGATGTGCATGTTGTCGATGCAGATCGACACGCCGGCGCGGGTCGCGTAGGTGAAACCGATGTCCTTGATCTTGTCGAGGAACACGACCGTGTCCCGGTGTCCGGTCTGCCGGTACACGCTGTCGATCAGCTTGGTCATTTCTTTCTTCGTCATCAGCTTGTTGGCATTGGCGAATGGCATGCCCGGAGGCAGAATCTCCGAGAGCAACACGCGACCGACAGTCGTTTGCACAAGCGTCCCGCCCAAGCGGACCTTGATCTTCGCATGCTCTTCCACTTCGCGTGCGTCGAAGGCGATCCGGACTTCCTCGGGCGAACCGAACACCTTCCCTTCGCCCTTGACGCCGACCCGTTCCTTCGTCAACCAGTAGCAGCCCAACACCATGTCCTGCGACGGCACCGCGATCGGTTTGCCGTTCGCCGGCGACAGAATGTTGTTGATCGACATCATCAACACCCGCGCCTCGACCTGCGCTTCGACGGACAGCGGCACGTGCACCGCCATCTGGTCGCCGTCGAAGTCGGCGTTAAACGCGGCGCAGACGAGTGGATGCAGCCGGATCGCTTTGCCTTCGACCAGCACCGGATCGAACGCCTGAATGCCGAGCCGGTGGAGCGTCGGCGCGCGGTTGAGCAGCACCGGATGCTCGCGGATCACCTCGTCGAGCACGTCCCACACTTCGGGCCGCTCCTTTTCGACGAGACGCTTCGCGCTCTTAATGGTGGTGGCTGCGCCGCGCTCTTCCAATTTATGGAAGATGAACGGCTTGAACAGCTCCAGCGCCATCTTCTTCGGCAGGCCGCACTGATGCAGCCGCAACTCCGGACCGACGACGATGACGGTCCGGCCCGAATAATCGACGCGCTTCCCGAGCAGGTTCTGGCGGAACCGGCCCTGTTTGCCCTTGAGCATGTCGCTCAACGACTTCAGCGGCCGCTTGTTGGGCCCGCGGATCGCGCGGCCGCGACGGCCGTTGTCGAACAAGGCGTCGACCGCCTCCTGCAACATGCGCATTTCGTTCCGGATGATGACACCCGGCGCCTTCAACTCCATCAGACGCTTTAACCGGTTGTTCCGGTTGATGACACGCCGATAGAGATCGTTCAAATCGGACGTGGCGAACCGGCCGCCGTCCAACGGCACCAGCGGACGCAATTCAGGCGGCAACACCGGGATCACGTCCATGATCATCCACTCCGGCTTGTTGCCGGACCGGCGGAACGCCTCCAGGACTTTCAGCCGCTTCGCATATTTCTTTTTCAGCGCCGCCGACGCAGAGGTCTTGGCTTTCACCTGGATCTCGTCCCACAACGCGTTGATGTCGATCTTGCGCAGCAGGTCGCGGATCGCCTCAGCGCCGATGCCGACCTTGAACGCGCTGGAACCGAACTCGGACTGCAGCGTCCGCAGCTTGTCTTCGGGCACCAGCTCCTTCTCGGACAGATCGGTCGAGCCCGGATCCACGCACACGTAGCTTTCGAAATAAAGAATCTTCTCCAGATGCTTCAGACTCATGTCGAGCAATGTGCCGATCCGGCTGGGCACGCCCTTCAAGAACCAGATGTGCGCCACCGGCGCGGCCAGTTCGATGTGGCCCATGCGCTCGCGCCGCACCTTCGACTGAATCACCTCGACGCCGCACTTGTCGCAGACGATACCGCGGTGCTTCATGCGCTTGTACTTGCCGCAGTTGCACTCCCAGTCCTTGATCGGCCCGAAAATCTTCGCGCAGAACAGGCCGTCTTTTTCCGGCTTGAACGACCGGTAGTTGATCGTCTCCGGCTTCTTCACTTCGCCGTACGACCAGGACCGGATTTTTTCGGGCGAGGCGATGCGAATCCGCATCGAGTCGAACGACACCGAATCCCGCGGCTTTTCGAACAGTGTGTATACGCCTTCCAAGGTAGTGACCTCCTCCGATGCCGGCGCCGCCGGCACACAAGTGGTTAGTCTTGCGTCTTGACCAACTCGACGTCGAGCCCCAGGCTCTGCAGTTCTTTGACCAAGACGTTGAACGACTCGGGCAACCCTGGTTCCAGGAACGGCTCACCTTTTACCACTGCTTCGTACATACGCGACCGGCCCGGCACGTCGTCGGACTTGACCGTGAGGAATTCCTGCAGCGTCGAGGCGGCTCCGTAGGCCTGCAACGCCCAGACTTCCATTTCACCCAACCGCTGACCACCGAACTGCGCCTTACCACCCAACGGCTGCTGGGTGACCAGCGAATAGGGCCCAATGGACCGCGCGTGAATTTTGTCGTCCACCAAATGGTGCAGCTTCAGCACGTACATATAGCCCACGGTGACGGGGCTCCCGAACGGTTCGCCCGTCTTGCCGTCGACCAGCTGACTCTGTCCGCTCGTCGGCAGCTTCGCCTTCTTGAGCAGGTCCTTGATTTCCTTTTCCGACGCGCCGTCGAACACCGGACTCGCCACCTTCACGCCCAGCGCCCTGGCGGCCCACCCGAGGTGCGTTTCGAGAATCTGCCCGACGTTCATACGCGAGGGCACGCCGAGCGGATTCAGCACGATCTCGACGGGCGTGCCGTCCGGCAGGTACGGCATGTCCTCTTCCGGCAGCACGCGGGACACGACGCCTTTATTGCCGTGCCGGCCGGCCATCTTGTCGCCGACCTGAATCTTCCGCTTCATCGCGATGTAGACCTTGACCAGCTTGATCACACCGGGCGGCAATTCGTCGCCGCGCTTGAGCCGGCCGACTTTTTCGTCGAACAGCGTCTGCAGGATCTCGATCTGCTCCTTCGCCCGCCGCTCGACGTCTTCCAACTCCTTCTGCTCGTCGGGATCGCTCAAGAGAATGTGGCGCACCGTATCGTCCGGCAGCCGCTTGAGAATCTCGGCGGTGAGCTTGCCTTTCTTCTTGAGAATGACGTCGCCGGTGTCCGGATCCATCAGGTCACGCCCGACGATCTTGCCGAGCAGCAGCTTCCGGATCTTCTTCGTCTTTTCTTCGTCGATGATCCGCAACTCTTCATGATGGTCGCGCTGCAACCGGAGCTGATCGTCGCTCTCGATGGTCTTCGAGCGCTCGTCCTTGTCGAGGCCCTTGCGCGAGAAGATTTTCACATCGACCACGATGCCTTCCACGCCCGGCGGCACCGTCAACGAGGTGTCTTTCACATCGCCGGCCTTTTCGCCGAAGATGGCGCGCAGCAGTTTTTCTTCCGGCGTCAGCTGCGTCTCGCCTTTCGGCGTGACTTTGCCGACCAGAATGTCGCCCGGCTTCACTTCGGCGCCGATCCGGATGATGCCGCTCTCGTCGAGGTTCCGCAGCGCTTCTTCGCCGATGTTCGGAATGTCGCGCGTGACGTCTTCCTTGCCCAGCTTGGTGTCGCGCGCTTCGACTTCGAACTCCTCGATGTGGATCGACGTGAACGCATCCTCCCGCACCAGCTTCTCGCTGAGCAGGATCGCGTCTTCGAAGTTGTATCCGCCCCACGGCATGAAGGCGACCAGCACGTTACGCCCCAGCGCCAGTTCGCCGTGATCGATGGCCGGCCCGTCGCCGAGCACCTGACCCTTTTTGACCGGCTGGCCGATCCGGACCACCGGCGTCTGGGTGATGCAGGTGTTCTGGTTCGACCGCTGGAACTTGATCAGATCGTACACGTCCAGCCCCGAATCTTTGCCCTTCTTCCGCTCTTTGGAATCGGCCCGCACCACGATGCGCGTCGCATCGACGCTTTCCACCACACCGGCCCGGCGCGCTTGCACAACGTAGCCGGAATCCCGGGCAACGACCGCTTCCATGCCGGTGCCGACCAGCGGCGCCTGCGAGGTCAGCAGCGGCACCGCCTGGCGCTGCATGTTGGAGCCCATCAATGCGCGGTTGGCGTCGTCGTGCTCC
>OMJK01000233.1 GCA_900299325.1 Nitrospiraceae bacterium | reverse complement strand
TGCCGCCGTCCTGGCTGCCGGTCTTGTCGTCACTGCCGGACGTGGCGGCGGTGGATACCTATCGGGATATGCGTGTGGATGCGAAGGGCCGGCGCATCGCGATCGTATCGCGCGACCTGCGCCTGCACGCGCAACGCAGCCGCTATCTTGTCCGGCAGGGCGATTCATCGGCGCTGATCGCGCGTGCAGTGGACACCGGAGGGATTCTGGTCTCGGAAGTATTGGCCAACCGGTTGGGAGTGCAGGAGGGAGACAAGCTTGAACTCACGACGCCTGGAGGTGTGAGGCCGTTTCCGATCGTCGCCGTGTTTTACGATTATGCGACCGACGGGGGCAAAGTCGTAATGGATCGGTCGCTGTATCAATCACTCTGGCACGATGAGCAGGTGACGGTCTTTCCCATTTATTTGAACGCGGGATCGGATGTGGAGCAGGGCCGGCGAACCGTTGCGAGTGCATTGCAGTCGTTTGTCGGGCAGGGGGTCCCGCCGCTGATCATCAGCAATGCCGAGTTGCGCAAAGAGATTCTCGAGATCTTCGACCGGACGTTCCTGCTCACCTATGTGCTTGAAGCCATTGCCATCATCATCGCCATGCTCGGCATCGTGAACACACTGGTCACGTCGGTGCTGGAACGCAGGCGGGAGTTTGCGACGCTGCGGGCCATCGGTGGCAGCGAGGGGCAGATCAAACAACTGGTGCTCTGGGAGGCAGCCTATCTCGGCGTGATCGGCATTGCGCTGGGGTTGATCGGCGGCGGACTACTCTCGCTCCTGCTCATCAATGTGATCAACAAGCAATCCTTCGGCTGGACCATTCAGATGATGCTGCCGCTCGGCCCGCTGGCTCAAGCCGTAGGCCTTGCCGCGGCGGCGACACTCATCGCCGGCTACTTCCCAGCCCGCTGGGCGGCGCAACAACCGGTGGCAGAGGGGTTGAGGGAGGAGTAGGAAGCGCCCTGTTAGGAGAACAAGTTATCCGTTCACAGTCGAACAATGCTCATGAAACACTAACCATTTCCCTCCCTCTTTTCTAAGTAAGGTTGAGCATCTGGATTTAACATTTCGTAATACCGTACCGCCGCGCCCCCACTTTGTTTCGTCCTGATAGGTCGTCCAGACTAGGCCGTTTGTTAGAGGCTCAATTTTAAGGTCCGTGACTTTGTACGAAATTCCGATTGGATCACCGAGTTTGATTCGCTCTGCAATTCCATCAAACATTTTTTCCAGGTCCTTTAAATTCTCAGGAGAGCCGTCCTTCACTCCGGTGTAATCGGCAGCATAAAACTTCAGTATAGATTTACGATCTAGAGTCCTTGGAAAATTTTCATAGGCACTCGATGCTTCGTTGACGAGGGCGCCAATTTCTGAGGGGACTTGCGAGGTGTTCTTGTCGAAAATATCTTGGCATCCCTGAAGTCCAGCAACCATGAAAATTACAGAAGCCATGACAGTGCTATTTCTCATGTTGCCCTCCATCCGGTTAACCTGTATTTGCATATCGCCATTGGACAGGAAGTAGCCACGATACTTGTTGATGACAAGCGAAAGGCCAGTAAGACGATACGCCGATTTCATGAGAAAATCGACAATGGAAGAGCACTTAAGAGGAAAGGATTTTGAATTCGGCGGACGAGCTTTGCTGAAATATGCGAAGTCAGTGTGCCACTGGATGCTGATAGTCCACTTCGATCTTGAACCCCAAGTCCTCGATCATGCCCCAGACTTCGGGAGCCGGTGCGCCCGGAGTCGTCAGGTAGCCGTTCACGAAGACGGAGTCGGCCGGGTAGAGCGCGAGCGGCTGTAGACTGCGGAGATTATGCTCGCGGCCGCCGGCGATGCGGATTTCGGTCCGTGGATGGAGAAAGCGGAATAGGCAGAGCACTTTCAGGCAGCGTTGCGGTGTCAGATGGTCGCACTGTTCCAGCGGCGTACCGGCCACCGGATGCAGGGTGTTCAAGGGAATGGAGTCCGGCTTCACCTCGCGCAGTGCCGTAGCCAGGTCAATGATGTCCTCGTCCTTCTCGCCCATACCCACGATGCCGCCTGAGCAGATTTCCAAGCCTGCCGCGCGCGCGTTGTTGATCGTCGCGAGGCGGTCCTGGAACGTGTGTGTGGTGCAGATCGAACCGTGAAAGGCTTCGCTGGTGTTTAAATTGTGATTCACACGGTCGACGCCCGCCGCTTTCAAACGCCGGGCCTGCTGTTCGTTCATGAGGCCCAGGGAGCAGCAGATCTGAATCGGAATTTCCTGCTTGATGGCGCGCACGGCGCCGGCGATCTCGTCAATTTCGCGATCCAACGGACTTCGGCCGCTGATCACGATGCAATAGCGCTGCGCCTTCGACGCGGCGGCTTGCCGCGCGCCTTCGACCATGGTGCTCTGCGGCAGCAAGTTGTAGCGTTCGATCGGCGCGGTCGACACGGCGGATTGCGAGCAGTAGTGGCAGTCTTCCTGGCAGGCGCCGCTTTTGGCGTTCTGCAACATCTGGAGCCGCACGGTGGTGCCGAAGTACCGGGAGCGCACACGAAAAGCGGCATGCAGCAGATCCAGCAATTGTTCGTCGGGAGCCTGCAGCACGGAGAGGCATTCCTCCCGCGTCAGCGGTTCGTCGTGCAGGGCCTTGTCGGCGAGCGGTTGAAACGTCGTCATATGTGTGCTCCGGGAGAACAAGCGATGATCGAGTGACAAGACGGGCAAAACCTACACGGTTTCAAACGGAGAAGCAATGCCCTGGTAGGGCACGGCCCGGACGGACGGCGGGCTTCCGTCGGCGGTGGTTGCGGCCTGGCCGGCTTCGAGCCACGGCAGCGCAGTGAGGGTGTTCCAGCGGGCGCAGCGGCGGCAGCGTCCGGACCAGTCGACGGACTCCTGCTGACACTGAGTGCAGATGTACGGCACAACCACGCGCTTTTTGAAGCTGAGCGCCTTCTTGAGCTCCACGATGGCCTGCTCGAAGTGCTGCTTGCGTAGAAAGAGATTGGCCATGATCTTGTGATAGTCCATGAGCTGGTCCTGCGGGCCTTCGATCGTCGACAGCACGTCGAAGGCTTCGTCGATCATCTCCAGGCGGTAGTAGAGTTTGCCCAGATAGAACTGCAGCACCGGATTCTGCGGATCCTGCTGCAGCGCCTCCTGATACACCCGGATGATCTCGCTGGGTTCGCTCTGTTCCAGGAACAGTTCTTCCAGGCGGTGGAGAATAATCACGCTACGCGTCCGGGCGTAGACTTTCTTGAGAATTTCGACCGCGTCCTTGCTCTTGCCTTCGTGGATGAGAATCTCTCCCAAGCCGATGTAGGCGGGGAGGAAACTCCGGTCTTTCTTGATAGCGCCGCGGAAATAGCGGCGGGCCTTGTCCGGATGGCCGCGTTCCAGGAACTGCCGGCCTACCTCGTACATGCAGCCGACCAGCAGGGCTTCCTCCGCCTGTTTTTCCTGCGCCGGCAGGTTGGCCTTCAAAAGGCGATGCTGGATTTCCAGAGCGTCGCTCCATTTTTCCAGCCGGATATGGAGATCGCGCTTGCGGATGAGCGCAGTCAAATTGTCCGGCTCGATGCGGAGAATTTTGTGGAAGGCCTGGAGCGCGTCTTCGTAGCGTTTCGCACCTTCGAGATCCTTACCCAGTTCCAGCAGCACTTCGATGTTCCGGTCGTCCACCCGGTTGGCATGCTGGTGCAGTCGGACCGCCTCGGCATAGTTCTGCTCGGACCGGTAGATGTTACCCAGCCAGAGCAGCGAGTCCACGCGATTCGGATCGATGGCCAGGGCTTTCTCGAACAGACTGATGGCTTCCAGGGTCCGTTTGGACATGAAGGCGTGCGTGCCTTCCCGGTGCAGCACATCCACTTTTTCCTTGCGGCGGACAAGCCGGTTGCTGCGCCAGTTGATGATCGCATGCGCGGTCTGCTGTACGCCGACGATGAATGCGACGACGACGGCGCCGATGGCCATAGCGATGAGGACCAGCGTCACCGGGCTCAACTCGAATTGTCCGGTCGAACTGGTCCGGATCAGGACGGTGCCGGGATTCAGTTCGCGGAAATAGCTGTAGAGAAAGAGGCCGATGCTGACCAGGAAGATGGTGAGCAGTAAGCGCAACATGGCTTAGCCCCGTTTCCGCGCTCTGGGTTTCGGCGTCGCTGCCGTGCGGCGCTTCGTCTTCGGCGCCGCGGGTCGTGCCGGTTCTTCCGTCACGGGCACCGCTTTCGCGTCCCGCCAGAGCCGCTCCAGCGCGTAGTGCGCACGGGTGTCCTGCCGGAAAATATGCGCGACGACGTCGCCGAAATCCAGCAATACCCACTGGCCCGACGTCGTGCCTTCGATGCTCAACGGCCGTTCGCCCTTGCCGGAGACCAGTCCGTCGATATGGTCGGCGATCGCGCGGGTTTGCCGGTCCGATTCCGCCGACCCGAGCACCAGATAATCGGCGACTGAAGTGAGCGGGGCGACATGCAGCACGAGGACGTCGAGGGCTTTCTTGTCGAGCATCGCCCGGCCGATGGCGAGGGCGGTCGCCTTAGACGTTCGTGCGATCGGGATCCTCCTGATACAGACGATGCTGAATTATAAAGGATTCGACGGGGGGCGGCAACAAGTTTGCCAGCGTGCTTCCGCACTGAATCCGCTGCCGGATGTCGGATGCGGAGATCGGCGAGGGGGGCAGCGCCAGGCAGATGATGCCGGGACCGGTTGGAAGGGGAATGTCCAGCCTGCGGCTTGTCCCTGCGTCCAGCGATTCCAGGTCGCGCAGCGAGACAACCGGCAACAGCGGCATCGTCGCGAGTGTGCGAAACGAGGTGCCCGGTCGCGCGATCACGACCATGTGGCAGAGTTCCAGCAACGCCTGGGGCGCTCGCCAGGTCGGGAAGTCCAGAAACGCGTCCAGCCCGATTAAAAAAAACAGCTGTGTGCCCGGCTTGGACCGGCGCTGCAGTTCGCGAACGGTGTCGATGGAGTAGGATTTCCCCGGCCGCGTGAGTTCGATGTCGGATATATCGAAGGCGGGATGGCCGGCGATGGCTAGTTGGACCATCCGATAACGGTCGCGGGCCGGCGCCAGGGCCTGTTCCCGCTTGTGGGGAGGATCGCCGGTGGGGATGAACAGCAACCGGTCCAACGGCAGTGCCTCGACGGCCTGCCGTGCGAGACCGAGGTGGCCGTTATGAATCGGGTTGAAGCTGCCGCCGAATAATCCAAGGCGCATAAAGGTTGCTAGAGGATGACGAGGTTATCCCGGTGAATGACCTCCTCGTATTCCTGCGGTCCAAGTTGCTGCTGGATGTCTTGAGTCTTGAGGCCCTTCATCCGGCTCAACAGCGCCGAAGAGAAGTTGACCAGGCCTTTGGCGAACTCTTTGCCCTCCGGATTCACACAGGCCACCGGATCGCCGGCTTCGAACTCGCCTTGCACGTCGACGATGCCGGAGGCCAGCAGGCTTTTGCCCCGCTGCGTCAGCGCGTCGACCGCGCCCTGATCGAGCCGTACGCTGCCGCGTGGGCGGAGCGTGTAGCCAATCCACTGTTTACGGCTGGTCAGGCGGCGTCCTTTGGCGACAAACAGGCTGCCGCCTTCGCCGCCGTTCAGGACTTTGGGAAGCAATCCCGCCTGCTGCCCGTTGAGGATGAGTGTGGCGACTCCGTACTCGCCGACCTTTTTGGCCGCGCGCACTTTCGTGGCCATGCCGCCGGTGCCCTCGAAGGTGCTGGAGGCGCCGGCCCGCCGCTCGATGTCGTCGGTGATCTCGGGGATCAACGGAATCAGCGTCGCCGACGGGGTTTTTCGGGGGTCGTCCGTGTACAGGCCGTCGACGTCGGACAGAATGACGAGCAGGTCGGCGTCGATGAGATGGGCGACCTCGCTCGCCAGCGTATCGTTGTCGCCGACGCGAATTTCGTCGACGGCGACGGTGTCGTTCTCGTTGATGATGGGAACGACGCCGAAGCCGATCAGCGCCGCGAGCGTATGGCGCGCGTTTAGAAACCGCCGCCGGTCGGCAAGATCGTGATGGGTCAACAGCACCTGCGCCACCTGGACGCCGAGCCGCTCGAACGATTTTTCATAGGCCCACATCAGCCGGCTTTGCCCGACGGCCGCGGCCGCCTGCTTGACGGGCAGGCTTTTCGGATATTCTTTCAACTGCAGCTTCGTGATACCCGACACGATCGCGCCGGAGGAGACGATGAGCACCTCCCGCCCTCCGGTGCGCAGCGCCGCCAGTTCGCCGGCCAGCCGTTCGATCTGCTCGGGGCGCAGGCCGGTCGCGCGGGAGGCGATGAGGCTGCTCCCGATTTTCACGACGATCCGCTTGGCCTGTTTTAAGAGCTCATTTCGCATGGCGTTTTCCGCAGACTGTCCACGCGTTTGCCGACGAAGGCCACGAGATCGTCCAGGCCTTCGCGCGTTGCCGCGGACACCGGCAGGCATTTGTATTTATGCCGCCGGCAATAGGCCTGAAGTTGCGCCAGGCGGTCGCTCTTGCCGGCGATGTCGATTTTCGTGGCGACGACGGCGAACGGACGTTCGTTCAGCGACGCGTCGTAGGCTGCCAGCTCCTGCCGCATGGTTTCGAAACTAACGACAGGCTCTTCCGGCGCCCACTCCGAGACATCGATCAGATGCAGCAGGAACGCGGTGCGCTCGATGTGGCGTAGAAACTGAAAGCCGAGCCCCCTGCCTTCGTGCGCGCCTTCGATGAGGCCGGGAATATCGGCGACCACGAAGCTGCGGTCGGAGCCCCACCGGACGACACCGAGATTGGGGACTAACGTCGTAAACGGATAGTCGGCGATCTTCGGCCGCGCGGCGGAGACGGCGGCGATCAAAGTGGATTTGCCGGCGTTGGGAAAGCCCACCAGGCCGACGTCGGCGAGCAGTTTGAGTTCCAGCCGCAGCCGGCGCTCTTCGCCCTCGGTGCCCAATTCACAACGGGTCGGTACCCGATTGGTAGACGTGGCGAAATGGCTGTTGCCCCGTCCGCC
>OMJK01000232.1 GCA_900299325.1 Nitrospiraceae bacterium | reverse complement strand
TGGTGCCGGAGGCCGGGATCGAACCGGCACGGGCCTTGTGGGCCCGAGGGATTTTAAGTCCCTTGCGTCTGCCAATTCCGCCACTCCGGCTTAATCAGCCTGGTGAAACAGTCTCCCAGCGTCGTTCTCGTTTCGCTCGACGCTTCAACGTACTCGGCAGTACGCCTCAGCATCTCGCTCACTGCGGCCTTGCTGGAAAACTGTTTGACCAGGCTGTGGGGGCGCACAGATTGGCGAGACTCTAACACCGGTCTTGAGGGGATTCAAGAAGACGGACAGATGTGATGAGCGGTCCGAGATACGCACGCGTCCTGCGTCGCTGGCGGTCAGGGACGCAGCCAGCCTGTGCCGAAGGAGTCGGCAACAGGCTGGTCCACGGCTGGGTGTCCGATGGCGGCTGGAATTAATTCAGCGACGCCACCAGCTCCTGCTGATCATCGCGGATCGTCCCGTTCGTGCGTCCGTGATCCATCACTTCTTTGACGCCGGACTGGATCGCGCGGCTCCACCGCGTCACGTTGATCTGGGCCTTTCTGGCATACCGGCTGATGTCCCGGCGTGTTTCCGCACCCGACTGCGGCGCGAACAGCAATCCGAGACCGGCCCCGACCACCGCTCCACCCGCGACCAGCGCTGCAACCTTAGCGATCTGTTTGCCTTGCTCTGACATGATGACCCTCCTTGTGTTGAATGTGTTGCGAGGGGCACGCGACCCTCTGCCATGTCCTATGGCATCAAGCGTGCCAGCGTTCGATCGGCATCTGAGCGGGCAAAATCGGCGAAATAATCCCCGTCCGATTAATCCGGATTAATAAACGGTCTCGTTTTCTCAACAGGCAGCACCACACTCGTTTCAGAAATCTCACACCGCTTTCGTAGAGCCTCTGCGAGTCGCGCGAGTGTGGCATGAGGCAGCCGCTGTGTTGGACAGGAAACAGGGCGGTTGCAAAGCCGATTCCCCTCCCCTATGATCGGCCTCCGGAAGCAAGGAGAGCCGATGGGTTCGTTGGCTGCCATTCCCTATCCCCACATCAATCCGGTCTTTGTGGAACTCGGTCCACTGCAGTTCCGCTGGTACGGCTTGATGTATCTGATCGGCCTGACCGCCGCCTATTTCCTTATTCGGCGACGGGTAGTGACGAAGGGGCTTCCCCTCGACTCCACACAGATCTATGACATGGTTGTCTTTGCGGCCTTCGGGGTGTTTATCGGGGGCCGGCTTGGGTACACGGTGTTTTACAATCCATCGTACTATCTGCAGAACCCGCTAAAGATCTTTGCCGTGTGGGAAGGCGGCATGTCGTTTCACGGCGGCTTGGTCGGGACCATCGTTGCGCTGGTCTGGTTTAGCGCGCGCCGAGGGTTGCCGGTCTATACGGTGGCCGACCTGGCTGCGGCCGTAACGCCGATCGGGCTGGGCCTCGGCCGGATCGGCAATTTCATTAATGGGGAGCTGTATGGGCGGGCCACGGACGTGGATTGGTGCATGGTGTTTCCGACCGGAGGACCGACCTGCCGACATCCGTCACAGTTCTACGAGGCTGGACTCGAAGGGGTCGTGCTCTATGTTGTGTTGTGGCTCATTGGGAGGCGTGACACGCCACCCGGCACCATCTTCTGGAGCTTCATCACCGGCTATGGGTTGTGCCGGCTGGCCGTGGAATTTGTTCGTGAGCCGGATGCGCATCTCGGATTGATCCTCGGTCCGTTTTCGATGGGACAACTCCTCTCCGCTCCGATGGTAATGGCAGGCATCTTTATGCTGGCGTGGGGCTATCGAAAGGCGGCATTAGCAACGCCCCGCGCGCCCCTTCCTTAATAGGGCATGTCCTCGTCGTCCAGCCCGACGTGATGCCCTAATTCATGGACGACTGTGTCATAGACCTCCTGCACGATGTCCTCTTCACTCTCGCACTGGCGGAGAATCGGTCCCCGGTAAATGGAAATCTTGGCCGGCGCCGTTCCTCCTGCTTCAAAGAACGACTCCGTGGCCAGCGACTGGCCCTGATAGAGGCCGAGAAGGTCATCGGCGCTGTCCAGTTCGAGATCGTCCAGCACCTCTTGCGACGGTTCTTCCTCGACGACGACGGCAATCGTTTCCATCAGCTTGGCGTAGGCAGGAGGCAGATCGGCGATAGCCCGTTGCACGAGGGCGGCAAATGCGTCAGGCGACAGAGTGTGGCGTCGCCGCCCGGCCATGTCAGAACCCGCGATAGGTGGAATCGATGTAGGATTTCTTGCCGATGTCGTGTGTCAGACCGATCTCCCGCATTGGCGGCGAATCCCAGATGACTTTATTGCCGGGAGCCAGGTTGGCTGCGGTGATGTAATGTTTCTTCGCATCGGTTCTGTTGCCCATCCGGTCCAGACTGACCGCCAGATTGTAGTGGGCTTCGGCGAGATCGGACTGCTGCGCGATGGCATTTTGAAAGGCCGCGCTGGCTCCGGTGTAGTCCTTCGCATTGAAGAGGCGCTCTCCTTCCGCCATAAAGGGCGCCGCTTTGGCGGATGTGCCGGCCGGTGCGACGAGAATGTTTGTCGGCGGCGCCTTGTGACTGGCACAGGCGGCGAGCAGGCTGCTGATAGCCAGCGGTATCAGGAACGCGAGCACGCGATTCATAACGGCCTCCTTACAGTTCAACGGCGGTTGCGCACCGGAGAAAGATGCATTGAAAACCGGCTGCAGGGATTCCCAGGCTCTGCTGCACTGCCTGTTTATAGAGCGTCGCTTGCGTGCGGTACCGCTCCGCCTGCGTGGGCGCTTCATCCGGTGTCACAGCGTCGGTCTTATAGTCCGCAATCCAGAGCCGGCCGTCAAGCCGGTACAGAACGTCGATGACGCCCTCCATCACCTGCTTCTCCCCCCAGGGAATGTGGAACGGGATTTCCCGGCCAAGGATAGTGGCCTGTCCCAGCTGTTTATACAATGGTGAACGGCCGTAGGTTGTCAGCAACTCCCGGAGTGCGGCAGTCAATCGGGGGGCCAAGTCCTGCTGCTCGACCGACAGGGCACGCTGAACGAATCCGTCGAGCCGGTCCAGGAGCTTCGACGAGTCGGCGGCAAAGTCGCACTGTTCGAGCCGTCGGTGGGTCAGGATGCCGACGAGCCGTCCGAATTCCCGATCCGGGCCGGTGCGGGACCGGCGCTCCGGCGCCGGTTGGTTTGCTTGCGCCAGCATGGTGGGAGTCAGGTGCCGGGGGACGGTACGCGTCTTCTGCCAGGCGAGGTCGCGTGATTGCCATCGTGCGGCGATTACGGCCGGATCGATGGCCATGTCGGATGAATTCTGCGTACGAGGTCTGCGGGTATACATTCGCTCCGGCGCAGGGACTGCTGTGTGCGGAATCCGGCTGGCACCGACCGTCAAGGCGGTTGTCGTTGTCGCCCCCAGGTCCCCCTCCCCGATCGCTTGCATCTCGAACAGGACGCTGCCGCTGCTGATGCGGGCGGTAGCGGCCCCTGAGAGAAGCAGGAAATCTTTGGCGCGCGTCATGCCGACGTACAGGACACGCCGGCGTTCCGCTTCTTCCCGGACGGTCAATTTCTGACGCAGCCATACCGAGTTCACCGTCTGGCGGCCGCCGAGCGCCAGGCCGTACTGGCCGCTCGACCAATCATGCGTGACCGCCGGCTGCGACCGTTCGCGGCCGGAGCCTTGATGAAGGCCGGGCAGAATCACCACAGGAAATTCCAGCCCCTTCGATTTGTGAATCGTCAGAATCTGCACCGCCTCCGGCGATTCTTCAGCCAGCGGACTTTCCGCTTCCGCCGGTTGCTCGTCAAGCCGCCGGGCCATGAGTTCGGCGAATCCGCTGAGCGTGAGGTGCGGCCGATCGGCTAACTCTGCAGCCAACTGTTTCATCTTGAGGATGTTGGCGACGGCCTGTTCCCCGTGGAGTGACGCGGCCGCCAGTTCCAGCACCGGAATAGCATCCAGGATGTGTTGAATAGCGTCGCCCAGCGGCCAGAGGGCAATGTCGCGGTGCAATTGGTCGAGCGTGTGGTAGAGGTGCTGGACGTGAGCGGCCGCCGGATGAGGCCAGACGGCCACATCCGGCGCACGCCGGTAGTCGAACAGTCCGGCCTGACGCAGGTCGTAGATTGCGCGGTCGGTCAGCCCGCCCAGCGGGGATCGCAGGAGGCCGAGCAGCGCGATGGTGTCGTGAGGATGGTCCAGCACCCGCAGAAGGTTCACGACGTCGATGATCTCCTGCCGGCGATAGAAATGCTTCTCCCCTTCGATCACGTAGGGGATCTGGTGGCGCCGGAGTGCGTCCAGATACGCATCGGCCTGAGTCAGCTTTCGAAACAACAGGGTCACGTGGCCGGGCTTGACGGAGTGCTGTGTGAAGACATCGTCTTTCAGCCAACGGGCCAGTGCGGCGGCTTCGGCCCTGACCGCTTCGGCTGCGTCGAAGGTCTCGTCGCCGGGTGGCGTGACAATTCGAAGCGAGACGCCGGGGGTAAGGTGAGGCGGGCGCCGGCGTGGCCGGGCATCCAACCGCACATTGGCCGGTTGAATGTGCGGTTGTTCGCATAAGAGCCGGTCGAAGATGTCGTTCACCGGACCCAGAAGGGCCGCATCGCTTCGAAAGTTGGCCGTCAACCGCCGGGTCATGCCGCCGGTCGCTTCGATTTTCTCCACGACCCGTTCGAAGGCTTCGATGTCGGCTCGGCGGAATGCATAAATGGATTGTTTGGGATCACCGACGATAAACAGCTTGCCCGGCTCGAGCGCCATCTTCTGCCAGGCCGTTTCATGGGTGCCTGGCAGTTCGGATACGGCCAGAACGATTTCATACTGCACCGGGTCGGTATCCTGAAACTCGTCAACCAACACCGCCCGGTACTCGCGTTTGATGCGATCGCGGATGGCCGGATGCTCGTGCAGGAGCACGCGGGCGCGAGCCAGAAGGCTATCGAAGGACAGCCAGCCTTGCTGCGCAAACGACTCGCGAATGCGGTGCACGAGCGGAATAATCAGGCTCAATAGATCTTTGAAGAACTGCTGGTCAACAGATTGAAATTGCTGGGCTAGATCGATAATTATTCCAGCAGCGTTGAATTCTTCACTTTCCCATCCGCGGACCGCCAGGCCTAGATCTTTTTGGAGCTGCTCTCGTTCTTCCTGCGGCTGCGTGGCAAGGGAGCGCGGACCCTGCTCGATGAGGCGGGTCAGCAGGGCGACCGCTGCCGCCAGCATGTGCTCGACCTTACGGGGCTTTGGGCCGGCATGGGCCGCAAGGAGTGTGCGCCCCTGATCCCGCCAGGCCGTCAGAGAGTCGGCCAGGTGCGGATCGAGCGATGCCGGTTCCAACTGGCGGCGCAGGGATTCCAGATCGATCATCTCGTTGCACAGCGACCGGACGAAGGTACGCAGGTCGTCCAGTGTGACCACACGCAGCACCGTTTTCCACTGATGGTGGCGCGTGCCCTGCCGGCCCAGTTCGCGGTCGACCCACACATCCCAGTGCTGCGTGAAGTGTTCGTCGAATCGCAGGCCGTCATCTTCTTGAAAGGACGGCGATACGCCGCTTTCCAGCGGGTAGAGCCGCAAGAGATGCGCGGCGAAACTGTGGAGCGTGCCGATCTGGGACTTTTCGATGTCGCCCAGCGCCGCAGAGGCTCGTGCGGTGATGGCTTCGCTCGAAAGGCCGTAGCGATCACGCAACGCCCGCAGGGAGACCGCGCCACCCTCCGTTTCCGTTCCCTGTCCTGCGGATGCCATGAGTCCGGTCAACCGTTCGCGCAGCCGCTGCTTCATTTCGGTGGCGGCTTTGTTGGTGAACGTCAGGGCCACGAGTTGCGTAACGGGAATCGGGTCCGGCTCCTTGATAAGCAGGTGGATCAGACGATTGACCAACAGAGTGGTTTTCCCCGTGCCCGCGCCGGCGATCACGACCACATTCCGGTCAAAGGTCGTTTCCGCTTCGACCCGCTCACGCTGGTCGGGAATGGTCGGGCTATTCATCCGGCACCCGCAGGGTACGCAAGGAGGTGATGACGTGCGTTTCGCGCGCGCGGGAGGCCCGCCACCAGGAAGCGCCATGTTCACGGCGGCAGGCGGTCCGGAAATCGCAGGTATCACAGTAGCTGTCCGGCACGATGAAGAACCGGCCGTCGCGGATCCCGTTCAACAACGTAGCGATCGTTGTGCGCAACAGCGATCCGGCGGGCGAATCCCAGGCGGCCGAGCGGAATGTCGAGCGGACGACCGGTGTCGACCATTTTGGCGCCAGAAAAAACAATTGCACTTCGATGGGCGGCGGTTGCTCGGCACAGTGCATGGCGGCATAGAACGGTGGCTGCAGCCGGACCGCGCGCACGGCCGCTTGCAGCAGATGCCGGTCGTCCGTCTTCATGTGCGAGCCGACCTTGATTTTGTAGTCGACCACCCGCAGTTCGCCGGACTGACGGTGCCGGTCGATCCGGTCGAAACGGCCGTGAATCTTGACGGGCTGACGATTCATTGTGACGCCATCCGGCAGGGTTCCCTCGGCGTCGGCTTCGAATGCCACCGGAACGAAGGGGTGCTCCGCATAGGCGGCTTCATCGGACTCCACGGCCTCCGTCACAAGGCCGATCACGGTATCCTTCGCCACCTCCCACAGCACATCGTGGCCGGTTCTGCAGGTCGCCTCGCATTCCCCTGCCGCCCGTTCGACGGCGCTGTGGATGCACCAGGCGATGGTATCGTCCGTCACCGGATCCGCAGGCCATCCGGTGGGGAGTAATGCCTCGTAACAGTACCGCAGTGCGGCGTGAGCCACGGTGCCCAACACAGCGGAATTGAGTTCGTGTGCTGCGGGTCGGCGCACAGACTCCAGATTCAACACCTCGGCGGCGTAGTATTGAAACGGGCATCGGCCATACCGTTCGAGCGGCGTCGGGGCGATTCCCCGGTGCTGCACACGATTGAGGTGGGTGTCGAGCGTACCGGTAAGACCGTCGTACGCGGTGAGCGCCGGTGTTTCATCGTCGATGTGCTCCAGTGCAGCGAGTCCGTGACGGACCGCATCGGCATGATGGCCCACCACTGCCAACAACGGAGACGGGTCCTGGTTGCTGATGGCCATCCAGATCGCCAGGTCGGAGGGAGGCAGAACCGCGCGGAGCGATGGGCGTTGTGCGAGGCGATCGGTCAACCGGCGGGGAACGGTTTCCGTGGCGAGTGTTCCGGCTGTGAACGACTGACCGGCTTTGGCCAGATAGGGAGACGGCACGGCCGTGCGGCCATTGTCATCGGCCCGCTGATAGGACAGATAGAGACGCCGGCCGGCAGATTGGCACAGCAGCGCAAAGAGCAGGGCTTCTTCATCGTAGGCGGTCAGCTTTTCGTCGATCTTGAATCCGAGCGTGGCGGCAAGCACCTGCCGGTGCCGGTCGCGCAGGAACGCGTCTTCCCGGATATAGCGCGGGAAGACCTTTTCGTTGAGCCCCAACACGAACAGAGCTTTGAATGGCAGTCCGCGAGCGGCCATCGCGTCGAGCACGGTGACGCCGAGGTGATCAGGTTCGTGTGAGTGGACGGTCGTACGTTCGACCGCCTCGGTCAGCATCGTGACGAACTCTTCCCACGTCAGGTCGTCATCGAACAGCGTCAATTCTTTGAGTTCGGCGAGTGTCAGGTCGAGAGCCTCCCAGACAGGCGTCAATCGAAGTGCGGCTTCAGGCAAAGCGGCTTCATCGCCGTCGAGGCGCTGCACATGGCGGTCGAGCAATCGGGTGAACGCGTCGATCAACGTCGATACCGGTCCGTGCGAGGGTAGTTGCGCGCAGTCCGATAGGAGGCGCGAGATTGTTTGCCAGAGTGTGGCCACAACGTCCGCGTCGATACCCGGCACGGTCACGCCACCGGTTTCTTCATCGTCCGATGCCAACCGCACAGTCGCACGACTCACCTGCTCCACCCGCGCCCACTCGTCCTGTCCGCGCGTGATACCCAGCGCCGAGACAAGCAGCTTCCATAATTCAGGCCGCACCGAATCCGATCGTGCCCCGTCGAGTTGATGGTGATAGAACGGCGAGCTTACGACCTCGAGCACCGTTGTCCGGTAGTAGTCGTTGACCGGCAGCGCAGCCAGTTGAAGCAGAAGTTTCGCGACCGGCTCATGGATCAGCGGGCGTCCTCCGTGAATGGTGAACGGCACACGGTGGCGGTCGAACAGGGCCGGCAATGTGCTGCGATAGGCGTCCAGGCTGCGGGCGACGACGCCGATTTCGTCGAACCGGTAGCCGTTGGTCTCCACGAGGTCGAGAATGGTGCGGCAGGCCGAGGCCAATTCTTCGTCCGCACCGATGACGCTGCGCACGGATAGCTCAATGGGTTCGGCGGTGGGCATGCCGGTGGCGGCAGCCGCGTCGGCGATGGCATCCGGAGCGGCGGCCAGAGGTTGGATGTGCCGCTCGAAAAACCGCTGTGCGAACGCGTAGGCCGGTTCGCGGGCCAGCGGATACAGCAGTGTCGCGGGGACGGCGCGGCTGACGGCGGAGAAAAAGTCCAGCTGGATCTGCGTCAGATCGTAAAACCCGTAGTAGAACGCCTGCCGGAGCGATGCGATAAATCGGGATTCAGGCACGAACGAAAGTAGCGATGCAGCCAGGTCGTCCGCGGTGCCGGCGTCGAGCGTGCGGCCTGCTTCCAGCACGGCGGCATGCAGGGAAAACAGCGCGGTCAGCCACGCCTGATCGTCGTGACCGAAGTAGCGCTCGCGGACGCCTCGCAACGCTTCGCCGGGGTCGACGCCGGCGTCTTTTAAATCGCGAATAGTGGACCAGAGGGCACCCCAGGCGCCGGAGGCCTGCCCCATCTGCTTGAGCAGAGCCAGACTGGGCATGTCGCGATGCACGATGCGGCGGATGAGCTGCTCGAAAAACAGATCGCCGACCACCTGCATCGCGGGCGCGGCGGCGAGATGGCGCCGCTCGTCGGCCAGGCGGAGCGCCAACTGATGAAACGTCAAGA
>OMJK01000231.1 GCA_900299325.1 Nitrospiraceae bacterium | reverse complement strand
TGGATAACACGAAGAACGGCAGGCCGATGGCGACGGTCAGCAGCAGGAGCACCCACAGCACCGGATTCGAATCATCCGGCGGAGTCCAGCCGGACGGCAGACCGATGGGCAGCAATAGGATCGGCACCGCCAGTAGGATGAGATGCACCAGCAGCTGCCGCTGCGGCGCCACGCGCGAGTTGAGCAGGTGCACGTAGCCATATCCCGCCAGCAGCGTGGCCTGATAGAACAGCATGCAGGTGTTCCAGACAGCCGGCGTCCCGCCCAGCATCGGCAGGATCATTTTCGCCATCATCGGCTGGACGAGAAAGAGAAGAAACGCGCTGAGGAAAATCGTAACGGACCAGACGAGTGCCATGGGCTACCGGAATCCTTCCCCGCCGGTACCTCCGCCGAACCCGCCCCAGTTGCCGCCGAAGCCGCCCTGCCCTGTGCCCCAGTATTCGCCTTTTTGGATTCGGCGATAGGGGTGACGCAGATCCGGCCGGCTGATCCACCAGAAGAACGAGAGCGCGCCGATGCTGGTCACGAGCGTGATCCAGAATCCCACACCTTTCAAGTGATGTTTGGTCAGCGAGCCGACCCGCACCCCTTGCACAGGCGCGGCGAGCGCGACGACGGTTCGATACAGCCCTTCGCCGAACTCACCCTGCGCGATGGCTGGATGCAGATAGGCGCCGCCGACTTCGCCCATAACGGCCGGTGTGATCACCGGCATCATTTGGCGGCCGAGTGTCATGGCCGCCTGGCGTTCCTGCACCGCCACCAGCACCAGCACGCCATGCTCCTGCTGCGCCGAACCGATGCCCCACTTTTCATAAAGCGCCGTGGCATATTCGTTCGCCGACGCGAACGGTTTGATCGTCGGTACGGTGACAACGACCATCTCCACGCCGGTTTTCCGCTCGAGATCCTGGCAGACCGACCGGATACGTTCTTTCCAATTCGCGTCCAGCACCTGGGCATGATCGCTCACATAGCCGAGCGGGCCGGGCAGCGGTGGCCGTTCTTTCGGCCGCTCGTAGAGCGCCGCCTGCGCTGTCGCGGTCCATGCCACCATGGCAACCACCAACACACCCGCAGTCAATGCGCGCGTCATCGCGTCCCCTGCCCCAGCCGTTCTTCAACCGTCCGCACCACACGCTCCAGACTGTCCAGGTAGCGCGCCATCAGCCGTGGGACCTCCTGCTTGCCGGGCGTGATGTGTCCCCGCTTGAGCGACCAGGCATCCCGCAATCCCGAACCGTCGATGCCCAGCTGCGACGCCAGCCTGTCGAGCAGGTCGTCGCCCTGCGAAGAGACCGGCTGCCCCAGCACCCGCTGCACGCCACGCAACGCGGGCAACAGCGCCGTGACCGACAGCGGCAGCAACACCGTGATCGCTTCCTCCGTGCCGCCCCCTTCGACGAACCGCTGCCGCACCCGCAACAGATTGTTCCGCAGGCTCTGGACAATCTCCACGGCCAAATGGCGCCGGTCCACCGCGATGCCCGCAAAGGGATCCTGCCCCCACAGCACCCGGTGACATTCCTGCATATCGAGATATTCCAGCGGGAACAGCAACGAAGCCGAGCGCAGATCGTCTACGGTCATGAAAAGCGGCACGACGATCTGCTCCTTGCCCCACCGTGTGTGCAGTGCGGTGTAGGCCTGCAGCAGCGCCACGTCGTGCGCTGGCACACTGAGCAGAATGTTCAGATTGGACCGGCCGGGAAGAAATTCGCCACGCACCGCGCTGCCATAGAGCACGATGCCGTTGAGTCGTTCGCCGTAGGCGGCACGCACCTCTTTCACATAGGCGCGCAGGGTCTGCTGGACGTCGTCCGGTACTCCGTCGAAGGTCCGCTCAGTCGAAGACGTCATGAACCGACCGCTTCTTTCATGACCTGGGCGGACGGATCCGGCAGGAAGCCGGCCGCCATCATACGGTCGAGCAATCCAAACGGAGCGGACCGGCGCAGTCCCGCCGTCGTGGAGAGCACCCGATACCGCAACCGCGCGTTGCGATCGAGCGTGCGAAAGACACGGTCGCGCAGAAAACCGAGCACCGGGTTGGCCGTGTTCCAGAACAGCACCTGTTCGTCGGCCAGACGCTGCAGCATCGTCACCTGCGGCCGCCGCTGGTGCTCATATTCCCTGAGCGTGCCGGCAGAAAAATCCTTTTTCGTCAAACATTCAGGAAGCAACTCGGCCACCGTCATGGCATCCACCATCGCCTGCATGCGGCCCTGCGACGCGTGCGGATTCATGGCATGAGCGGCATCGCCGATCAGCATGGCCCCATCGGCCACCCAGGTTGGCGTGCGGACGCGGCCGGTCGGCATGAACGCGGTCTGGCCCCAGTCGTGTAAGTTCCGGAAGAGCGCTGCGCACGACGGATCGATGGCCGTCCAAACCTGGTGCAGCGCCGGCAGGCCCTGTGCTTTCACCTGCTCGTACGACCCGGACGGAATCATGTAGAAGAGGTATACCTTGTTGCCGGCTGCCGGGAACATTCCGAGAATGGTCCGCCTACCGACAAAGTATTTCGCCTCGGTCATCGGCGCCGCCGCATCCAGAATCGCAATCAGGTACCCCTGCGGATACAGATGCAGATCGGCAGGAATTCCCAACGCCTCGCGCACCTTCGAGAAGGCACCGTCGGCGCCGACCACCACCTTGGCGTTGACCATCAGCGACTCTCCGCCCTGCTGCGCAGTCAAGCCGACGACCTGCCTGCCATTCCGCAGCAATCCGGTGAAGGCAGTTCCGTACCGCAACGTGACGCTGGGCTCCGTCTGAATCGCATTGAGAATGGCATGGTGCGCCACATTCGGCAATGTCACGACCGCCTGATTGTATGGAGGCGGCAGATCGCTGTAATCCACGGTGCAGAGGCGTTCACCGCCGGTGCGGCAGAAATGAAACTTGTGCACGGGACGAACGGCCTGTGCCGGCAGTGTGTGCAGCAGCCCGAGACGATCCAAAACCTGTTGCCCGTTCGGCTGGAGAATTTCGCCGCGCAATCCCTGGGGCGGACCCGGCGCCTGCTCGAGCACAAATGTCCGGATGCCTTTTCGGGCGAGCGCGAGCGCCAGTACCGCTCCACCGCCGCCCGCACCGACCACTGCGATGTCCGTGTCGATCGTCGTCATACACGCAACCGGTTTACTGCTCCTGCCACAATTGAAACCGCTCGTTGTCCTTCCACATCGCGAGAAACTTGTCGCGCGCTTTCACCGTGACGGCATGGTCTCTGATCACATCCAGCCGCTCGTCGTTGTACTGGTTACCGCTGGTCGTTTGATTCATCGAGCCGGTGGTGTTGACCTCGTCGTCGACCACGACCTGTTTCAGGTGCATCAACGAGTCGTGCCGGTTCACTCGCACCGGCACACCGGCGTGCCGCAGCGCCGCGACAGCCGTCTGCTGTTTGGGATCGTGCATCCGTTCCCGGTCAGTAATCACCCGCACGTCGACGCCGCGTTTTTTTGCATCGGCCAGCGCTTTGACGGCCACCGGCGACGTCAACCCGTAGACCGCGACAAAGATGTAGCGGGTTGCGTGATCGTAGAGCCGCACAACCCGCTCAAGCGGACGGTCTTCCGGCGCATACCAAACTTCGGTCGCTGCACCAGTATCCGAGGCCAGCAGGCTCTGGACGACGACGGTACAGCCCAGCAGGAAACCCGCCACTCGGATTGCGGAGAGCGACACCCGGATCATGCCTGGTCGAAGAGTTCGCGGAAGTGGTCTTCGGAGGCGTCCCAGGCCTGCGGAGCCTGCGTGCGCAGCCAGTCACGAAGGAACTGTTTTTGCGCCGGCGTCAACATCTGCTTGATCTGATGAGACCGGCCCTGCAGCGGCTGGAGAAATCCGACCTTCTTGCCCACATCCAGCGTGGCCGTGCGCACATAGACGTTGGTAAAGGCGACCGGCTTCTCCTCCTCCCCGTCGCCCTGGACCCAAACCGAGAGGAACTTGTCGAATGTGAGCCCGGCGCTGTCCATGGCCGGCTCCGTATCGTGAAACAACTCGTTCTCCGATTCCTTGAGCGGAGTCGCGTCGGTTGCCCGGAACAGAAAGTTTTTCTTCCACATCGCAGGATCTCCACAAAGACGGGCATAGTGGGGGCGAACCTGGCGGAATGTCAAGCAAGGTTCTGCCTGGATCGGCTCTGCAACCAGACCGTTCTCTGGCCATCGCCGCTTTCGCGAATCCAAGTCTCGCCCCAGTGCCTCTCATCTCGAGCAGCCCCAACCTTGACATTGGGATTGCGGCTTTGCTATTTTGATCAAATTCTCTAATCTATAAGCCAACTTGGGAGAATTCATGCAGGTGAAAATCAACGGCAAATCGGAGGAGATCCAGGGGGGAACCGTCCTCGATTTGCTCGCCGCGAAAAAGATCGAGCCTCAAATGGTCGCTGTCGAGGTCAACGACAAGATGCTGGAACGGGACCATCTGGGCACCACCCGCCTCAACGACGGCGATCAGGTCGAATTTCTGTTTTACATGGGGGGTGGCCGGTGACGATGCCCCTGCACAAAGAAATTACCGAACTGATCGGCAAAACGCCGCTCGTCCGGTTGAACCGGCTGTCCAAGCCCGGCTCGGCGACGATCTACGGGAAGGTCGAGTTCTTCAATCCCGGTGGCAGCGTCAAGGACCGTATCTGCCTCAACATGATCAACGAGGCGGAGCGGCAGGGCAAACTCAAGCCGGGCGGCACGATCGTCGAACCGACCAGCGGTAACACCGGCATTGGCCTGGCGCTTGTCGCCGCGGTGCGCGGATACAAGCTGATTCTTGTCATGCCGGAGAGCATGAGCATGGAACGGGCAAGTCTGTTGTCATCCTATGGCGCGCAGCTAGTGCTGACGCCGGCCTGGGAAGGCATGAAGGGCTCGATCAAGGAAGCGGAAAGCATTCTGGCGCAGAATCCGTCGTATTTCATGCCGGACCAGTTTTCGAATCCGGCGAACCCGGCGATGCACCGTATGACCACGGCCGTGGAGATCTGGGACGCGCTGGACGGCAAGATCGACGCGCTGGTGGCCGCAGTCGGCACCGGCGGCACGATTACCGGTTGCGGCGAGGTCTTCAAGGAGCGGAACCCGAATGTGAAAGTCATCGCGGTCGAGCCGGCCGGTTCGCCGGTATTATCCGGCGGCGATCCCGGCCCGCACAAGATTCAGGGCATCGGCGCCGGGTTTATTCCGAAAGTACTGAACCGGAAAATCCTGGACCGGGTGATCACGGTCACGGACGACGAGGCCTATCAGACCGCCAAGCAACTGTCGAAGAAGGAGGGCCTGCTGGTCGGCATTTCGGCGGGCGCCAACGTGTTCGCCGCGCAGAAGGTGGCCGAAGAACTGGGCGCCGGCAAGAACGTGGTTACGATTCTGTGCGACACCGGCGAGCGATACATCAGCATCGAGAAGTATTTCAATATATGAGCCGACAGCCGTCAGCTTTCAGCACTCAGCTTCGCGCTGATGGCTGACAGCTGATGGCTGATAGCTACACCAATGGAATTCACCGACGAACAAATATCCCGCTACAGCCGGCACATTTTATTGCCGGAAGTCGGCGGCAAGGGGCAGAAGAAGATCGCCAAGGCGAAGATTCTGCTCGTCGGTGCGGGCGGGCTCGGCTCGCCGGCTGCGCTCTATCTCGCCGCCGCCGGAGTGGGTACGATCGGCTTGATCGACAGCGACGTGGTGGATTTAACGAACCTGCAGCGGCAGATCCTGCACCACACGCCGGATGTCGGACGGTCCAAGGTCCTATCCGGCAAGGAAAAGATCCAAGCGTTGAACCCCGACGTGCAGGTCTCGATGTACGAAGAACGGCTCACGGCCGGCAACGCGCTCAAGATTTTCAGCGACTACGACGTCGTGATCGACGGCGTCGACAACTTCACCGCGAAGTTTTTGATCAATGACGCCTGCTACTTCGCCAATAAGCCGCTCGTGCATGGCGGCATCCTGCGATTCGACGGCCGCGTGACGACGATTATCCCGAAGCAGTCGGCCTGCTACCGCTGCGTGTTCAAGCAGCCGCCGCCGGCCGGATTGGTCGCCTCCTGCCAGGAGGCCGGCGTTATCGGCGTGCTGGCCGGCATCATCGGCACGATCCAGGCAACCGAGGCGCTGAAGCTGGTGCTCGGCATCGGACGCCCGTTGACGAATCGCATGCTGGACTTCGACGCACGCAAGACGCAGTTCCGCGAGATTCACGTGAAGCGCAATCCGAAATGCGCGCTCTGCGGTGATCACCCGACGATCACCGAACTGTTCGACGACGGAGATCCGTATGCTGGTTGTACGGTCCGTCCTGACACCCAACCCAAGGCGGTGCGGCTATGAGCAAGATGAAAGCGCTGGTGTGCCGGGAGTGCGGAAAGGAATATCCCACGAAAGCGATCCACGTCTGCGAGATGTGCTTCGGCCCCCTCGAGGTGAAGTACAACTACGACGAGGTGAAGCGGGCCATCTCGCGCAAGAAGATCGAAGACGGGCCGCGCAGCATGTGGCGGTACGCCGATCTGCTGCCGGTCGAAGGCACGAACTACATCGGTCCCCACGCGGGCTTCACGCCGTTGGTGCGCGCCAAGAATCTCGGCGCCTATTTGGGTATCGACGAACTCTACATCAAGAACGACACGGTCAATCACCCGACGTTGTCGTTCAAGGACCGCGTCGTGTCCGTGGCGCTGACGCGCGCCCGCGAGCTGGGCTACGAAACCGTGGCCTGCGCCTCGACCGGCAACCTGGCCAACTCCGTTGCCGCCCACGCGGCTGCCGCCGGCATGCGCTGTTACGTGTTCATTCCCGGCGATCTGGAAGCGGCCAAAGTACTGGGCAACTTGATCTATAAACCCAATGTGGTCGAGGTCGAGGGCAATTACGACGACGTGAACCGGCTCTGCAGCGAAATCGCCGGCGAGCATGGTTGGGCCTTCGTGAACATCAACATCCGCCCCTACTATGCGGAGGGTTCGAAGACGCTGGCCTTTGAAACGGTCGAACAGCTGGGCTGGCGGACGCCGGACCAGGCCGTGATCCCGATGGCCTCCGGGTCGCTCTTGACCAAGATTTGGAAGGGCCTGCACGAAATGAAGTATGTGGGCCTGATCAACGACGTCCGCACGAAGATCAACGGCGCGCAGGCCGAAGGCTGTTCGCCGATCTCGACGGCGTTCAAAGCCGGCCGCGACTTCTTCAAGCCGGTGAAGCCAAAAACCATCGCCAAGTCGCTGGCCATCGGCAACCCGGCCGACGGCTACTACGCGCTGAAAGCGACCGGCGAGAGCAAGGGCAGCATGGACATGGTGACCGACGACGAGGTGGTGGAAGGTATCAAGCTGCTGGCACAGACGGAAGGCATCTTTGCCGAAACCGCCGGCGGCGTGACGATCGGTGTACTGCAGAAGCTGGTGAAGAACGGCACGATCAAGAAGGGCGATGTGACGGTCGCCTATATCACCGGCAACGGGCTGAAGACCCAGGAGGCTGTGGTCGATGCGGTCGGCCGGCCGGTCCGTATCCAGCCGAGCCTTGTGGCGTTCGAAAAAACGTTCAAGATGGGTAAAAACGGCGGTGGTGACGCATGATCAAGGTTCGTATTCCGACTCCGCTGAGACCGCTGACGAAGAACCAGGGTGAAGTGGATATCGCCGCCGCGACCATTGCCAACATGGTCGAAACGCTGGAGGCGACGTATCCCGGCATCAAAGCGCGCCTCTGCGACGACAGCGGCGAATTGCGCCGGTTCGTGAACATCTACGTCAACGAAGAAGACATTCGTTTTCTCAAAGGCAAAGACACGGCGCTGAAGGCCGGCGACGAAGTGTCGATCGTGCCGGCCATCGCAGGAGGATGACCATGTCGCAGTCGCACTTGCGCTTTCACGTGCGCTTTCCGGAAGACAAGGTCAAGGAGCCGATCATCTATCAGATCGGCCGCGAGTACGCCGTTGTCACCAACGTCCGCCGCGCCGACGTGCGCGAAACGACCGGCTGGGTCGACGTCGAACTCTCCGGCGAAACCGCCGAGATCGAACGGGCCCTCGACGGCCTGCGCAAAAAAGGCTGCACCGTCGATCCGATCGAATTGAATGTGGTGGAGTAAATGCAGTGACGTGTGATGAGTGATCAGCATGGGGATATCCCTGGCGCTTCCAGCTCCTAACTCATCACCGTTCACTGATCACAGGGTTTTATGGAACTGACCGATTCCGAAATCCAACGCTACAGCCGGCACATCATCCTGCAGGATGTGGGCGGCAAAGGCCAGCTCAAGCTGAAGCGTGCCAAGGTGCTGCTCATCGGCGCTGGCGGCTTGGGATCGCCGGCGGCGTTGTATCTGGCGGCAGCCGGCATCGGCACGATTGGATTGGTCGATGGCGACGTCGTCGATCTCTCCAACTTGCAACGGCAAATACTCCATTCGACCGCAACGCTGGGACAGCCGAAGGTCGAATCGGGACGCAAGACGCTGTCGGCCATCAATCCGGAAATCACAGTCAAGGCCTATCACCAACTGGTCGACGCTGAGAACATTCTCCCGTTGGTATCTCAATACGACATCGTGCTGGATGGATCCGACAACTTCACCACCCGCTTCCTTGTGAACGACGCCTGCTTCTTCGCCAAAAAGACGCTGATCTCCGCGAGCATGTTCCGCTTCGAGGGACAGCTCACGACGATCAAGCCCCATGAAGGCTATCCCTGCTACCGCTGCCTGTATCCGGAACCGCCGCCCGCCGGACTCGTTCCGAACTGCCAGGAAGCCGGCGTGCTGGGCGTGCTGGCAGGCACCATGGGCATTCTGCAGGCGGCCGAAGCCATTAAAGAGATCCTGGGCATCGGCGAAACCATCGCCAACAAGCTGCTGATCTACGACGCCCTCGACATGAAGTTCCGCAAGGTCGGGCGCCCGAAGGACCCTGCCTGCCCGCTCTGCGGGCCGAACCCGAAAATCAAAGATCTGAGTCTGGATTACACGGTCTCCTGCACGATCTAGCAGGATGTTGAAACCGCCTGCCAGCTGCGTTCTCGTCTCGCTCAGACCCTCAACGTACCCCAGAGGGTACGCCTCGGCCCTTCACTCACTGTGGCCTTGCTGGACAGCCGGTTTGACCATCCTGCGGGACAGTGACAAACGCGACAGGCATCAGTGAGAATAACGGTACCATGTCCGATTTAATCATCCCCAAACAGATTCTCGACGGCATGATCGCGCATGCGCGCGAGTTGGCGCCGTACGAGTGCTGCGGGATTCTGGCCGGCAACAACGGCATCGTGAGTCGCCAGTATCGGATCAAAAACATCGTCGCGACGGAGGGAGCGCAGAACCTCTCGTCATTCGATCCGGCCAAAGCGGCGCATCTCGAGCGGCTCTCGCCGGCCGAACGGGCCGAGATCGCCTTCGTGATGGATATGGGCGACTTCTCGGCTGCGAAGAAGGACATGCGCAACAACGGTCTCGATCTCCAGGTCGTCTACCATTCGCACCCGCACGACCCGGCGCGCCCGTCGGTGACCGATATCAAGATCGCCACGGACTACGAAGAGATCTGGCCCAAGATCAATCTTCCGGCACCGGCCTATCTGCTGATTTCCCTTATGAACCCCGTGCCCGAGGTGAAGAACTACTGGATCAAGGCCGGCCAGGTCTCTCCCGCTCCATTCGCCGTCCGCTAGCCCTCATTTTTACCATTCCCTTCTTGCGAACGGGGTGCGATAATATTGCCATCTTCGACCTTATATAAGGAGCGATCGTTATGCTGACCGTGCGTACGATTCTTCTCGCCGCCCTCCTGAGCATCGGCCTCGCCGGCACGAGCCTGGCCGTCGAAAAAAGCTTCTATAGCCCCGTGATCTTCGTCGATGTCGAAAACCACCGCGTCCTGATTTCCAAGCTCGGCGGCGTGTTCTACATCGACGTACCGGAGGTGGCACGGCCTCACATGGAGAAACTCCCGGTGTCAGGCCTCGTCGATTTTGTCGTGGATGTGGCGAACGAAGGTGACATGCCGGTCATCAAGACCTGGAAGGTCAAATCGGGCGAATCCACCTGCATGTATTTCAACGGGAAGGAGTGCAAATAGAGGCAGGCATCTCGAACTGAACAGCTACTCGGAACTCCCCAGCATATCGTCAACGAGCGGACGGTTGATGTCGGTGCAGCCCGGGCAAATCGTATCAAACATCGCTTCGTAATTCTGAACAAAACCTTTCTGATCGACCAGTTTCTCTGTGTGAACCTGGTCGAAGCAGCTCTCGCAGAGCATCATCAGTCCGCGCATGACTGCCACAGTTTTCCGGCCTGAACTGCTCGGCATCTTAAATACCGTGACGCGTGACGGGTGATGCGTGATGCGCAAAAGAATTCAGCACGCTCTTGCGCTTTCCGTATGACGCATAACGCATCGCGTCCTTACACGCTCCCCTTTTGCATCGCCATGTAGAAATCGTCGGCTTCCAGGTCAATCCCGCAGGTCTTGCACTCGAGCGGCTTATCTTCGAGCGGAATCACTAACGGTGTACGATCAATCCGGCCGCGGCAGACGTGGTAGAACTTGCCACGAGCGTGCTCGTCGTCGAGCGGATCGTTTTCGTAGATCAGGACCACCCTACCTCAGCGCCTTTCTTATTCCTCCCCTTTGTAAGGGGAG
>OMJK01000230.1 GCA_900299325.1 Nitrospiraceae bacterium | reverse complement strand
TCGCGCTGGGCAACGGCACGCTCCCGGAACGGAAGTTCAAATACTACATCCTGCAGGACGCCCGCTTTCTGGGTGATTTAGCCCGGGTGTTTTCCGCCGGCGCATTGCGGGCACCGGACTCGGACTCTGCACTCCGCTTCACGAAGCTGGCAGAAGAAACCATCGTCGTCGAACGCAGCCTGCACGAAGGCTACGGCACGAAGTGGAAGATGAGCGCGGCGCAGATGACATCGGTGCCGATGGCGCCGACCAACTACGCCTACACCCGTCACATGCTCGCCGTCGCCGCGGCCGGGTCCGCCGCGGAGATCACCGTCGTCGCCCTCCCCTGCGCCTGGATTTACTGCGTCGTCGGACAGCATCTCTTGCGAAAAGGCCCGCCGCCAAAAAATCATCCCTATCGTGACTGGCTCATGCTCTACGCCTCGCCGGAGTTCGCCGGGGTCCAGCGGTGGATGCGGAAGAAAGTGGATCAGTGGGCCAAGACGGCCGGCAAAGAAGAGAAGCGGCGCATGGAAGAGTCCTTTCTCATCAGCTCGCGCTACGAATGGATGTTCTGGGACATGGCGTGGAACGAAGAAGCCTGGCCGGTGTAAGACAGCCCCTGCACTGAACATGAATCATCGAACGATCGGGCTCAACATTGCCGGACTCGTCGCGTTCATCGCGCTGCTCGGCCTCACCTATTGGCTCCACACCGGACCGCGGGCGGTGCCGGGATTGATCGAGCAGCTGAAAGATCAAGAGACGACCGCGCGCATCCTGGCCGCCCAGTGGCTCGCGAAACTGGGACCGGACGCGCACGATGCGCTTCCTGCGCTCGTCGATCTGGCGCTCCACGATGCCAATCAGGACACCAGCGCCGCCGCCGCAACCGCAATCCGCGTGTTGGACCTTCAGGCCTCGCGCGAGGTCGTCGCCGGCTACCTGCCGGCCCTGCGGAGCAAGCAGCCGGAAGTCCGGCGGAAAGCCTGCGTGGTTCTCGGCGGTCTCGGCGCCGTCGCCAAACCGGCTGTCCCATCGCTCATCACGATGCTGGACGACACCGACGAATTGGTGCGCGAACGGGCCGTCGGCGCGTTGGGCATGATCGGCATTCCCCAGACCGAAGTCGTGGCGGCGCTCACGAAAGCGCTGAAAGACCCCGCGTCAACGGTCCGCTATCGCGCAGCGGCTCAGTTCGCGTTCAGCATTCCGATGAACGCCGGCGCCGCCGCCACGCTGTTGCAGCTGTACCGGGACCAGGACAAAGCGGTCGCCTCGCTCGCCCAGGTGGCGCTGGACCGGTCCGGGCAAGCGGACCGCAAAGACGTCGGCGCGCTGGTGACGCTGCTCGGCCGCCCTGGCGAAAAGGACTACGCGTTGCAACAGCTCGCCCTGCTGGGGCCGGATGCCGCCGACGCGGCGCCGGTGCTGATCAGCGTGCTGAAAGACACCCTGGCGTTGAACCGGTATCTGGCCGCTGAAGCGCTGCGGGCGATCGGACCGGCGGCGGAAGAAGCCGTTCCGGGCTTGATTGCCGCGCTCCGTGATGTCGACCCGATCGTGACCGAAAGCGCCGCCGAAGCGCTCGAAGCCATCGGCACACCGGACGCGCTGAAGGCCATCGAGGGCCTGACGCGCGAGAAGGGCTCATGACCACCCCGTCGACACCCGCTCGCCCGGCATGGCTGGTCCTGGTCCTCTACTGGGGCAGCCTGCTTGTGAGTCTCACGTTCCCCTGGGCACTGCTCGTCCTGTTCGAAGTCTCCGCCCACCGCCGGACGGCGACAGAAGCGCTCCATTACATGCAGCTGCATTTCTTCGCACCGGGGTATAATTTTTTTCTGATCGGCTTGCTGAGCGCCGCGCCATTCGCCGTCGGCGCCGTGTTCCTCTTGTTTCATCTGGGCTGGAACACCACGCTCGACTCTGCTCGATACGCAAAACGCCTGGCCGGCGTAGCGGGCGGTCTGCTCTTGATGTTCGGCGTCAGCTTCTGGACGCACCTGAGCGCGCTGATGTACCCCGACGCCCAGGGCGCGATCATCTACCTGTTTCTGCCCTTCATCCTGCTCGTCCTTCTTCCGATCGGCTATGGAGCCGGCCGCCTGGCGTCCTTCCTGCTTGGTGCAATCCGGCGGAATGACGAAGACCTTGCGTAACCCGGACCCAAGAGACACCGCTTGGACACCTGCCCGCACCTGAGTATAATGGCCCCTTTCCTCACGACTCGGCAGAACGGACATGGCACCGAACACGATCAAACAAGTCCTGACGATCGCCGGATCGGACTCCGGCGGCGGCGCCGGTATTCAGGCCGATATCAAAGCCCTGTCGGCCAACGGCGTGTTTGCCATGTCGGTCGTCACGGCGGTGACGGCGCAAAACACGGAAGAGGTCACGGACGTATTCGAATTACCGGTCTCGATCATTGCCGCCCAGATCGACGCGATCTTCGACGACTTCGAGGTGGCGGCGGTCAAGACCGGCATGTTGTCGTCCGCGGCCGTTGTGGACGTGGTCGCCCGCATGCTGAAGCCGCAGAACGTGCCGCATCTCGTCGTGGACCCGGTGATGATCTCCAAGAGCGGCCACCCGCTCCTGAAACCGGACGGTATCGACGCCGTGAAAACGAAGTTGCTGCCTCTGGCGTCCGTCGTCACACCGAACGTGCATGAAGCGCAGCAGCTCTCCGGTCTCGAGATCAAGTCGCTGGCCGATGCTCGGCGCGCCGCCAAAATCATCCACGACTTCGGCTGCCGGCACGTGGTCATCAAAGGCGGCCATCTGCTGGCGGAGCGAGCCACGGATCTCCTGTACGACGGCCGGTTTTTCAATATCTACAAAGGCGACTTCATCGACACGCCACACACACACGGCACCGGCTGCACGTTTGCCTCGGCACTGGCTGCCCGGCTGGCGCGGGGGCAATCCGTCCCCGATGCGGTGCAGGGCGCAAAAACCTATGTAACGGAAGCGATCCGCCACAGCCTGGCGATCGGCCATGGCAAAGGACCGACGGACCATTTTTACTTTCTCGAACGGTAACAGGAATTAACGATGCGGCGGCGCTGCTCTCCTCTGACCTTTCTTCTGACAGGCTTTGCGTGGCTGACGCTTTCGTCGTTCGTCGGACTCGCGCTCTTGGTCGGTCTCGTCCGCAGTTCGTCGTTGCCCGCCTGGCTCCCGCTGGTCCATGTGCATGCCGCCCTGGTGGGCGGCGTCGCGCAGATGATTCTCGGTGCGTTTCTCGTCTTCATCCCGCCGCTCCTCATGACCGGACACAAACAAGAGCCTTCGTATCCATGGTTGTTCGCGATGATCAACGGCGGCACCATCGGCATGCTGGCTGGATTTGCCCTGAAGCAGCGCCCGCTTGTCGGTGCAGCCGGATTTCTGGTCCTGGCGGCATTTCTCTGGCTCGCACGCGACGCGTGGACACAGGCCCGCCGCAGTCTCAACACACCACCGCTGAATTTCTGGTTCTACTGCTTCGCGCTGCTCGCCCTGTTCGGCGGCCTTGCCTGCGGCGAAGCCATGACGTTCAATCTGTGGGATCTGTCGCCGGCTCACTTGCGGCTGGCCCACATCCATCTCAACCTGCTCGGCTTCATCGCCCTGACTATCGTCGGCACGATGCACAATCTCCTGCCGACTGTACTGAATGCGCCGCTGTACAGCCCGCGGCTCGCCCGAGCCGTGTTCGTTCTCCTGCCGCTGGGGATCGCCGCGCTGGCGGGCGGGTTCCTGGGTTCTTCGATCATGACGGAACTGGTGGCTGGAGGAATCCTGCTCGTTGGCTCAACCCTCTATGCCACGAATCTGTTCCGCACGTGGCAGAGTTCCCAACAGAACGGCTCCGCGGCGTCGGACCATCTGATGATCGGAACCTTCTTCTTCCTGCTGACCATTGTGCTGGGCATACTGGTCGCCGCCGATAACCTGGTGCACCCGCTCTTTGTCCCGTACGGTTCGCTCCACCTCATGGCCTATACCCACATGACGCTCGTGGGACTGATCCTGCACACCATCATGGGCGCGCTGTCTCATCTGATCCCCATCACCCTCGCCGTCAGCCGCGTGCCTAATGCCAAAAAACGCGGGCCCTATCTCGATCGGCTCACCGCCATCATCAACCGCTGGCGGACCATTCAGATCGTCGGCCTCAGCCTGGGCACGATGGGGCTGGCCTTCCTGGCCTCGTTGACCTGGAACATGCCGCTGTCCTCGCCCGCCGTACAGCTCACCGCGTGGATCTCGTTCGGATTACTGCTCAGCGGTCTGACAGCGTTTGTGATAAAGCTGGTCACCCTGCTACGCACACAGCCTGAAGAACCGGAAGGCTCACCTGCGTAGCCCGTCATTTCCGTTCAGCCTCGTACGCTTCTCCCTGCACCCCGTGAACGATCCCAGCCTGGACGCAAACCGCTAAGCCGCTGTCTTTTCAACACATCGGGACAGCGCTCACCCAGCCTGGTTCTTGCTCTTTTTCATCCAGACCCATGGTCTGCCCACTATTCAGTCCACCGCGGAGGATTTCATGAACGACCGGTTGTCCCAAATGGTCCCGGATCCGTGGCAAAGCCTGTTCCAGTTCGTCACGATTCCGCTCTCGTGGATTCCTGACATGCAACAGGCGTTGATGGGCTTCGTGCTATCCTCCGCAACCGGATGGCTGGCCGGGCTGTACTATCTGCTTCTTCTCTTCCCGGTGCTGCTGTGGATCGGCGCAGTCTGGTGCACGCACCTGACGCTCTATACCCTGCCGTTCCGTTCGGGCCGTATCGAATTGATGAAGATGCTGCTGCTGGCCTGGTGGGATACAGCGTTCGCCATCTGGATGTACTGGGTCGGGCTGGCCCGTTTCGTGATGGTCGTCGCCGGCTGGTTCTTCACGCTGAGCCGTCTGGCGCTCAAGCTGTTCGCCGAATCCATGAAACAACTCGTGCTGTTGCCGTTCAAGATGACCGGCCAGATGACGCAAAGTTATTTTCAGCCCGGCGTGCCCTGGATCGCGTTTTTGCTCCTGATCTTCTGGTGTCTGCTGGAGGCGACCATCTTCACCTATACGCTCATGCCCACCATCACCGAAGTGCTCGCCGGCATTACCGGCACGGAGGCGTCGGTCATGACCGGCGCCGTACTCTATCTCTTCTTGTTCCTGCTCATCATGGGCAGCTTTGCCTGCGTCCAAGTGCTGGCGGACGCCTTCAAACATCGCGAATACCGCTACCTCGTGCAAATGCTGCTGGTGGAAGTGTTCGTCATGGTCTTTGA
>OMJK01000229.1 GCA_900299325.1 Nitrospiraceae bacterium | reverse complement strand
TGGATCGCGACGAAGTGCTGGAGGTCATCGAAATGCCGCTGGCCGAGGCGATCGGAAAAATCCAGGACGGAACGATTCGGGACGCGAAAACGATTGTGGGATTACAGGCGGTCTCTCTTCAGGGGATTGCGTGGTCGGGAGTCGCTCAAGAGGTCTCCCGCAAGAAGCGGAAGACCTCTCAAGCCAGCTAGCCTCGCCAAACGAACCGGGCTTACTTGCCCTTCTCGTCTTTCTTCTTCTCGTCCTTCTTATCGCCGTACACCACGACGTGTCCGCCCTTCTTGTCGTCTTTCTTCTTCTCGTCCTTCTTGTCGCCGGCGAAAGACGGAACGGTGAACGCCACCGCCACTGCCACCGCCATGAGAGCCATCAGCATGCGCTTCATAAATTCACCTCCCAAAGGGTTGAAAGTCACGCCGGTGATTCGGCGCTGGGCAGGAGATTGAGCAAGCTTGGTGCCGAAATGGAAGCCAATACGATTCTGTCTATATTTCAATGGCTTACGGGAAATAATTTGAAGTGACGCCGGCCATGTTTCACACTGTTTTCTGTGGCGGTCTGGCGTCTCACCCACTAAACTGCCTCAACCGGAAGAAACGGCTGCGATGGCGATCCGTCGACAATTATCCGACCACATTCGGCCCGGCGTGCAGGTGCTGTTTGTCGGTATCAATCCGGGCCTGCGCTCGGCGCGCACCGGTCATCATTTTGCCGGGTACTCCAACCGATTCTGGAGACTCCTCCGGCAATCCAAGTTGGTATCCGAGCCGCTTACCTATGAGCAAGACTGGCGGCTTCCCGAGTGGAAGCTGGGGCTGACGAATGTTGTTCGCCGTCCGAGAGCAGGAATCGATGTGCTGACCGCCCGCGATTATGCGGCCGGGCGCAAGCGATTGCTCGCCACCGTTCGACGTTATCGTCCCCGCGTCGTAGCGCTGCTCGGCGTGACGATTTACCGGCAGCTTTTCCCGTCCATGTGCACCGGGACGGTCCAGCTCGGGTTACAGCATGAGCGTCTTGCTCGGGCACGGGTGTACGTCCTGCCGAATCCCAGCGGGCGCAACACCCATTACTCCTATCGCGCGATGCTGGCGGCCTTTCGAGGTTTGAAACGTCTGGCCCGAATGATGTGAGCGGGGCCGGAGAAGATTCATTCACAGACGCGGCTCAATCGTGCTATCTTCGAGACCCGTTTGTCCGCATATGACGAGGAGATCACCGCTATGAGTTTATTGGCAGGGAAGAAGGGGCTGATCATCGGGGTGGCGAATAAGCACAGCATTGCCTGGGCCATTGCCCAATCCGCGTCAGGCCAGGGCGCCCAATTGCTGTTCAATTATCAGAACGAGCGGCTGCGGGAAAATGTCGAGGAACTAGTCGCGACGTTGCCGGGCGCCAAGGCGTTCGCCTGCGATGTGGGAAACGACACCGAGATTGCCGCCTTGATGCAGCAGGTGCAGAAAGAATTCGGGCACCTGGATTTTCTTGTGCACTCTGTCGCCTTTGCCCCGCGCGAGGAACTCACCGGCCAATTCGTAAATACCACCCGCCAGGGTTTTGCGACGGCACTGGACGTGAGCGCGTATTCACTGGTCGCTGTCACCCGCGCCGCCGTGCCGCTCATGACTCAGGGCGGATCGATCGTTACGCTGACCTATCTTGGCGCCGAGCGAGTCGTGCAGCACTACAATGTGATGGGTGTGGCCAAAGCGGCGCTGGAAGCGTCCGTCCGGTATCTGGCGCACAATTTAGGTCCGCAGAATATCCGCGTGAACGCCATCTCCGCCGGACCGATCAAAACCCTGGCTGCCCGCGGGGTGTCCGGCATCAGCAAGATGGTGGATCACCACAAGGAATTTGCGCCGCTCCGTCGGGCGACGGAGCAGGGCGAGGTCGGCGATACGGCGCTTTTCCTCATCAGCCCGCTTGGACGTGGCATTACCGGAGAAGTGATTTACGTGGACGGCGGGTATCACATCCTGGGGTCGTTAGTATCGATGGAATGACGTAACGCGCGGGGACTCTCGTAGAAGAAACGGGAGACGCGTCATGTCGAGGGTTACTCCATCGCTTTCCGAAGCGCCTTCAGTCTGCTCTGACGTTTCTTACTCTCCAGTCGTCTGTTCTGCGAACTCTTCGTCGGCTTCGTGGGCCGGCGCGTCCTGCGCGGGATCGCCACGCTCTGGATCAAAGCCCGGAGCCGTTCCAGCGCATCCTCCCGGTTCCGCTCCTGCGTCCGATGCTGCTGCGCTTTGATGGTGATGACGCCGTCGTCTGAAATGCGGTGATCCCTCAGCTTCCGTAGTTCTTCTTTGTAGAACGGCGGGAGCGACGAAGCATCAATGTCGAACCGCAGATGCACGGCGGTCGAAACCTTGTTCACATTCTGTCCGCCGGCTCCTTGCGACCGCATCGCATGGATGTCGATTTCAGAGTCGGGAATTGCGACATGAGAGGAGACATGAAACATGGGGCGGAGTGTACTCCATGCAGGCAGTACGAGTCATGTGTGTGAGGTGGAACTGAAGGGACGAAACTATTGAAGTTCAGGCAAGCGATCGATGATGCGGAGCCGCACGTCGTCGCCCAGTTGGATCTGGACCATCTTCTTGGTCAGATTGTCCCGGATTTGCCGGACGTCCTGCATGCTGAACTGAACCTGGCCGCCGTAGCTCTCGACCATATGGTAGAGCAGGAGCGTGGTCAGGTATTGCACTTCGTCGTCGCTGGCGTGCTGGCTGAAATTCAGAATTTTCGACATGGTTGATTGTGTCTGACGGGCGGTGAGCCTTACTTATCGCCCATTCCCGGCATTTGCACAATGACCCTAAAGGAGGGGGCAATCGGCGGCCGGCCGCCTCAGGATTGGGAATTCAATCGGTTGAGGAGATTCTCTGCGGAGGCTTTGATTTAAGGGATCGTCGTAGCAGTCATCAATTCCGCAACCCGCTCCGGTCTCCATTGTTTGGGAGCCGTCGGAGGCTGGCCCGGCACAACATCGGTGCCGTCTCCATCGCGGAGCAGGACCGCACCCTGGACCGCGGTGTCCTGATTGGTGACCGAGACCGTACCCTGTTTGACGAAGATTCCGGTTGCTCCCGGCTTGAGCACGGCTCCGAATTCCGTTCCCCTCACTGCGCCCACGGCAGTCGGCGTGCGAAGGGCAAACGATTCATGCTCCATCAGCCGTTGGACCGAGGCGCGGAACCAGCCGGACGTCATCGTCAGCGTTGTCTGGCGTCCGTCTTTTCCCCGCGTCACTTTCGCAGCGGTCAGTTCGAGATTGGCCAGCTCGCCGACGGTGACGGTCGTATCGTCGGCGAACCGGATCCTGACCTTGGAAGCCGCCGGCGTGACGATCCGGTCCCGCTCAAACAACACATCACTGACAGCCAAGGGTACGGCGGTGTGCTGGCCGGCGTGCGTAACCGTCGCGCTGCCCATAAGAGCCGAGACTTCCGCAACCGGATGATGGCCGAGTACCGCCGGTTCACCCGCCTGCAACTGGGCGACCGAGCAGGCCGCCAGGGCAAGACCGGACACGATCCTCATGCGCCATCCGTTCATGATCGACCTCGCAGATGCAAACCGGACTCTCTGCCGGTATCGGGTGGTGCGGAGCACAATCGCTACGATGTGTAGCTGTCCATCGGCGGGCAGGTGCACATGAGGTTGCGGTCCCCATACGCGTCGTCGATGCGGGCGACGGAAGGCCAGAATTTGTGGTTCCGCAACCAGGGAGCCGGAAAGGCGGCCTGCTCGCGGCTGTACGGGTGCTTCCAATCCGTTCCCGTCACCGCGTGCATTGTGTGCGGCGCGTTCTTCAGCGGATTGTCGTCTTTCGGCAGCCGCCCGTCCGCGATGTCCTGAATTTCCGCGCGAATTCGGATCATCGCCTCGCAAAACCGGTCGAGCTCGGCTTTCCCTTCGCTTTCCGTCGGCTCGATCATCAGCGTGCCGGCGACGGGGAAGGACACCGTCGGCGCATGGAATCCGTAATCCATCAGCCGCTTGGCCACATCCATCGCTTCCACGCCCGCGCTTTCCTTGAACGGCCGGACATCGAGAATGAATTCGTGCGCTACGAATCCCTGTTTCCCCGTGTAGAGAACCGGGTAGGACTTCTCCAGCCGCTTGGCCATGTAGTTGGCATTGAGAATGGCGACCTTGGTCGCTTTCGTCAGGCCCTCGGCCGCCATGAGCGCGATGTACACCCACGAGATGGGCAGAATGCTGGCGCTGCCGTACGGTGCGGCGGAGACCGGGCCGATGGATTCCTTTCCGCCGAGCCGTGTGACCGGATGGCCGGGGAGAAACGGAGCGAGATGCGCGGCGACGCAGATCGGTCCCATGCCGGGCCCGCCGCCCCCGTGGGGAATGCAGAACGTCTTGTGCAAATTCAAATGGCAGACGTCGGCGCCGAAATCTCCGGGGCGGCAGAGGCCGACCTGCGCGTTCATGTTCGCGCCGTCCAGGTACACCTGTCCGCCGTGCGCGTGCACGATCTGACAGATTTTCCGGATGCCTTCCTCGAACACGCCGTGCGTAGAGGGATAGGTCACCATCAGCGCAGCAAGCTTGTCGCCATGCTCTGTGGTTTTGGCCTCCAGATCTTTGACATCCACGTTCCCTGTGCTGTCACAGGCCACCGGTACGACCGTCATGCCGGCGATGACCGCGCTGGCCGGGTTGGTGCCATGCGCCGACACCGGGATCAGGCAAATGTTCCGGTGCCCCTCGCCGCGATGCCGGTGATAGGCGCGGATCACCATCAGCCCGGCGTACTCACCCTGTGAACCGGCGTTCGGTTGGAGCGACGTGGCGGCGAACCCGGTAATCTCCGCCAGCCGGTCTTCCAACTGCCGGAACAATTCCTGATAGCCGAGCGTCTGTTCAACCGGGGCGAACGGATGCAAGCGGCCGAACCCCTTCCAGGTGACGGGGATCATTTCCACCGATCCGTTGAGCTTCATGGTGCATGAGCCGAGCGGGATCATGGAGTACACCAGCGACAGATCCTTGTCCTGCAGCCGCTGGAGATAGCGGGTCAGTTCATGCTCCGAGTGGTAGCGGTTGAAGACGTCATGTGTCAGGTACTTGCTTGTGCGCGCAAGGGAGTCGGGATAGGCAAGCGATACCTGGCCGGCCAGTTCGGACACGGTGAACAGCACCGGCTGACCGCCGGCGAAGACCTCCAGCATCGTGCGGACTTCGTCGGCGGTGGTCACTTCGTCGAGCGACACGGTGATCCAACCGTCTTCATGACGTCGGAAATTCATGCGACGTTCCGCGGCGCGGGCGATGATGCGGGCGACCGATTGATGCGGCGACCGGCTCACGGGCCTGATCCGCACCGTGTCGAAGCAATGGGCCGAACCGACCTCGTACCCCAGCCGGCGAAGCCCTTCGGCGAGTACCAGCGCGAGCCCGTGCACCCGTTCCGCGATGCGTTTAAGCCCTTCGGGACCGTGATACACGGCATACATGCTGGCCATAACGGCGAGCAGCACCTGCGCCGTGCAGATATTGCTGGTCGCTTTGTCGCGGCGGATGTGCTGCTCGCGGGTCTGCAGGGTCAGGCGGTAAGCCGGTTTCCCGGCGGCATCGCGGGATACGCCGATGATCCGGCCGGGCATCTGCCGCACATGCTCGGTTTTGCAGGAGAGAAACGCCGCATGCGGCCCGCCGAATCCGAGCGGCACACCGAATCGCTGGGCGGAACCGACGGCGATGTCGGCGCCGAACTCTCCCGGCGGCTTCAGCAACGTGAGCGCGAGCAAGTCGGTGGCGACGGCGACCAGTGCGCCGGCCGCATGGGCCTGCTCGATCAGCGCACGATCGTCCCGGACGGTTCCGTCGACCGCCGGATATTGGAGCAGCAGGCCGAACAGGTTCTGCTTCGCCGCATCGCACCGGTCGGGACGATCCACGTGTAGCGTGATGCCCAGCGGTTCGGCACGGGTCTGCAATACGGCGATGGTTTGCGGATTACAGTCCGAGGATACGAAGAACCCGTTCCGTTCGTGCCCGGCCTGCGCGGTGCGGTGCGCGATGCGCAGGCACATGGTCATGGCTTCGGCCGCGGCGGTGGCGTCGTCCAGCATGGAGGCGTTGGCGCAGGGGAGGCCGGTGAGGTCCGTCACCATCGTCTGGAAATTGAGCAGGGCTTCCAGGCGGCCCTGGGCGATCTCCGCCTGATACGGGGTGTATTGCGTGTACCAGCCGGGATTTTCCAGCACGTTCCGTTGAATCACCGGCGGTGTGATGCAGTCGTAATAGCCCATGCCGATGAACGAGCGGAACACCTGGTTGCGGTCGTGCAGAGTGCGCAGCTCGCCGAGCACGTCGAACTCCCCGCGCGGGGTACCGAAGGTCAACGGCTGGCGCAGCCGGATTTCGTCCGGCACAGTGGCATCAATTAAAGTGTCGAGCGACGT
>OMJK01000228.1 GCA_900299325.1 Nitrospiraceae bacterium | reverse complement strand
GTCTCGTCCATCAGCAGCGCGTTCTCGTACGGCGACTGCACAAGGCGCTGCAGAATCTCGCGGTGGAACAGCACATCGGCATCCATGACGATCACGTCGTCGTCCAGCGTGGTTCGCGCCACCCACAGCGAGGAGATGCTGCCGCGATGGAACTGCTCGTTAACCAGAAACCGGACGTCGACGCCGCAGGACCGGCTCTCCACGGCGGCCCGGATCATCTCCTGCTTGTACCCGACGACGAGGTCGGCCCGCCGGATGCCCACGCTGGCCAGCGTGGCCAGAGAGCGGTGCAGCAACGACTGGCCGCCGATCTCGATCAAACATTTCGGCCGGTGCTGCGTGACCTGCCAGAGCCGCTTGCCGACGCCGGCCGCGAGGATGACGGCCTTCATGCGGACTTACACGACAGCTCGAACGCGTCGAGAAACCCGTTGAACTGCGCCTCGGTCAACGCGCCCATGTTGGCCACGCGGAAAATTTTGTTCTCCAGATTGCCCTGCCCGGCGTAGATCACGTAGCCCTTCGCCTTCAGCCGGTCGTGAAGTTGCGGATAGGTGACCCCCTCCGGCAGATGGAAGGCGGTGATCGTGTTCGACTGGCGGTCGGGTGTGAGCAGCGGCTTCACCCCCAGCTTCGCCAGCCGCTCGCGAATGAGCGTCGCCGCCTTCCGGTAGCGCTGGATGCGATTGGCCACGCCCTCGTCGAGCAATTCGCTCAGCGCCTCGTCGAACGCATAGTACACCTGCACCGCCGGCGTGAAGGGAATCGTCCCCCGCCCCTGGTCGTCGATATAATGGGTGAGGTGGAGATACCAGGACCGTTTCGGATAGGCCCGCATTTTGTCGATGAAGCCCTTGCGCACCAGCACGAACGAGACGCCCGGAAACCCCTGAATGCATTTGCCCGCCGTGCCCGCCACCATATAGATGTGCGATTTGGCGATGTCGATCGATTCGCCGCCCAGCGCGCTGACGGCATCGAGCACGAAGACCCGGTTCTGATTGTCGACGACTTCGGCGATCTCTTTGACCGGATTCAGCAGCCCTGTCGTCGTTTCGTGATGCACCATGCCGACGACGTGCACTTCCGGATGCTGCCGCAGCGCGAGCAGCAACCGCTCCGGATCGGGCCTGGCGGTCCAGTCGTACTTCAGTTCGTTCACGCCCAGGCGATGCAGCCCGATAATCTGCGACATGCGCTCGCCGTACACGCCGTTGTTGAGGATCAGCATGCGCTTGCCGTGCGGGACCGAGGACATCAAGGCCGCTTCGACGGCGGCGGTCCCGGAGCCGGTGATGACGATGGCGACGTACTCCGATTCCGCCCCCGGCACGAAGGCTTTCAGCAGCTTAGTCTGGATGCGGTGGAGCAGTTCGGCGAACTCGGACTCGCGATGGCAGATGTCCGGCTTGAGCAGCGCCTGCCGGACGCGCTCGCTGACGTTCACCGGACCGGGATTCAGTAGAACCATTTGATCCTCAGCTTCCAGCCGTCAGCTTTCAGCAGTAAGCTTTTTCGGAAGCTGATCACCGACAGCTGACGGCTGATGGCTATTTTATGGCTTCCATAAACCGCTTCGTCAGGTCCGGCGGATCGAGCACGATCCGGCCGGCTTCTTCCTGAAACTCGTTCACCTTGATCAGCAGCAGGCTGGGCCCGTCTTTCTTGAGCATGTCTTTGAACTCGTAGACTAGGTCCTCGCGGTCGAGCACCCGCTCGACGTTTACATAACCGGCGGCTTTCGCCACTTTCTCCAACGGCACGACGTTGGAGATCGTCGGTTGATTGCCGGTGGTGCCGTAGACTTCGTTGTCGAACACGACGTGGATGAAATTTTTCGGCTTCAAGGCCCCGATCGTCGCCAGCGTCCCCATGCCCATCAGCACGTTGCCGTCGCCGTCGAAGGTGATGACCTGTTTGTGCGGCTTCGCCAGTGCCACCCCCAGCGCGATAGCCGGCGCGTTGCCCATCGAGCCGATCATGTAGAAGTTCTGCGGCCGGTCGGCGATTTTCTGCGCTTCGCGCGAGGGAAAGCCGTTGCAGATGACGAGCGGCTGGTCCGTGATCAGTTCCAGCAGCGCCGCCATGGCCTGCGCGCGGCTGATGAGCGTGCCCTGCTCCGGCCTCATGGATGCAGTCCTTTCACGACGCCCTTCGTGATGAAGAGCGCGACCGGAATCCGCTGCTTCATGAAGGTCTCCGCCACCCATTTGAAATCGTCGATCGCCGTCTTTTCCGTCAGCGTTCGGTGCGGAATCTTCATCGTGTCGAGAAACTGCGGCATCACTTCGCCCATCACCAGATGCTCCGGCGCATCCTTGCCGCCCTGGCCCCGCCAGGACACGATGAGGATGCAGGGTTGCTTGTAGATCATATTGAGCGAGATGAGCGTGTTCAGCGAGGTGCCGAGCCCGGAATTCTGCATCAGTACGGCTGGGACTTTACCCGCCATGTAGGCCCCGGCTGCCATCGCCACCGCTTCGTCTTCGCGGACCGCCGGCGTATAGAGCCGCCGGTCCATCAACTCGGCGATGATGCCGCCCAGAATCGAATCGGGCACGCCGGTGAAGAAATTCACCCCCATGTCCTGCATGGCCTGCACAAAGGCATCGCTCTCGATCATGTCCGCAATCCTTCTCGCACTCGATTTCCTGAGACCGTCGTCTGAAAAACCGGCGCATTATAAGCCAGGGTTCGACGCATTCTCAAGGAACGACGGGCGGTTGCGTTCGCTCTATCGCCGTGATAGGAGTCTGCACTGAGCAGCCATGATCGCACATCCATTACGAGCGATTCTCGCATGCCTGTCCATCCTGAGCGTCCTGCCGTGGATACCACCCGCCGGCGCCGTGCCGATGACCAACGATCCGAAAGGCTTTCACGACATTGCGTGGGGCGTAACCCTGACCGCCCGCCCGGATATGGAACCAGCACGCACCGGCCCGCACATCAGCGAGTACCGGATCAAAAAAGAATCGCCGACCTTCGCCGGCGCCGACATGACCAGCATTCTCTATGTGTCGGTGGACAATCAGTTTGCCCGCGTCGTCATCCGGTATCACGGCGAACCGGTTCACCGGCGGGTGCTGAGCTACATGGAGTTGCAGTTCGGACCGCTCGAACGCATCCCCGGCCAGATGGCACGCGGGCTGAACCAGCAGTATAATTGGCGAGGCACAGACACCGAGATCAACCTGACCTATCAGGCCAGCACGGAGCGCGGGTTCATCTTCATCGACAGCCGGACGCTCGCGCCGCGATTCAATGACCACATCACCGATTCAGCGGAATAACGTCGTCCCGATCGCCGCCTTGGCCGGCGCCCTACTGCTGGCCGCGTCTGCGTTCGCCGTCCCGATCGTGAACGACCCGAACGGCTTCGAAGGGATTCCCTGGGG
>OMJK01000227.1 GCA_900299325.1 Nitrospiraceae bacterium | reverse complement strand
GAGTACATCGACTGCAAGCGCGTGGCGGAACGAACCGGCCGGCCGGTGAAAAACGTCATGGAAGAAGCGGCGCTCGCCTTCAAGCGACTCGGCGCCCGATCCGGCAGGACATCCTCGTGACGATTTTGTGGTACGGTCTCCTGTTTCTGGCTTCCGTCGCCGTCACGCTGGGCGGGTGCGCGCTGTTCACCAACGGCATCGAATGGCTGGGCAAGCGTCTGGGCGTGTCCGAGGGAGCCGTAGGGAGCATCTTCGCAGCGATCGGCACGACCCTGCCGGAAACATCCATCCCCATCATCGCGATTTTTTTCGGCAGCGGACGGGAACAGGCAGACGTCGGGCTCGGCGCCATTCTCGGCGCGCCGTTTATGCTGAGCACGCTCGTGCTGCCCGTGCTGGCGTTGCTGTTGATCGTTTACGCGCGGGCGGGCAAGCGCACGGCCCGCTTCCATCTGAACTACCGTGAGGTCCGGACCGACCTGCGTTTCTTTCTGATTGCCTACAGCGTGGCGGTCGGCTGCACCTTCATGCCGTCCCGCACGGTCCACGCCCTCGCCGCCGCGGGGCTGATCAGTCTGTACCTGTACTATATGAAGATCAAATTCGGGTCGTCGGACGAGGAGGGAGAGGGCGGCGCGCTTGAACCGCTGATGTTTTCCCGGCAGGCCGTGACGCCGTCGTTCGGAATGATCGGCCTGCAGGGCCTGGTCGGACTGGCCGGCCTGGTCGCCGGCGCGCATTTGTTCGTCACGGCCGCCGAGACGTTGGCCGGCGCCTTCTCGGTGTCGCCCTTGATTCTGGCGTTGCTCATCGCGCCGCTCGCAACCGAGCTGCCGGAAATGTCCAACAGTTTTCTCTGGCTCTATCGCAAAAAGGACCGGCTGGCCGTCGGCAACGTCACGGGCGCGATGGTGTTTCAGGGTACCTTTCCCGTGTCAGTCGGCCTTCTCGGCACCGAATGGGTGCTCGCGCCTTCCGCCCTGGCCACGATGGTGCTGGCGCTCGCCGCGGCAGGGCTGTGTTTGGTGCAAATCGTAATAAGCGGGCAGTGGCGGCCCTGGTTGCTGAGCGGCGGCGCCCTCCTTTATATAGGCTACACGGTCTATTTGTATGGCTTCTAAATCCTCCGTGCGCGCTTCGTCCCGGCTTCCTCTCCTGGGTATCACCATGGGAGATCCGGCCGGCATCGGGCCCGAAGTGATTGCCAAGGCGCTGGCGGGAACGAAGCTGAGAAAATTGTGCCGGCCGCTGGTGATCGGCTCACTGCCCGTGATGCAGCAGACCGTCAGAGCACTGAAGCTCAAGACAGCGGTGACGCCGGTCACAGAGCATGACGCGCCGTTCCCACGAGGACATCCCATCGCGATTCTCGATCCGCTCGAACAGCCGTTGGGACGCTTCAAACAGGGCGTTGCGGCCACAGAGACAGGAGCCGCCTCCGTTGCCTTTATAAAGAAAGCGGTGCATCTGGCTCAGATCGGCTGCATCGACGGGATCGTCACCGCGCCGATCAACAAGGAAGCGATCAACCTGGCCGGCTGCCATTTTCCCGGCCACACCGAGCTTCTCGCGGATCTCACGAAAACCGAGGAGTCCGGCATGATGATCGTCGGCGGACCGCTCAAGATCATGTTCGTCACCACGCACGTGGCGATCAAGAATCTTCCGGCGCTGCTGACGCAGGCCAAGATCGAAAAAGGTATCCGCCTGGCCCATCTGGCGCTGACACAGCTGTTCGGCATCAAGAAACCGAGAATCGGCGTGGCGGCGTTGAATCCCCATGCGGGAGAACATGGTCTGTTCGGCGACGAAGAGGCGTGTGTGGTGCGGCCCGCCGCGCGCGCGGCCCAGGCGAACGGCATTCTCGCGAGCGACCCCCTGCCGGCCGATACCCTCTTCGGCAAAGCGGCGAGGGGCCAGTACGATGGCGTGGTGGCGTTGTACCACGACCAGGGGTTGATCCCGCTGAAGCTGGTGGCGTTCGGCACGTGCGTCAATCTGACCGTGGGACTGCCGATCATCCGGACCTCGGTGGATCACGGCACGGCGTTCGATATCGTCGGCAAGGGTGTCGCGGATCCGGGCAGTTTGATCGAAGCCGTCACGCTGGCGGCGAAGCTGGCGGCCCGCCGGATCGCCGCTCCACTCAAGTAGGAAAATAATGGCGCAGGACCTCGCACAAAGTCTGCTCGTGATTCAGCAGCAGTTGAAAGAATTGGACCAGCTCGCCAAGCAGACGCTGGAAGACCTCAACACCGTGGCGGGAACGGAGCGGGTCGCCAAATGGAAGGCGAAGACCGTGGCGTTGCTCGCCGAGACTGCGGGTCAGGCAGAGAGTCAGAAGTTCGCCGCCATCCAACCGGGCCCGTCCTTCACCAACGACCTCGTGGAGGAATTCACCGATTTGATCGACGGCTATCGCACGCCGCTGACGGCCCTGGCCAAACGGCTGGCGCAGTCGGCCCGTCCTTCGGGGAGCTGACGGGTGTCCACCCCGCCGCCGCCCGCGTTGAAACGACTCGGGCAGAATTTTCTCGTCGATCCCAACATCGTGCGCAAGATCGTCGCGCTGGCTGAGTTAGATCCGCGCGATCACGTGCTGGAAATCGGCCCTGGACGGGGCATTCTGACGGAGGCGCTGTGTTGCGCCGCCGGCCGCGTGACGGCGATCGAGATCGATCCGCGCCTGCACGCCTATCTGGAGAGCAGACAGCCGGCCTGTCCGAACCTCGACCTGATCCTCGGCGACGCGCTGACGCACCCGCTCGACCGGCTGCCGGCCGGCACGATCGTTGTGGCCAATCTTCCCTACTACCTGTCGACGCCGCTGTTGTTCCGGCTGCTCGAGCATCGCGAGCGGTTCCCGCGCCTGATCCTGATGCTGCAGAACGAGGTGGCGGACCGGTTGGTGGCGGAACCGGGCGGGTCGGAGTACGGCGTCCTCTCAGTGATGGCCCAACACGCGGCGGAAATTACCAAATCGTTCCGCGTTTCGGCCCAGTGTTTCAGGCCGAGGCCGGAGGTGGGATCGGCCGTGGTGCGGCTCAGCGCACGGGCACGATCCGGCCTGACTCCGCGGGAAGACGCCGCGTTTGCGGCGGTCGTGAAGGCGGCCTTTGCGCACCGGCGAAAGACCCTCGTCAACTCCCTGCGGGACGAAGGGTACGATCCGCAACAGGCCGCAGCTGCACTGGAAGGGCTGGGGCTTTCGCCGGTGATCCGCGCAGAAACGCTGTCGCGCGATCAATTTGTTCGCTTGTCCCGTGTGGTCTTCGGCGGGAACCGCCCCTGACGCTACTTCCTGTCCTTGATCGCCCGTTCGACTTCGCGGCCCGCTTCACGGGCCTTGATCGACTCCCGGCGGTCGTACAGCTTCTTGCCTTTGGCCAGCCCCAGTTCGACCTTGGCGTGCCCGCGCGAGGAGAAATATATCCGCAGCGGGATCAGCGTGAGCCCCTTCTGCTGCGTCTTGCCGAGCAGCTTGTTGATTTCTTTCTTGTGCAGCAGCAGCTTGCGCACGCGCAGCGGATCGTGATTCATGATGTTGCCGTGGCTGTAGGGACTGATGTGACAGTGATGGAGGAAGACCTCGCCGTCCCGAACCGACGCGAAGCTGTCCTGCAAATTGACTTTGCCGTCGCGCAGCGATTTGACCTCCGTGCCCTGCAGCACGATGCCCGCTTCGAACCGCTCTTCGATGAAATACTCGTGAAAGGCCTTGCGGTTCGTCGCCACGGCTTTCGCGCCGGTGTCGCTGTCGGTGCTCATCGTGGTCGACCGCTGATTGCCGGCCTGCGTTTCTGGTAGAATACCGCGGTCATGGCCAAAACCGGTTCACTCGATTCCTTCGGCACCATTCTTTCCGGGCTCGCCAAGCGGCTCGGCCTGGAATCGCGGCTCGTCGAGCTCCGGCTGCAGCATCGCTGGCGGGAGATCATGGGCGAGCCGATCGCCTCCTCCACTTGGCCGGACCAGATCCGTTTCAAAAAGCTGTACGTGACCGTGCAGAACTCCGTCTGGTTGCAGCAGCTGACGTTTTTGAAACCGACCCTGTTGGCCAAGCTGCAGGAACAGACCGGACCGGAGTGCATCACTGATCTCGCCTTTCGCGTGGGCGAGCTTCCCGCGCCGGTTGAACCGGCCCATCGATCGGATGAACGCTCGGCTCCGCCGCTATCAGCGATCGAGCTGCTGGCCGAGGTCTCCGCCTCGCTGTCCGCCATCCAGGATCCCGCGCTCCGCCAGCGGCTTACAGAGGTGATAGGGATGTATCCGCCTCCGCCTCGTCCGGAAGCGGGTCCGTCACACGTCCTCTGAACAGGATTCTCCCCTGATCCGCGGAGCCCCCCGGTTTCGGCGCGGGACCGATGCCGCCTTCTTCGTTCTGACCCTGCAGCCGGTAGTATCCGCGCACCGCTCGCTCGACGTTCCGGACAGTCGATGCGTCGCCGGCCAGAAACCTAGCCAGCAGTTCGGGTTCGGTCCAGTCGGCATCGTCGAAGACGTAGAGCATCACGCGCCGGTATCGCCCGGCGGGATCGCCCGGCGTGGTCGGCTGGATTTTTTTCGTCGTGGCCAGCCCCTCTTTCTGGCGACCGAGTTTGCGAAACCGCTGCAACAGGCTTTCGATCTGCTGGTCGGTCGTGCCGCCGGGCACGTGCGTCATGACGATCTCGCCGGACTGGGAACCGACGCTGAACGGAGGAATGGACCGATCGGGACGGCTGAGGTACATGCCGCCCCAGATGAGCGCGAAGGAACTGATCAACACCCCCAGCGCCAGCTTGACGACGATATCCAGCGGTTTTTTCCCCGAAGCGGGAGACAGGGCCTGAGCGGCTGGATCGTTCATGGAGGGACGAAGCGGGACGTCGGCGCACGCCCTATTGGCCCGTGGCGCCTTCGTCAGGACCGGACTCTTCCCGCTCGCTGCTTTCCGCCAATCGGGCGACGGCGACGACACGGTCGTCTTCACCTTCGAGATCGAGCACGCGAACGCCCTGCGTATTGCGGCCGACTTCCCGGATGTCGTCGACACGGCACCGCAGCACCTTGCCCTGGGCCGCCATGAGCATGATTTCGTCGCCGTCGCGGACTTGCAGGAAGCCGATGGCCAATCCGTTGCGCTCCGTAGTCTTCACGCTGATGATACCCTTGCCGCCACGGCCCTGCACGCGATACTCGCCGACCGGCGTGCGTTTGCCGTAGCCGCCTTCCGTCACCGTCAGAATCGCCGTGGTGGAATCCGGCGTGATCGTTTCCATCCCGATGACTTCGTTGCCTTCCTCCAGCGTGATGCCTTTCACGCCGTAGGCGGTGCGGCCCATCGGCCGGACTTCGTCTTCGGTGAAGCGGATCGTAAGGCCCTGCTTCGTGCCGATCAGGATCTCCCGCTGGCCGTCGGTAATGTGCGCGCCGATCAGCCGGTCGCCCTCTTCCAGGCCGAGCGCGATGATGCCGCCCTGCCGGGGATTGCTGTAGGCCGACAGTTCGGTCTTTTTGACCAGCCCGTTCTTCGTCGCCATGACGACGTACCGGTCTTCGCGATACTCCTTCACCGGCAGCGTGGCCGTCACTTTTTCGTTTCCGGTGAGCGCCAGCAGGTTCACCAGCGCTTTGCCCTTGGCGGCCCGGCTGGCCTCCGGAATCTCGTGGACTTTCAGCCAGTAGACTTTCCCGGCGTCGGTGAAGAACAGCAGTGCGTCGTGCGTCGAGGCGGTGAACAGCGTTTCGACGAAATCCTCCTCCTTGATGCCCATGCCGATCTTGCCTTTTCCGCCGCGCCGCTGCGCGCGGTAGAGCGACACGGCATTGCGCTTGATGTACCCGGCGTGGGAAATCGTGACGACGACCTCTTCTTCCGCGATCAAATCTTCGAGGTTGATCTCGCCCTCTTCCTTCACGATCTGCGTCTTGCGGTCGTCCTTGTAGGCCTCGCGAATCTGGGTCAGCTCGTCCTTGATGATCGACCGCACCAGCGCCTCGCTGGCGAGAACGGATTTGAGGTACTCGATCTGCTTCAGGACCTCGCGATACTCCTCCACGAGTTTTTCCCGCTCGAGCTGCGTGAGCCGCTGCAGGCGCATGTCGAGGATCGCGTTGGCCTGGATTTCGCTGAGCGTGAACTGCCGCATGAGGCCCGCGCGCGCCGCTTCGGGAGATTGGGCACGCCGGATCAGCGTGATGACGGCGTCGAGATTGTCGAGGGCGATCTTGAGGCCTTCGAGGATGTGCGCCCGCTCTTCCGCCTTGCGCAATTCGAAGGTGGTCCGCCGGACGACGACTTCGCGGCGATGCTCGATGAAGTAGTGGAGGATCTGCTTGAGGTTCAGCACCTCCGGCCGGTTGTTCACCAGCGCCAGCATGATCACGCCGAAGGTCGTCTCGAGCTGCGTGTGCTTGTACAGATTGTTCAGAACGACGAACGGGATCTCGTTCCGCTTGAGCTCGATCACCACCCGCACTCCTTCGCGGTCCGAGGATTCGTCGCGCAGGTCGGAGATGCCCTTGATCTTGTCGTCCTGGACCAGCTCGGCGATCTTTTCAATCAGCTTCGCTTTGTTGATCTGATAGGGGATCTCCGTGACGATGAGCCGCTCCCGCTCCGTCCGTTCGTCGGTTTCGACGACGACCTTCGCCCGCAGCTTCAGGAGTCCGCGGCCGGTTTCGTAGGCTTCTTTGATGCCGCCCAGGCCGTAGATGAAGCCGGCGGTGGGGAAGTCGGGGCCGGGGATTTTCTGCATCAGCTGCGCGACCGTCACGTCCGGATTCTCAAGCAGCAGCAGCAGCCCGTCGACCACTTCGGCCAGATTGTGTGTGGGGATGTTCGTCGCATAGCCCACCGCGATGCCGCCTGCGCCGTTGACGAGCAGATTCGGCACTTTGGTCGGCAGGACGAGCGGCTCCATCCGGGACTCGTCGTAGTTCGGACCGAAGTCGACGGTCTCCTTGTCGATGTCGGCCAGCATCTCCTCCGCCAGCTTCGTCATGCGCGCTTCGGTGTAGCGCATGGCCGCCGGCGAATCGCCGTCCATCGAGCCGTAGTTGCCCTGGCCGTCCACGAGCGGATAGCGCATGTTGAAGTCCTGCGCCATGCGCACCAGAGTGTCGTAGATCGCCGAATCGCCGTGCGGATGGTAGTTGCCCATGATCTCGCCGACGATCTTGGCGGATTTCCGGTAGGCCCGGTTGTGCACCAGGCCCATCTCGTTCATGCCGAAGAGGATGCGGCGATGCACCGGCTTGAGGCCGTCGCGCACGTCCGGCAGCGCCCGGCCCACGATCACGCTCATGGCGTAATCGAGGTACGACGAGCGCATCTCGTCTTCGATGGCGATCTGGCCTAGGCGTTCATCGGGAGGCATGCTTCTTCCTTCTTAGCACTCAGCCATCCGTTTTCGGCAGTCAGCTTCCGAACAAGCTGATCGCTGACGGCTGACTGCTTCCTCGCTACACGTCCAAATTTCTGACTTCCATCGCGTGCGTCTGGATGAAATTCCGGCGCGGCTCGACTTCGTCGCCCATGAGGATCGTGAAGATCTCGTCCACGCCGGTCACGTCTTCCAGCTTCACTTTCAAGAGCGTGCGCGCTTCGGGGTTCATCGTGGTTTCCCACAACTGACCCGGATTCATTTCGCCCAATCCTTTGTACCGCTGGATGCTCAAGCCCTGTTTGCCGAGATCCAGGATCGTCTTCACCAGATCCGCCGTCGAGCGCAGTTGCTGCTCCTGGCCCTTGGCTTTCAGTTTGTACGGCGCATGGCCCAGGCCGATCGCCGAGGGCGCCAGCTTCTGGAGCTCGCGGAAATCGGCGGAGCCGACCAGGTCGTGCGTCACATCCAGCCCGTACGCAGCCCCGTTCGCCTGCAGCCGGCAGGACACCTTGTTCGATTGATGTTCTTCGTCGGATTGGATGTCGAGCGCGGGATCGAGCTTGGGGAAGACGACGCCGAGGGTTTTCTTCACGTTCGCCACGGCTTTTCGCAGCGCGGCCTGATCCTTGAGCAGATCCCGGCCGAGCCCCGGTTCGTCGACGAAGGCGCGCAGCATGGCGGCTTCATGCGGCTTCTTGTTGAGCCGCGCCATCAGGGTTTCGAATGCGATCATCTTCTTCAGGATGGGCAGGAGTCGCCGGCCGGTCACATAGTCCTGCGCGCCCTCCAGATACAGCTGCACCTCCTCGACGGCGAGGTCGGCGAGATGCTCGTTCAAGGCGCCTTCATCCTTCAGGTACCGTTCAGCCTTGCCCTTCTTCACTTTGAACAGCGGCGGCTGGGCGATGTAGATGTAGCCGCGCTCGAGCAGTTCCGGCATCTGGCGGAAGAAGAAGGTGAGCAGCAGCGTGCGGATGTGACTGCCGTCGACGTCGGCGTCGGTCATCAGAATGATTTTGTGATAGCGCGCTTTGGCAATGTCGAACGCATCCTTGTCGGCCTTGTCGCCTTCCTCGCGGCTGCGGCCGATGCCGGTGCCCAGCGCCATGATGAGCGTCCGGATTTCGTCGCTCGTCAGCATCTTATCGAAGCGGGCCTTCTCGACGTTCAAGATTTTGCCCTTCAGCGGCAGGATGGCCTGGAATTTCCGGTCGCGGCCCTGCTTCGCGGAGCCGCCGGCCGAATCGCCCTCGACGATGTAGAGTTCGCTGAGCGCCGGGTCTTTTTCCGAACAGTCGGCCAGCTTGCCGGGCAGCGAGCCGCCGTCCAGCGCGGATTTGCGGCGGATCAGATCCTTGGCCTTGCGGGCCGCTTCGCGGGCGCGGGCCGCGTCGATGGCTTTGCCTATGATCTTGCGCGCTACCGTCGGATTTTCTTCGAAGTACGCGCCAAGCTTCTCGTTGACCGCCGTTTCGACGACGCCCTTGACCTCGCTGTTGCCGAGCTTCGCCTTGGTCTGGCCTTCGAACTGCGGATTGCGGACCTTTACGCTGACGACAGCGGTCAGCCCCTCGCGCACGTCGTCGCCGGTGAGCGACTCGGTCTCTTTTTTCAGCAGCTCGTTCGCGTTCGCGTAGGTGTTGATCGTGCGGGTCAGCGCGGCCTTGAAGCCTACGAGGTGCGTGCCGCCTTCTTTCGTATTGATGTTGTTCGCGAAGGAGAAGAGGTTCTCGGCGTAGCTGTCGTTGTACTGGAGCGCAACCTCGAGAATCATCTCCGGCTTTTCAACTTTGACGTAGATCGGTTTGTGCAACGGCGTCTTCGCCTCGTTCAGGTGCTCGACGAAGGACACGATGCCGCCCTTGTAGAGAAAGACCTGTTCCTTGGCCGGCTCCTTCCGCTCGTCCTTGAGCGTGATAGCCAGGCCTTTGTTCAGGAAGGCCAGCTCGCGCAGCCGCTGGGCCAGCACGTCGACGCTGAACTCGAGAGACTCGAAGATCTGCCCGTCCGGCTTGAACCGGACCTTGGTCCCGCGGCGCTTGGTGATCCCCGTCGTCTTCAGCGGCGCCTCGGGCTTGCCCCGCTCGTACCGCTGGTCGAACACCTGGCCGTCCTGCCAGATTTCCAATTCGAGCCATTCGGACAGTGCATTGACGACGGAGATGCCGACGCCGTGCAGCCCGCCCGACACGGTGTAGGCGCCCTGCTCGAACTTCCCGCCGGCGTGCAGCACCGTGAGCGCCACTTCGGCGGCGGACTTTTTCTGTGTGGAGTGCATCCCGGTCGGGATGCCGCGCCCGTTGTCGACCACCGTCACGCTGCCGTCGATGTGGATGGTGACCTCGATGGTTTCGCCGAACCCTGCCATGTGCTCGTCGACGCTGTTGTCGACGACTTCGTAGACGAGGTGGTGCAATCCGTCGGGACCGGTGCTTCCGATGTACATGGCCGGGCGTTTGCGAACGGCATCGAGACCCTCCAGCACCTTGATTTGGTCGGCGCTGTAGCTGTCGGACTTGGGCTTCGTGATCGTCTCGTCGGCCATCCCGCTCCTAACCATCAGATCTTGATCGGCATCACCACGCACTTGAAGCCCGGGCTGTCCGGTTCGCGGATCAGACAGGGACTGAGCGGGGTCTCCATCTGCAATGAAATCGACTCGCCGTCCATTACACTGAACACGTCCAGCAGGTAACGCGCATTGAATCCGGTCTGCAGCGCCTCGCCGTCGTACTGGGCCGACAGTTCTTCCGTCGCCTCTCCGTAATCGGGATTGCTGGAAAAGAGGGTCATCTTGCCCGTCGAAAACGACACCTTCACGGCGTTGGCCTTGTCCTTCGAGAGCACCGAGACGCGCCGCAACGCGCTCTCCAGCTCCAGGCGGTTCACGCTGATCTTCTTGCCGCCTTCTTTCGGAATGACCTGCTGATAGTTGGGATAGTTGCCTTCCATCAGGCGCGAGGTCAGCAGCAGGCCGCTTTTGCGGAAGATCATCAGGTTTTTGGTGAAGCCGATCAGCGGCTCGCCGTCGCCGCCTTCTTCCAGCAGCCGCCGCATTTCCTGGGCCGCTTTCTTGGGAATGATGGCTTTCATTTCCTGCGGCCCGCCTTTGGCGCCGGCCTTGCCGACTTCCTGTTCCGCCACAGCCAGGCGGTGGCCGTCGGTGCCCACGAGGCGCAGCGTGGTTTTCTTGTCGCTGACGACCAGCGTCACCAGCAATCCGTTCAGAATGTAGCGCGCATCGTTGTCGCCGGCGGCAAAGAGGGTCTTGCGGATCAGCTCGAGCAGCCCGGCCCCCGACAGCGGTGTCAGCCCTTCGCGTTCGATGGCGGGCAGGGCGGGGTAGTCCGAACTGGGCAGGCCCACGATCTTGAACTGGCTCTTGCCGGCCTGAATCGTCGTCCAGTTGTTGTCGCCCGATGTCAGTTCGATCTCGCCGTCCGGCAGTTCCTTGATGATCTCGTACAGTTTGCGCGCGGACACCGTCACGCCGCCGGCCTTGACAACCGTGGCTTTATAGAGACCGCGCATCCCGATTTCGAGATCCGTAGCCACGATCTCCGCCCCGTCCTGTTTGGCCTCCAGGAGGATGTTGGACAGGATCGGCATGGTGTTCCGCTTTTCCACGACTCCCTGCACCCGCTGGAGTCCGGTCAGCAATTCGTCGCGTCCGATGCGTACTTTCATGGCGCGTTCTCCCTGGGGAGGGTTAGCTCCGCAGAATCCGTTCTTTTAAGTTCTCCAGCGTCGCGTGCAGCTGCGTGTCGGCCTCTTTCGCCTTCGACACCTGGCGGCAGGCGTGGATAATGGTCGTATGGTCTTTCCCGCCGAAATGGCGGCCGATCTCGGGATACGACGCGTCCGTCAGTTCCCGGCAGAGGTACATGGCGATCTGGCGGGGATGGACGAGCGTCTTGCTCCGGCGGCGCGATTTCAGTTCGTTGATCTTGACGTGGAACTGGGTACAGACCACTTCCTGGATGTCTTCCATCGCCACGATCTTCTTCTTGTCTCCGATCAGGTCCCGCAGCACGGTCTTGGCCATGTCCAGGGTAATGATCTGGCCCGTGAGAGAGGCGTAGGCGCCGAGCCGCACCAGCGCGCCCTCCAGTTCCCGGATGTTGCTCTTCATGGTCGTGGACAGGAATTGAATGACGTCCTCCGGCAGCGTGACGCCTTCGTCCTCCGACTTCTTGCGCAGAATCGCGATGCGGGTTTCGACGTCGGGCGGCTGCAGGTCGGCGATCAGGCCCCACTCGAAGCGCGACCGGAGGCGTTCTTCGATATCGGGCATATCCTTTGGGAACCGGTCGCTGGACAGGACGATCTGTTTGTGGGCCTCGTACAGGGCGTTGAACGTATGGAAGAACTCTTCCTGGGTCCGTTCTTTCCCGGCCAGGAATTGAATGTCGTCGATCATCAACATGTCGATGTGCCGGTAGCGCTTGCGGAGGTCCGCCATCTTGTCGTACCGGATCGAGTTGATCACTTCGTTCGTGAACTGCTCCGTCGTCAGGTAGGCGATGCGCAGATCCGTGTTCTCTGAGATGTGGTTCCCGATCGCATTGAGCAGGTGCGTCTTGCCCAGCCCCACACCGCCATAGATAAAGAGCGGGTTGTACGCCTTCCCCTGCTGCTCTGCGACCGCCATGCAGGCGGCGTGGGCGAACTGGTTCCCGGCCCCGACGACGAAGTTCTTGAACGTGTACTTCGGGTTCAGCTGAATCCCCCGCCGTCCCTTGGTCTGGGTCGCAGGGCGCACAGCTTGAATGACGGCTTGCGGCTCCACCGCCCGCGCCGACGGCTTCTGGAACACCACGAACGTCACCGCCATATCTCCCCCTCCGCGTGCCGTTGAGACAGCCTCGGCCAGGAGAGATTTGTAGTGGGTTTGGAGCCAGTCTCCGAAGAATTTATTGGGAACACCAATGTGGGCGGTCGAGTTTTCGATCCGATCCAGGTGCACTGGTGTAAACCAGGTGTCATACACCTGCTTGGGAACCTTAGCTTGAATGTAGTGGAGAGCTTCCTGCCAGACTGTGTTCACACTCATAAGCCACTAATTTTATTAATAATTATGTTTATTCACAGGATTATGCACATCTGTGGATACCGGCTTGCTTCGAATTGAGTTCGCGGGATGAAATCTGCGCTTCCGAGCACCTGGTCCTTACCATGTCTCATGGCCTGATGTCGAGGTTCTTTTCGCTGTGGATAAAGCCGTACGTTTCCAACATCCTATCCAACTACTACCCTAAAAAAATCCCCTTCTCTATCCACAGGGAGGCAACCATTCCTCACCTCTCCTCCTCTATCATTACTCACTATCCCCACCATCCCTATCCTCTACTCCTACTCCCTACTGCGACGACGTCTTTCTTATCTATTTCGAACTCGGATTAGAAGACCAGAACGGAATGTCCCGCACATAAGACATCTAAGAGTTGGTTATAGTTAAGTGCGTTCCCGGCATTGGGTGAAGAATTTCCCGGCGCGGATATCACCTGAGCAGAATCAGGAGAAGGAGTTTCTAAGGCTCTCTCAACAGCAATGACGATCTGATGTGCATCCTGCTTAGAAAAGAGAGCAGTAGGAAGAGTTGGAATAGGAGTCCGTATCAGACACAGAACAGACATAACAATTCCTTTATCCTGTCTCTTAAAACACTAGAACCCGGTCAGAGGAATGAATAAAACGACGGATTTCATCCTCACTCTCATACTTCACTGAAAACCCGATCTGAATGCGTGGTCGATTGATATTCATAGGTAACAGGAACGGGACTTCTAGCTGTTTAATAGAGGGAAGATACTTTTCTAAAATATCAACATCGACCACATCCTCCACATCCTCCCCGAGCAGACGAACCGCTTCCCCTAATAACACGACCGTTGTGAGATGGGCACCAGCAACAAGGCCTAGCGCGATACGCAACGCCTCGACTGGGCGGTGGGTCTTACAAGGATCCTCTTGAATGACGACAGCGACACTCTTAGCCATACACAGACCGGCTTACGTGAAGGAGAGGAATGGATCACAGGAATCAATAATCCCCGAAAGAACCACGAGACCGCAGAGGGAGATTTTCTGGTCGATCCCCTCAGTCGGCACATGATGCTGCTGGCAGCCATAAGCACACACAAAGAGGCGAGCTCCAGCCTGAGCCAGGCCGAGATAGCGGGCATCACGAAGGTTTTTGACGCCCTCATCGATCAAGTACAAATAGACCTCATAGCCTCGTCGGAGAGCTGCTTGAGCAAGGCCGTGAACTGTTGTGACGCTGTCGTGGGAAGGGGGAAGGGCGAGGAGAAATCCAAACTTTCGCATAACCCGAAAATCCACAGGTTTTTATACTAAACAATCAGATAGTTATGAATTTGAGAAGCTGCGCGAAGCGTACGAAGTTTGAAGGGGAAAGTCAACCCGAAAAACCGGGAACTTCAGGACGAAGCGAGAGAGTTTTTCACTTGCGATACCAGAGAGGATAAAAGGGTTTCGATTTGCGCCTTCGTCTGCATATTCCTGAGGACGGCGGAGCCCTTTTGAGCCTCATCGTCCCCCAGGATAAGCGAGAAGCCGCACCCCAAGCGGTCCGCCTGCCGCAGATGAGCCTTGAGAGTGCCGGCACGAAAATCTGACACGGCGATAACCCCGGCCCGTCGTAGTTCCTCAAGAGCCGCAAGCCCCGCCGCAGACCCGCGCTCCCCGAACCCGGCAACGTAGATCGTGCGATTCTTTTCGGAAGAAGCAGAAGCCCCCTCGGGCAGCATCATGGCAATGCGCTCGAGCCCGACAGCGAAACCGACCGCCGGCGTTGGAGGACCACCGAGGGTTTCAACCAATCCATCGTAACGCCCGCCGGCCCCGACTGCGTTCTGAGCTCCCAGATTCGTCGTGGTCACCTCGAAGGTGGTTAAGCAATAGTAATCCAGCCCCCGCACCAGCCGATGGTTCTGGCGGTAGGGAATCCCGATCGCGTTGAGCCCCTGCAGGACCGAGGCAAAATAGGCGCGGGCCTTGTCCGAAAGCGAGTCCGCGAGGGCCGGGGCGTTCTCGGTCGCCGTGCGGCACTCGGGGACCTTGCAATCCAGCACACGAAGCGGGTTCGTCTCGATACGCCGCTGGCAGTTCCCGCACAGTGCCGCAGTTCTGTCTGCCAGGTATGCGACGAGCGTGGGGCGATAGGCTTCCCGGTCGGTCGTATAGCCGAGATTGTTGACCTCGAGCGTGAGGGCCGGCAGTTGGAGATCGCTCAGGAACCGCCAGAGCAGCGCGATGACTTCCACGTCGGCTTTCGGATCGGCCGTGCCGAAGGATTCGACGCCGAACTGGTGGAACTGGCGCAGGCGGCCGGCCTGCGGGCGCTCGTGGCGGAACATGGGACCGGTGTAAAAATATTTCTGCGGCAAGGGATCGGCCGCGCGGTTGTGCTCAATATAAGCCCGGACCGTCCCGGCGGTTCCTTCAGGGCGCAGGGTGAGCGACGTCCCGTCCCGGTCCGGGAACGTGTACATCTCCTTTTCGACAATGTCCGTCGACGCGCCGATGCTGCGAGCGAAGAGGGCGGTGACCTCGAAGATCGGCACCCGGATTTCCCGGTAGCCGTAGAGTCCGGCCCAACGTCTCGCGGTCTCTTCAATGAGCCGCCAGCGCGGGGTTTCCTCCGGGAGAAGGTCTTTGACGCCCTTGATGCCCTTAATTGTCATGGTGTGCTTCGCACTGGGCGAGAGGTTGCGAGGCAAGGGGTGAGCGGAAGGAAAATCTCTAGCCCCTGGCCTCTAGCCCCGCGCCTGCGCAAGTCGCGACTATAGCGACGCCTTCGCCGGCAAGTCAACGCGCGGCGCCCGTGCTTGCGCCGGTCTGACGCGGAGCGTTATAGTTCGCAGCCCCCGTTCGTCCGGCCCGGAGGAGCACGCCTGTGAGCAGTGATCGACCGACCCGCCGCGTCATCGCCGTGGCACCGATGCCGCCGGAGAAATCCGCCTACGCGCTGGCCCGCTACAGTCGCTCGCCGGATTCCATCGAGAAGAGCATCGAGTGGGTGCACGGCCACTCGTCGGAAAAATTCTGGGAGCAGTTCTATTTCGACTACGGCCACGCCTCGATCGCGGATCTGGGCCACGTCATCATCTGCTTCGAAGAGATCACCGAACTGGCGGCCATCCGCCTCGAAGACGAACCGGTCTGGGACGGCCAGGCCAAGTCGAGCCGCTATCAGAACTTCGCCTCGGGCGGCTGGTACGTGCCGGACGCGATTCATGGCAGCGAGACCGAGGGCACCTACCTGGGCATTCTCAGAAGCCTGGGCGAAATCTACCGGCTGCTCCACGAACCGCTCGTGAAATTTCTGTCAGAGCGGGAGCCGCGACCGGAGTCGATGAAGCCGGGGGACTATCAGCGGACGATCGCTGCCCGCGCCTTCGACGTCACGCGCTATCTCTTGCCGCTGGCCTGTAAGACCAATGTCGGCCAGGTTGTGAGCATCCGGACGCTGGAGAAACAAATCACCCGGCTGCTGTCCTCGCAGCTACCGGAGCTCCGCATGATCGGCGACGATCTCAAGGATGCCTGCCAGCGGCCGCCGATGAACGTCTGGGGCGAACTCTCCGGGCAGACCGCGGGACTCAACGAACCGATGGCGCCGACGCTCGCGCGCCATGCGAAGGCCAACGAGTACCAGGCGACGGTCTATACCGATCTCGCCCGATTCGCCAAGGATGCGCTGAAAGGGACGGGGCTGGATCAGCCGTCGGCCTGGGAAGCTCAGGAGCCGGTAGATTTGATCGACCCGCACGATCCGCTCGACGAAACCGTCGCGACGCTGTTGTACCGGGTGTCGCAGGCGCCCTATCGAAAGATCCTCGCGGTCGTCCGCGACTGGTCGGAGAAGCAGAAGCAGGACGTGATCGGCGTGGCGCTCGGCAAACGCGGTCCCTACGACGAGCTGATCAAGGAATTCCGCAGCGGCTATGCGCTCACGTTCGACGTGCTGATGGACATCGGCGGCTGGCGCGACATGCACCGGCACCGGCGCTGCCAGCAAGTACAGCAGAACTTCACGACCGTGCACGGCTACGACGTACCGCCGCCGCTGGTGCAGGCGGGACTCGACAGCGAATACCGGCATGCCATGGACGCCGTGCGGGCGGACATCGATCAATTGAAAAAAACCAACGCCGAGGCCGCCCTCTACGCCATTCCGTTCGGCTTCAAAGTCCGCTGCCTCTTCAAAATGGATTTTGCCGAAGCCGAATACATCGCCAAGCTGCGCTCCGGCGTGAAGGGCCACTGGTCGTACCGCACGATCGCGTGGCTGATGAAGCAGAAACTCGCCGAGCGCTATCCCGCGCTCGGGGTCCACGTCCACGCCACGTCTCCCGACATCGAAGACACTCTCACCAGATAGTCCGTCGTCTGTCCATGAGCGAGCCACACACCGCATGTGAAACAGCATTGTTGAGCGGGGACTGGGAACGCGTCGAGCAGGACGCGCTGGCCTGGGCGCGCCATTCCGGCTCGAGCGAGGCACGGGACCCGCGGCCGCACTTTGCTCTGAACGTGGTCTATCTCATCAAAGGCCGGTTCGCCGACGCCTGGAAAGCCCATGCCCTGTGCCTTGAAGCCGAGTCCGACATCGCACAGGTAAAGGAATGGGTCGACGCACTTCTCGCGCGCCATCACGACAGCAGCCTGGCTCATTTGATCATGGGGTTGTTCCTGGCCCAGTCGGGTCAGTCCGAGCAATCGATGCAGTCGTACAAGCAGGCGGCGCAGTTGGATCCCCAGTCCGCCTACCCGCACTACTTCCTCGCGCAGATCCACGAGCGGGCCGATCACCTCGAGATGGCGATCAAGGAGTATCGCGAAGCCGTACGGCTGGCGCCGGACTATGTACCGGCGCGGACCAACCTCGGCGTGGCCTATCAGGAGCAGGGCCGCCTAGAGATGGCCATTCCGCAGTACCGCGAAGTCATCAAGCGCAACCCGAACGATCCCATCGCGCATGCCAATCTGGCTTGCGCCTTGGCCGAGCAGGGCAAGATGGAGCCGGCCTTTCAAGCCTACAAAGAAGCGCTACGGCTCAATCCGAAGGATGCGGAAGTCCACTTCGCGCTGGGCGGGCTGTACGAAACCAAAGGGCGGCTGGACCTGGCGGAGAAAACCTATCGCGATGCGCTCAACGCCAATCCCGAGTTCGGCGCGGCCTATTCGGCTTTAGGCTGGTTAAGTCTCAGGAAACAGCGGATGCAGGACGCGCAGGAGTTATTCAATCGCGCATTGAAGTGCAATGCCGAGGACCCGCGCGCCTATCACGGGATTGCGGAACTTTATGCGATTCGCGGCAAGCGCCAGAGCGCGATGGACAACTACTCGAAGGCGATCAAGTACTACCGCGACCCGGCCATCCGCAACGCGCTCATGAATCAGCTCTTTCAGGAAGGGCAGGTGCCGGATTGAGGACGGACTCGACGCGGGAAGGCTAGAGCTCTCTAATAGCCCCTTGAAGCACGGTAATCTGCGTCACCGGATCGCCGGTGGACTTCAGCTCGCCGCGGATCTGATCTTTGAGGTAGGACGAATAGCCGACACGGTCCACAAGCAGGTCGAGGAAGCGCTCGGCGGGCAGCAGGCTCTGGTTCTTTAACTCATCGATGGTTTCATCGCTGACAGGAATGTAGGTGCTGCCGATGTGGAAGACCACATTGTAGTAGCGCCCTTTCCCGATGCGTTCGAAACGGAGTCCTTTCAAGCTTGCCTCCTGGAGCCCTGCGAGAGGCGCCATTCTAGACAACTACCGGCGTGAAGACAAGGGCGGGACGGGCTGCCGCGAAGTCCGGACGGGCCTGTTCAGCCCTGTTTGCCGAAGTATTCCTGCCGGCTGACGGCCACGTCGGCCACGAACATGACGCCGGAATGCCGCTCGAACAGCGGTCTCAGGCCCGCCAGGATCGGCTCCACTTTTTCCTGCGGCACCACTGTCATGATCATCTCGAGACTCTCCTGCTCGCTGAACATGAAGTGGGCCTCGCGCACGCCGTGGTGCCCCTTGCCGGACACGTTTCCGATGATGGTGTAGCCGGTGGCCTTGACCCGGTCGAGCAAGTCGGTCACAAACGGCCGGTGTTCTCCCGCCACGATCACGCGAATCTCCTTCATCGGATGCAACACGAGACTCATCGACGCTTCTCCTTTCCCGGCCTTCTATAAATCACACCCCGAACGCATGCTACGTCGCGAGCGAGCCCCACGTCCCGCTCGGCCGATACCGATACCATACTCCATCTTCCGGGTCGAGCGCGATGAGATGGACCCACTCGTTGTGATAGAAGTGCCGCAACACTTCGTGCCGCTCGATCAGCCTGTCGATCCGGTCGCGCGGGGCTTCGACAATGGTTAGCAGCCGCATCGGCTCGTGGTACGGTACGTCCCCGTTCATCACCGTTTGCCGGGCCAATCCCAGCCGGAGATCGCTCCAGGGCCCCGACATGATGCCGAGCCGGCCGACGACGTTGTGATAAATCTTGCTGCCGCTCCCGTAGACTTCGTTATCGACCGCGGAAAAATAGTGCTCCATGTTGATCCACTGCGCGACGACTTGCGGCGCGGTCAGCAGCACTTCGAGCAAGCGGTTCGTGGGATCTTCCCGATAATCGTATGAGTGCAGAAAGACGCGCCCGCCGAGGTCCAGCCCCTTCGACAGTTCCCGCCGCGCAATCAAGAAGGAGGTGTTACTCGACAGTCCCCACTCCGGCCGCACCTGGCTCCAATCGACGCTTCGTTGACGCACGTGCGCCGCGGCCGCCGCACCTTGCAACGGCTGCCGCACATCGGGAAATCGGCTGCACCGTTCCTGGTTCGTGAGCCGAGCCGCCGCCTGCAAATCCTGTTGGAGCCGCGCCAGGTCCGCACGGTGGGTTGCAGGGACGTCGTCCAGATCGAACAGCTGCACGTCGTCCGTCGTCGTATCCATCTGGCCGGCCAGAAAATGCGTGTCGGCGGGAATGTCGATCCCGAGCTTGGCAATCCGCTCGCGGACCTTGGGATTGTTGGCCATCATCGCCAGCACGCGGGCGTTCGGCTTGCCTTCGTTGCCGCCGCAGGCGCCGCAATCCAACGCCGACTCGTAGGGGTTGTTCTCCGACGTGCT
>OMJK01000226.1 GCA_900299325.1 Nitrospiraceae bacterium | reverse complement strand
TTCAGCACGGTCCGGATCCGCTCATCAGGAGAAAGGCTCTGGTCCGAGGCGGCCTCCTGCAGCGCCCGGATGGCCTGCTCGGCCGCTTTCTGGTCGGTGACGTCGATCCAGGAACCGACGATTTCGACCGGCTGACCGGCCTCGTCGCGGATCAGGCGGAGCCGGTCGTGCATCCACCGGTACGTGCCGTTCTTATGGCGGAACCGGTAGTCGGATTCCCAATATCCGAGGACAAACAAATTCGGGATGTTGGCGATCACATGGGCGCGATCGTCCGGGTGAATGCGATCAGCCCAAAATCCTGCCTGCTCGATGAACTCCTGCGGACGATAGCCCAGTTGATCGAACACGTTGTCGCTGATGTAGGTCGCGTCGAAGTTACCGGACGGTTCGCAGGCGTAAATGATGGTGGGACTGGTCGTGATCAAGTGCTGCAGCCGCTCCTTGATCATGCGATGTTCCTGCTCGGACTGCTTGCGGCGGGTGATGTTGCGCATGAAGCAGTGGTGCCCGGTCATCGCACCGGCCTGGTCGGTAATGCGCACCATGAAGACCTGTTTGTGGAAATGCGTTCCGTCTTTCCGGACGGCGAGCGCGTCGAATTCGGCCTGGCCGACCAGGCGCAGCCGTTCGTACGCCCGTTCCGCGCGCGGCTGATCATCGGGATGAACGGTGGGGTGCCAGGGCTGTCCGATGAGCTCCGATGCCGCATATCCCAGCTGAGCGGCGTAATAGTCGTTCACCGAGAGATAGCGGCCGTCCAGGTCCAGCCGGGCGATGCCAGGCATGGCAAGCGACAGGGCGACGTTCATCTCGCGTACCGCCGCTTCCGCCTCGCGCCGCGATTGGTCGGCCTGCCGTTCGGCGGTGATGTCTTCGCAGACGATCAGGATCATCATGCGTCCCGTGCCGTCGGAAACGGTCTGCGCCCGCTCTCTGACCCACAGCGAGCTGCCGTCTTTCCGGATTTTGCCGATTTCCCATTCGAACAACCGGGAGGGATTGGCGCCGCAGGTGGCCAGCTGGCTCAACACGGTCGAATGGTCGGCCCGGTCGAAGACGGTCAGGACCGATCGTCCGACGAGTTCGCTCGGATCGTAGCCGAGACATTCGGCACCGTACTGGTTGACCGATAAGACGGTGCCGTCGGGCAACAGGGCGAAGTACATCGCCGGCGTGTGTTCGAACAGTAGGCGATAGTGCTGGTCGGCTGCGTGCAGCATCGCCGACGGGTCGGGGGGGCGAACCGCCCGTTCGTGTTCGAGTTCGGCGATGCGCTGGTGTAATCGCTGGAGTTCGTTGTGGTAGCCGGCGGTCGGGTCGGTCGGTGTGCTCATCGACGATGCCTTCCGGGGGTGCGACTCACGGGGCGATCGATTTCCCTGGCGGTCCGGGATGGTCTCGACCAGGGGGCACAGAATACGGCGGGCGGAGAGGAAAAATCCAGGGGAAAACGAGCATGAAACACCTGTCGAGATAGAGGCCGAGCGCTGGTCCTTCGATATCCTTACCGACGACCGGTGGACGCACGATGATTGGGGAGCCGATCCGGCTCTGTCCGGTCAGGTCGGGGTCTGATCGGTGCGGAGCGACTTACGGAGTTCGGCGACGGTGTTGGTATCGAGCCCCGCGCCGCGCAGGTCGGCGTCGCTGGCGGCCGCAATCTTGTCGAGGCTGCCGAACTGCTTCAGCAAACGCCGCCGTGTGATTTCCCCCACGCCGATGATCTGATCCAGCTTCGACGCCACAAGCGCCTGGCCCCGCAGCTTGCGGTGAAAGGCGATGGCGAAGCGGTGAGCTTCGTCGCGGATGCGTTGCACCAAATGCGTGGCCGGCGAGTTCGCGCGCAGCACGACGGGGTTCTTGCGGCCCGGTAAAAAAATGCGCTCGTCTTTGTCGCCCTTCGCCTTGGCCAGACCGAAGACGGCGATATCCGGCTGGCCGGCCTCCTTCAGCGCAGTCACCGCCGCGGCGAGCTGGCCCAATCCGCCATCGATCAGAATGAGATCCGGCCGGGCCAGGTTCTCCGTGTCCCGATACCGCCGCGTCACCACTTCCTGCATGCTGGCAAAGTCGTTGGCGCCGGCCACCGTCTGAATTTTGAAACGCCGGTAATCGGCCTTCTTCATCTGTCCCTCTTCCCACACGACCATCGAGGCGACCGATTGGTTGCCCATCGTGTTGGAAATGTCGAAGCCTTCGATCCGCCGCGGCGGCCGCTCCAGCCGCAATAGCCGCGTGAGTTCGTCGACCGCTTGCCGGCCGGTTTCTTCGTTGCGCACATGGTCGGCGACCGCGGCGGCGGCGTTTTCTTCCGCCAGCTGCACCAGTTGATGCTTGGCGCCCCGTTCGGGCGCGAGCACCCGCACGCTCTCGCCGCGTTTGTCCGACAGCCAGCGCTCGATCAACGCCGGATCATCCAGTTCGGCCGGCACCAGCACCTCGCGCGGCGGCTGGCCGTCTTTGTTGTAGAACTGTTCAATGACGGCCTGCACGAGCTCGGCGTCGTCGGCGTCGGCCGATTGGGGCCAGAAGAAATCTTTGCGCCCGATCAGCAGCCCGCCGCGCACGAAGAGCAGCTGCAGATCGACCGCCGTGCCCTGGCGCGCGAGACCGATGACGTCCTGGTCGGCCGCGGTGGTCTGTGTGACGCGCTGCTTTTCCAGCATCCGCTCGATCTTGAAGAGGCGATCGCGGAGCCGCGCGGCCTCCTCGAACTGCTCCCGGTCGGCTGCCTCGGTCATTCGGGCGCGGAGGTCCTCCACCAACTCATGGTCCCGCCCCTCCAGAAACTGGCGGACCTGCCTGACGATCTGGTGGTACTCCGCCTTGGTCTGGTTGCCGGTGCAGGGCGCCATGCACCGCTTGATTTCGAATTCGATGCAGGCCCGGTCGGCGGTGCCGTCGATGTCGATGGTGCAGGTCGCCAGGGGGAAGGCCTGCTTGATGACTTTCAATGTTTCGCGCAGCGCGTTGACGGGCGTATAGGGCCCGTAATAGAGCGCGCCGTCCTTCTGCACGCGCCGCACGATCGAGAGACGGGGAAAGTCGTCTTTGATGGGCAGGCGGACGTACGGATACTGTTTGTCGTCGCGCAACACGACGTTGAAGCGGGGCCGGTGGCGTTTGACCAGGTTGCTCTCGAGGACGAGCGCTTCCAACTCGGACCGGGTGACCATGGTTTCGAGATCGGCCACCTGGCGGACCAGCAGTGCCGTTTTCGGACTGTGGTCGGTTCCTTTCTGGAAATAGGACCGGACCCGGTCGGCCAGCACCGCAGCCTTGCCGATGTAGAGAATCTCGCCCTGCTGGTTTTTGAACAGATAGACGCCCGGCTGTTCGGGGAGATGGTCGAGCTTGGATTGGAGATCAGCCGATGCAACGGGGGCCATGGCGCCATTCTACGGCGCATGGATTGATCGGGCAAGGCGGGCTACGAGGTCTGGGCTACTTCAGGGAGCGCACGAACGACGGGCTGAGTGTGCCGCGCGCGACTTCCGCGACCGGGCCTTTCATCGTGAGGCTGAAGTCCGGGTCCACGTCGATGCGCAAAGTCCCGCCCGGCATTTTCACCGTCACCGGACTCTGCACGAGTCCGAGCCGGACCGCGGCGCTCGCGGCGGCGCACGACGACGAGCCGGACGCCTGCGTTTCGCCTGCGCCCCGCTCCCAGATCAGAATGAAGATCTCGTTCGGTCCGGTCGGTACGGCGAGTTGCACGTTGGTCCGTTTTGGAAAGAGCGCATGGTTTTCCAGGGCGGGGCCCAGCGCCAGCAAATCTTCGCGGGACCAGGATTCTCCCGCCGGCTTGAACACCACGCAGTGTGGATTGCCGACGCTCACGCCGCTGAAGGTCAGCGAGCGGCCAGCCGCATCGATCGGTTGCCGGATCAGTTCCTCGACCGCGAGCGTGCAGGGCAGCGCAGCCGGCTTGAAGGTCGCCCGGCCCATCTCGACGGTGGCTGCGGCGGCATCGCCATGCCGGTCGATGTGCAGGTCGATCGTGACGAGGCCGCCTTTGGTCTCAACGGTGAAATGGGTCTTCCTGGTTTTGCCGGTTGCGTG
>OMJK01000225.1 GCA_900299325.1 Nitrospiraceae bacterium | reverse complement strand
TCGGCGCGGCGCTCGGACTCTTTCTTGTTCACCCACGCCTCCCAGGACTTTCCACTGGCGGTGTCTTCGCCGGTAAAGGCGATCGACAGGATGGTGGAATAGGGAATTGTCCGAGGAACGGGATTGCCGGCAGGGAAGATTTCGATGCAGGGCTTGGCTGCATTCGCCTCCCGATTGAAGATATACCCTGCAAGCAACTCGCCCGACCGCAGGGTCAGCGTCACGTCGCCCCGGTAATCGAAGGCCAGATCGACCGCTTCCGCCAGTTCAGCGGGTGTCGCAGGGGTAAACACTCTCCCTTCCAGCGACCCGCTGCTGACCGTGTGATTCTTCGTGTCAGTCATGATTGGGGAAAGCACCCGGTGCGTTAGCGCGAAGTCGGCAGGAGTGTCAGCTTCGCGGTACGCGCGAAGCCCGAGACCGTCCCGAACGTATCGCTCACCGCCGACGCTTCATAGCCGCAGTGGACCATGCACTCGGCGCACTTCTCGTTCTTGCTCGTGCCGTACTCCTGCCATTCCGTCGTTTCGAGCAGCTCGCGGAAGGTTTTCGCATAGCCCTCCTGCAGCAAGTAGCAGGGCTTCTGCCAGCCGAACACGTTGTACGTGGGATTGCCCCACGGCGTGCAGTGATACTCTTTCTTCCCCATCAGGAAATCCAGGAACAGCGGCGACTGATTGAACTTCCACCGCGCCTTCGGGCGGCTGAGGATCTTCGAGAAGAGTTCCCGCGTCCGGGCCTTCTTCAAGAAATGCTGCTGGTCCGGCGCCTTCTGGTAGCTGTAGCCCGGCGAAATCATCATCCCTTCGACGCCGAGATCCATCATTTCGTCGAAGAACTTCCGCACCCGGTCCGGATTCGCATCGTCGAAGAGTGTCGTGTTCGTCGTGACCCGATGGCCGAGCCGCAACGCTTCCTTGATGGCTTTCACGGCAACTTCATAGACACCATCCCGGCAAACGGCCAAGTCGTGCTCGTTCTTCAATCCATCCATATGGACACTGAACGTCAGATACTTGGACGGCTTAAATTCTTTGAGCTTGCGCTCCAGCAGGATGGCGTTGGTGCAGACATAGATGTAGCGCTTCTGCGCCACGAGGCCTTCGACGATACGACCGATTTCCGGATGAATCAACGGCTCACCGCCCGGCACCGCCACGATCGGCGCACCGCAGTCCTCAGCGGCCGCCCAGCACTGCTCCGGAGTCAGGCGCTTGTCGAGAATATGGTCGGGGTATTGGATTTTTCCGCAGCCGGCACAGGCCAGATTGCAGCGGAACAAGGGCTCCAACATCAAGACCAGTGGATACCGTGTGTTCCCCTTCAGTTTCTGGGAAATCACATAGCTCGCCACGGCATACATTTGAGAAACCGGAACGGCCATTCCGCTCTCCTTCCAAACTGCTTTGTGCGGCGAATTCGTTTATATCGAGCGGCTACATCGGCAGCCGAACGTGAGGCTCAAGAATTCTGGGATTCTAACACCCGCTATGGGTCACGTCAATTTTCAGGAGAACCGGCAAACTGAACATACTGGAGGTGCTTATCCGGTGGCGCCATGAAGAGAGGCTTCGCCTGAAAGCCGCTCAAACCACTTGAGGTGTCTATCCGCTCGCCTCAATGACGATACAACTCAAAATAGGCTCGCGGTCGGGGCAAGCAGGGTATGGAGGCGCCGAGCGGGTTCGAACCGCTGCATCGCAGTTTTGCAGACTGCTCCCTTACCACTTGGGTACGGCGCCTCGCGAAGGTGGGCATTATAAGCTGGGCAAGGAGCACTAGGCTAGGGGCGCGAGGAAAGAAAAAGAACTAGTGCTTGTTGGAGAGGACGGGAATTTCTTTGCCGAGCGTGGGCGACTGGTCTGACGACGGCAGCAATTCCCAGCCTTCGTTCGAATGGGCGACGGCCGCGCCGTTGCCTTCCGCTTCTTTTTCCTTGGCGAGAATTTCCACTTCGTGAATCAGCGTATCCATGAGTTGATCCATCGGCACCTTGCGAACAAGCTTGCCCTTTTTGAAAAGGATACCCTTGCCTTCGCCGCCGGCGATCCCGATGTCCGCTTCCTTCCCCTCACCGATCCCGTTCACCACGCAACCGAGCACCGAGACATTCAATGGCGTCTTGATGTGGCCCAGCTTCTTCTCCAGTTCGTTGGCCATGCGAACGACATCAATCTCGACGCGGCCGCAGGTCGGACAGGCGATGACGTTGATGCCACGATGGCGCAACTCGAGCGATTTGAGAATTTCGTAGCCGACTTTTACTTCTTCGACCGGATCGGCTGCCAACGACACGCGCAGCGTATCGCCGACCCCCTGTGACAACAGAAAGCCCAACCCCATCGCCGATTTCACGGCGCCAGTCATAGCCGTGCCCGCTTCCGTGATGCCGATGTGCAGTGGATAGTTGGATTGCTGGGCGAACAACCAGTAGGCATCGATGGCGTGGTGCACGTCGGACGCCTTGAGCGACACCTTCATGTTGGTGAAGCCGACGTCTTCCAGCGCATGCACCGCGTTCAGCGCCGACTCGGCAAGCGCTTCCGGCGAAGGCCATCCGTATTTATCGAGCAAATGCCGCTCGAGCGATCCGCCGTTCACCCCGACACGGATCGGAATGCCGTGATCGTTGACCGCCTTGATGACTTCTTCGACTTTCCACCAGGCGCCGATGTTGCCGGGGTTGATGCGGACGCAGTCGACGGTCTCGGCGGCTTTCAGGGCAAGGCGATGGTCGAAGTGGATGTCCGCGATCAGCGGCACGGTCATCGCGGCTTTGATCTTTGGGAGGGCCGCAGCCGCTTCGTCATCCGGCACGGCCACGCGAATGAGTTCGCAGCCGACTTCTTCGAGCTGGCGGATCTGCTCGACTGTCGCCTTGACGTCGCGCGTATCGGTCGAACACATCGACTGAACGGAGACCGGCGCATCACCGCCGATCTTCACCGTGCCGACCGCGATCTGCCGCGTTTTCCGCCTTGTGATGTGCATCGATCTACATCCGCGTAACGCATCACGCGTTACGTTTCTTAGCTGCCCTGCTCGTCTCCGTGCGGATGACCGACGATCGCCGAGTAGGCCCGCTCGTTCTTCGACCCCGCAGCTTCTTCTGCGCCGATCAATTCCTTCACGCTGGTGTAGATGCCTTCGGCGGTCAATCCGTACCGCTCACGCAAGAGATCCTGCGGGCCCTGCTCGATATACCAATCGGGAAGTCCCAGCACCTTGGTCGCCACGTTGTGCACGCCGGCTTCCGATAGCGCTTCCAGCACGGCCGATCCAAAGCCGCCCATCTTGCCGCCTTCTTCGATCGTGACCACGTACCGGACGCGCTTGGCAACATCCACGATCAGGTCCCGGTCCAGTGGCTTCACAAAGCGCGCATTCACAACGGCCGCGGAAATTCCTTCTTCCTGCAGCTTCTCCGCTGCCTTCACCGCCTGCCACACCGTGACACCGATCGCCATAATGGCCACGTCGGTGCCTTCGCGCAACAGTTCGCCCTTGCCGACCGGCAACGCCTTGATGGTGTCGTCCATCTTCACGCCGAGGCTCACGCCACGCGGATACCGCACGGCCGCCGGACCGCTGTGGTTCAGACAGGTCTTGAGCATGTGTTGCAGTTCGTTTTCGTCTTTCGGCGCCATCACGACCATGTTCGGCACATGGCGGAGATAGGCATAATCGAACGCGCCATGGTGCGTCGTCCCGTCTTCCGCGACTAATCCGCCCCGGTCGATGCAGAACGCAACCGGGAGATTTTGCGTGGCCACGTCATGCACAACCTGATCGTATGCGCGTTGCAAGAACGTCGAGTACATCGCCACCACCGGCTTCAATCCCTGGGCCGCCAGGCCGGCCGCAAAGGTCACGGCATGTTGTTCGGCGATCCCCACGTCGTA
>OMJK01000224.1 GCA_900299325.1 Nitrospiraceae bacterium | reverse complement strand
TGCCTGGTAGGCATCGGCGGCAAACACCGGGATGTGGTTCGCCGTCTTCAGCCGGGCACCGAGCAGTAGGCGGGTATCGGCGCTGTCGTCAATGATCAGAATCTTCGCTCGCGCCATATCGCGATGTCCTCCCTGTGGCCACGCATCCGACTCTGTCGGCGTGTCCGCATCCTGCGTGATCGAATGATGAGATGGGGGCCGAACGACCGCACACCTCACCCCTCCCACCGGCTGCCATACCTCTGATTACGAAGGATTATCGGAAGAAACCGGCGTCGGCTTGAGTCATTGCCATCCAACACCGAGCGGGTCACTACCTGGAAGAGAACGGAGGTGTCTCGAGGAGATTCAACCGGTTAGGAGGGACCTGATGAATCGGCATGAGCCGCGCACCGAAAGCCAGTGTAGCTATTGCGGGTATCCGGCGGCAGCTTGAAGCGCCCATAGGTGAGCAGGTACTTGGGCAGATCCGACCACGACCCGCCGCGCAGGACTTTGAACTGCCCCTGGTCGGGCCCGGGCGGATTTCGCTCGGGCGACACATCATAATAATTCGACCCGTACCAATCCTGCACCCACTCGTAGACGTTGCCGGCCATCTGATGGACCCCGGAGGGACTCTTGCCCCGCTCATACGAATGCACCGGCATCAGCACCTGGCTGTAGCTGAACCGGGCTCCGAGCGCAAAATTCGCCAGCTCTTTCGTCGGCGTTTGATTCCCCCACGGATACAGCCGGCCATCCGTGCCGCGCGCGGCCTTTTCCCATTCCGCCTCCGTCGGCAACCGCTTCCCTTTCCACCGGCAATAGGCCTCGGCATCGTGCCAATCGACGCCGATCACAGGCCGATCGGCATGTTGCGCCTGCTGCACCGATTCCCACTGCCAGGGCGCCGCCCGGTTCGTCGCCGAGAGAAAGCCCGCATACTGCGCCGTCGTGACTTCGTAGACATCCATGACAAACGCATCGAGCCACACCCGATGGGCCGGCCGTTCGTCCTCCAGCGCCTGCGTCCCATCGAAGCCCATGAGAAAGGTTCCTGCGGACACGAGCGTCATCGGTGTGTCTGGGACAGAAGAGAGATCGAGGGGTTTCTGTTTCCGCAAACGATCGAGCTGGGCAGACAACGGCGACACGGCGATCAGCAGGCACACGGCACTGAGCAAGCACATGCGTCGTCGATTCAATGCACAATTCCTCCGACGACCCAGTGCCGGTCGTCGATCACATCGATGAGTAGGCGGGTCAGGTTCATGCGGGCTAGCTGCGTCGTCACTTCGTCCTCGGTGAACGCCGCCAGAAGCGAGTGGTAAAAATCGCGCCGCAGGATCGCCGGCGCGCCGGCCGCATACCGGTCCACGATGGCCTGCGCCTCCTCCGGAGTCTCCGGCCGCAGCAAATCCATCACCAGCACCGGCGAACCGGGCTTCACCAGCTGCCGCAGCTTATTCCAGAACTGGAGCGGATTGGGCAGATGGTGCAGCAGGCTGTTCGACATCGCCGCATCGAAGACGTTGGCGCCGGCCACAGCCTCAAACCGCTCGCACTGTAGCGTAATCCGATCGGCCAACCCGGCCTGTGTCACCGCCTGCTCACCCAAGCGAATCATCGGCGCCGACGCATCGACCCCGATCACGGAACAGGCCGGATAGGCGCGCGCAAAACGGATCAGAATATCGGCCGGCCCGCAGCCGATGTCCAATACCCGGCCTCCGGAAAAATCCGGGAAGTACTCGCGAAACCGGTCGATGAAGCCCTGGTTCTCCGCCGAAAAGTCCGCCTCTGCATAGGCGCGGGCCTGCTCCGGATCGTCCATCAATTCCGGTTCGAGAGTACGGTCCATTGACACACCTTCAAGAAGGCTGAGTCTAAGTTCGAGCGGAACTCTTCAGCCGCAACCTTAGTCTATGCTTGCATCATCTTAACTTCGTCTCCCGGCCGAACGATTCCTTCCGCCAACACTCGCGCATATACCCGGCTCCAACCAGGATTTTTCTTTTGCGAGATCCGGGAAAACTCTCCGTCACGAAACCACTGCCCGTTCAACTCACACGGCGCGCAATAGCTCACGATTTCCAGCCGCACCTCCGGACCAACCGAAAGCGTCGTCCCCGGCGTCACGGTTTCCCAATCGAGCCCGGCGAGCGTCAGATTTTCTCCGGACGATCCCGCATCGATCGAATGTCCTTCGTCCTGCAACCGCTCGATGAGTTCCCACGAATACAGACACAACGCGCGGTCCGGTCCTCCGTGCACCTTCAAATTTCGCTGTCGATCGCCTTCGAGTCCGTGCTTGGTCACCACAGCTTCAAACACCGGCCGCTTCGGCACCCCGCCGTCGGACACACTGATTTGATGCACGTGCGGATAGGACGGCCGGCCTGAACGGCTCATTCTGTCGCTCCTTCGCATGATTGCGCACGGGTGAATTCCATCGCCAGCCAGCCATCTCCGTCCCGCTGCCGGCCGGGGTACAAACCGGCAGCCGCAAACGCCGCTACGATCTCCTCCCGTTGATCCAGCAAGAGGCCGGATACCAACAACCTGCTCCCCGTACATCCTGCCAGCGCGTCAGCGAGCGTGCGCAGCGTCTGCCGATCCAAATTCGCCAGTACCAGATCGTAGACCCGCTCCGCTGCGAGCGCCTCGCACCGGAGCGCCAGTTCGGCACCGAATCCGTTGGCCCGCGCATACTCTTGCGCGCAGTCAATGGCGACCGGATCGTGGTCGATTCCCAATGCCTGTGCGGCACCGAGCCGGAGCGCCGCCATCGCCAGCACCCCGCTGCCGGTGCCGACATCCAGCACCGTCTCCCCGCCTTGAATCAGATCTTCCAGCCACTCCAACAGCATCCGGGTCGTTGCATGATGTCCGGTGCCGAACGCCTGTTTGGGATCGAGCACGATTTCAAGTTCGCCCGGCTGCAACACGACCGCTTCCCAACTCGGCCGGATCACCAGCCGCCGGCCGACCCGAAGCGGCTTCACCGAATCGGCCCACACCCGATTCCAGTCCCGATGCGGAATCGACTGGACATGGATAGCCGGCATAACGCTATCCCGACCAAGTTGCCGGAGCGCCGCTTCGATCTGCCGTAGATGATCCGGCGACCAGCCGTGTTCGGGCCAATAGAGATGGATGACCGACTCGTCCTGCCACGCGCCCTGAACGGTGGCATCCCCCAGCAATCCCATCAGCTCGCCGGCATCGACCGTCGAGGCGATCGCCACATCGATCCAGTCAGCAGTCATTACCCGACCCGAATGTTGACGGCATCACGGCCTTCCCAGTATGGTCGCATTCGATATGTTCGACCGTTCGAATGCCCGATCGCTCGCACGCGTGACCGCACGGCTCGACCGACTCATCGCACGAGGCCAGCATGCCAGTTCCATGTTCACGCGGTGGCGGCTGGCGATTTTTGTCGCCGGCCTTATCGGCACAATCGCGCTCTATAAAACCGCTCAGTATCGCGCCGGCAACTGGTCGCTGGCGATCGTCGCCGGCCTCTTTCTCATCGTCGCGGCGTATCATAACAGGCTCGAACAGCGGATTCATCGCCTTCGGCTCTGGCAACAGCTCAAGCGCACGCACCAGGCCCGGCTGGATCTGGACTGGGAGGCGATTCCCCTACGGCCCGCAGCGGCGCCGGCCCAGCATCCCTATGCCGACGATCTGGATCTCGTCGGCCCCCACTCGCTCCTGCATCTCCTCAACACGACCGTATCGACCAATGGACACGCGCGGCTCACGCACTGGCTGCTCACACAACCACCGGATCCCTCCGACTGGGAACAGCGGCGGCGGTTGATCCGCGAACTCAGCCGGCAATCGCTCTTGCGCGATCGCCTGACGCTGGAAGCGCGCCTCATCGGCGAACAGGAAATCGACGGCCAACGGCTGGAGGCCGTGCTGCACCATCCGGTCGGCTTTCCACGTTTGGCTTTGATCCTGACGATGCAAGCGCTCCTGGCCGCCGCCACCATCGGCCTCGGCATCGGTTCATTAGCCGGCCAACTCCCCGATTACTGGCTGTGGTCCTTTACGGCCTATGTCTTGATCTATCTCTGGACGGATCAGGGCGAAGAATTACTGGAACATGCCGTGGGTGTGCATCATGAATTGGAGAAATTGGGGGCGGTGCTGGCATTCGTCGAACGGTATGCTCGTCGCCGTAGCACCGCGCTTGCAACAACCTGGGCGCCGCTGCTCTCGATGCACGTCAACCCGCCCCGTCTCGTGCGGCAGGCCGCCCGCATCCTGCATGCGATCAGCATCAAAGCGCATCCGCTGGCCCACCTGGTGGTGAACGCGTTCTGTCCGTGGGATCTCTGGTTCGCGCGCCGGCTCCAACAGATTCAAGCCCGCGCCGGTACGCTGCTTCCCCTCTGGCTCGACCGGTTGGCGGAAGTCGAAGCCGCCTCGGCGCTGGCCACGTTTGCCGCGCTGCATCCGTCGTACGCCTGGGCGACGCCGCGGTCCGCGGCGTCCTCGGGCAATGAAACCGGTGCCGGCATCACTGCACAGAAACTGGGCCACCCCCTGCTCCCGCAGACCCGGCGCGTGACGAACGACGTCACACTGCGCGGCATCGGCTCGCTGCAACTCATTACCGGCTCGAACATGTCCGGCAAAAGCACGTTCCTGCGAACGCTGGGGATCAACGTCTGTCTCGCCCAGGCGGGCGCGCCGGTCTGCGCCGCGCAGTTCGAGTGGACCTGGTGCCGTCCGGCCTGCTGCATCCGCGTGGAGGATTCGCTGGAGGCAGGGCTGTCGTTTTTCTACGCGGAGGTCAAGCGGCTCAAATCGATCCTCGACGCCACGCACGACCGCGCGGCCCCGCCGGTGCTCTACCTGATCGACGAGATTTTCAAAGGCACCAACAACCGCGAGCGCCTGATCGGCAGCCGTGCCTACATTACCTCCCTTGCATCCGGCAACGGCTTCGGCCTCGTCAGCACACACGATCTGGAACTAACAGACCTGGAGCGTGCCGTACCCTCGCTGACCAACGCGCATTTCCAGGAGACCGTCAGCGCCGGCGCCTTGCAGTTCGACTACAGGCTCCGTCCAGGCCCCTGCCCCACCACCAACGCCCTGCGGATTATGGAATTGGAAGGACTGCCGATCACTCCGAAGGATACGCCCTAGCGTAATAGAGTGAGCCGAACAGGAAGGGTTACTCGCTCACCGCCTGATACGGAACGATATCGCACGTGCAGCCTTCGACGTTCCGGTCTATCCACATTTCAAACGCGCCCGTATGGTCGGCGTCATACCAGTAGAAGAGCGGGTGGGCTTGGGTCTCGACAACAGTGTTCCAATATTCGTTGAACTCGGAGCGGAGGATCTGGCGGGCGGTCCGGAAGTCCACGATGCCGTCGCGGGCCAGCGAGTAGGCTCTCAGATAGAGCCCGGCGACGATGTTGACCTCTTCGTCGACGAGGTACTAGTCGCTCGGCTCCGGCGGTAACGTCGCCGCCGGGGCTCTCTCGGCTAACCCCGCGATCAGCGCCAGTGCAAGGACCAGCATCTGAATGCGTCGCGTAGCACCCATGGCAGCTTCCCTGGAAAGGGGAAGGGGGTTGCTCAACCGTTTCGAGGTTGAGGCCGACCTCCCGTTCGCTGCGCTGTCGGAGGGAACCGTCCCTCCTGCACTCACCGGTACTTTCGGTCTCGGTACGGTGATTCTTAAGCCATGGTTCTTCGATACGTTCTTTTGGTATATCGTGCTTCGGGATTTTCCCCAAAGAAAAACGATAAAATGGCATGCTTTGACCTTTGATTCGACTTCCTCCATAGTGACGCGAGCACAATCCTGTTCATGATGAATCCGTCCTCCCGTCATCCACATCCGCTGCGCGGCCTGCTGGTCGCCCAGTTCTGCGGCGCGTTCAACGACAACGCCTGGAAGTTGATGGTCGCCCTGCTGGCGATCGGCCAGGTCGCGTCGCAGTTGGCGCCGGGGCCGGACCTGGAAGCGGCGGCGCAGACGCAGACGACCCTCGCGTTCGTCGCCTTCACGCTGCCGCTCGTGGCGTTTTCGTTGATCGGCGGCACGCTGGCCGACCGGTTGAGCAAGCGCACAGTCATCATCGCCATCAAGGTCGTCGAAATCCTGCTCATGAGCGCCGGCACGGTGGCGCTATGGCTGAACCCTGCCGGCGGTACCCTGCCGTTGATCGTGCTGAGCGGCATGGGCGTACACAGCGCGCTCTTCAGCCCGTCGAAGTACGGCATTCTGCCCGAGTTGATTCCCCATGAGCGGCTCGCCGCCGGTAACGGACTCCTGGAACTCTGGACCTTCACGGCCATCCTCACCGGCACAGCAGCCGGCGGCTTCCTCTTGCAAAGCGCAGGGGTCTCGCCCTGGCTCGCACCATTCGGCTTGACGCTGCTCTCCCTGGTCGGCTTTTCGGCAAGCTTCGCCATCCCGCATGTCCCGCCGGCGCGTTCCGGCGGCGGGATCGGCGCGACGGTCCGCGGCGCCTGGTCCGCGATTCGGACGGAGCGGCTGCTGCGGCTGGCGATCCCCGCAGAAATTTTCTTTTGGACCATCGCGAGCCTCTTCGCCCAGAACGTCCTCGTCTACGCGAAGGCGGTGCTCGGCCTCTCCAACGCGATGTCGGGACTGCCGTTGACGCTCCTGTCGGTCGGCATCGGCCTCGGCGCCGTGTGCGTCAGCCGGCTGTCGAACAACCGCGTCGAATACGGCCTGATTCCGCTCGGCGCCACCGGCGTGTTTCTCGCGCTGGCCCTGCTCGGACTGTTCACGCCGCGCCTGACCGGCACGTTCATCATCATGGGCGTCCTCGGCATCGCCAGCGCTTTCATCTTCGTCCCGCTCAACGCCATCCTCCAATGGAAGTCGCCGCCAGACCGTCGCGGCGCCGTCATTTCCTTCTCGAACACCTGCGTCTTCACCGGCATTCTGTTCGGCTCACTGGCCGGCGGTGTGCTGGCGAACGTCGGCCTCTCGACTACCGGCATTTTTCTCGCCACCGCCGGCTTCACGCTGGGCGGCACGCTGTGGGCCCTGTGGCTCCTGCCCGATGCGTTCCTCCGGCTCGTCCTCGTTATCGCAACCAACACCGTCTACCGCTTGCGAATTGTGAATCAGCACCATGTCCCGCAAACCGGCGGCGCGTTGCTCGTGCCGAACCACGTCTCGTTCATCGACGGGTTTCTGCTCATCGCCAGCCTGGATCGGCCGGTGCGCTTTGTCGTAGATGCCCAATATGCCGATCAGCCGCTGGTCAAACCGTTCATGCGGGCGCTGGGCGTCATTCCCATTTCGTCGCAAGGCAGCCCGCGCATGATTCTGCGTGCGCTCCGCGAGGCCGGGCACGCGCTCGACAACGGAGAACTCGTCTGCATTTTTCCCGA
>OMJK01000223.1 GCA_900299325.1 Nitrospiraceae bacterium | reverse complement strand
CAGGCGCGCCGGTTTTTTCTGCGAACGTTCCGTCCAATAGTTGCTCTATCGGCTGCATCGCGGCGCTCCTGTAGGGGGCCATCAAAGATGTCCGGCGCTAGCGCCCGAAACGGCCGCCTCCGCCTGAAAACCCGAAGCCTTGTGGGGGCGAAGCCGGTGGCGGCGCTACCGGTTGTTGGGGGCTGAGCGGCCGGTTGGGATTCATGGGGAGCGTCGGGGCGGGCGTCAGGTGATTCGGCGGAACCGGCGTGCCGAAGGGCGTGAGCGCGCCGGATGTGCTGTTTCCCTGAGAAACCGGTGCGGATGGCGCCGATGGAGCGACCGGTGCCGGATTTCCGTGCGCACCCGGGGTTATGCTCGTGTCCTCACCGAGATGCGTCATTCTGCCGGTCTCGGCCATACCAATGCCGGTCATGGCCAGCCAGACCCATCCCGTTACGAGAATGATCAGTACAACACGCAGCGCCGGTGGTTGTGGACTCACACCGACAGTCTACTCCCCGGTACGCCGAGCTTCCAGTGCGTGACGGACGCTATTCGTAATAGACCACGATGGTGGCCTGGCTGCATTTGGAACAGGTTCCCTGAGTGGTCATGGGAACCTTGCCCTCCTGCTCGGCCGCTTTCACCGCCGCGTCTTGCGTCCGGCCCACTTTGTTGTAGCACTCACTGCAATAGGGTGAGGTTTTCGCCATCGTGGCCTCCCTGGCCGGTGACGATTTGCCGACGCGCCGCCGTGCATCATGCGGGCGCGCTGTGTCTGAACCGAAGTATAGCGCGGCGGAGAAATTGTGCAGGTTGGAAGGGGCGGTGTCCGGCTACTGGGTGAGCCGGGTTCCGAAAAAGGCAAACAGTTCACCGGTCAGACGGCCGGTTTCCTCCGGATCGGCGGTTCGCTTGCGGCGGAGATAGTCGTTGAGGATGCGGCCTTCGGCTGTCTTATGGACGTGCGGCAGGCTCAGGTTCATGCGGTACCGTTCGATGGCATCGGACACGCGGCTGATGAAGACCACGGTGCCGTCCGGCTCGATGCGCTCCACGATGCCGATGTGAGTCAGCGGGTCGTTCAATTTCCCGTCGCCGTTCTGATCCCAGGTATTGTCGAAAAAGACGAGATCGCCGGGGTGCGGAATCGGTCCGTGATGGACGGTGCCGTGGGTGCGCATGTGGGCATAGATGAGGCGGACGCCGGTCATTTTGGTCTCGCTGCCCGCGCCGGTGTAGAGGTCGATGCCCTGTTCCAGGTAGATCGCGCGGGCGACCCCGGCGCAATCTTCCACGATCCGGCGGCCGTTGATTTCGACGGCCTCGGCGCCGACCAGCCGGCTCGCCGACCGGACGACGGCGGCGCGCGTCGTCGGCGCATCGTCCAGCTTGCAACACGGCCGGGCTGTCGAGGGTTGGGGGCGTGGACGGTCGGGTGACGATGTCGCGCAGCCGGCCAGCGTCAGCACGGCGGCAGTGATAGCGATCACGATGATGTGGGTGGGAGCCATTCCTTCATGATGCTAGCATGCAGTCTGACGGCGGCCAAGCAATTCGGCGGCTGAAACGCCCGTCATCGATTATGGATGGGGTCGTGCGCTTGACCGCGCACAGCGAAAGCCGACGGTGGCCGACCGCTTCTCCGGTTCCGATCCGCTGCGGGTTGCCGTTCGGAGCATGATCGGCATGCTTTTCCAGGATCCGCCGCGCACACCCCGGTAACGGCCGCTGGCGGGCCCCTGCGGGTTTTTCTCCGGCATGTACGCGTAGTAATCGAATCCGAACCAGTCCTGCACCCATTCGGCCACGTTGCCCGCCATGTGGTGCAGGCCGTAGGGACTCCGGCCGTCCTGGTGCGAGTCGACGGCCGCGAGAATGGGAATTTCGTGGACGTGGTGCTGGCCGAACATGGCCAGCCGGGATTCCGGCGCCGTCTCGCCCCAGGGGAACAGCGCGCCGTCCGCGCCGCGCGCCGCTTTCTCCCATTCCGCCTCCGTCGGCAGCCGGCTGCGGTGCGACCGGCAGAAGGCGTCGGCTTCCGGCCAGGTGACGTACAGGGCCGGCCAGCGGGCCAGCGTTTCGTCGGAGACGGAATGGACGGTGATGACGTGCCAGATCAGTTTTTGCAGCTCATCCGGAGGAAACGCGGTGGGTGTGTATAGGAAGGCCAGATATTCGGCCAGGCTGACTTCGTCGCGGTCGATTTCGTAGGCGTCGAGCCAGACCCGCTGCTGGGGCAACTCGGTGTCGTCAAACTGTGTCCAAAGTCCGTAGGGATCGTTGTCCACCCGTTTGCTGCCGATGAGAAATGGTCCGGCCGGTATCGGCAATGCGGGTGAGGTTTTGGCCAGTGCGGCGATCGCCGTCAGGTGGCGAGCCAGGTCCGGCGCCGGTTTCGAGCCGGCCATCGCGGACGGGGCGCCGATGCCGGTGAGCAGGGCGCAGAGGATAAAGAGGGGCAATCGAGACGACATCAGATCGGTCGCGTTCCGGTGGTGGTCGATTATCCCTGCTTTCGCCCCGGCTTGTCCATGAGCGGTGCCACCGAGTATGCTCACGCGATGCGCTCGCTGCTCGCTGTCGTTGTGCTGATTGCATGGCCGTCTGCTGTCCTCGCGGCTGATGCGACGGTTACTCCAGTGCCTGTTGAGGACTATCCGTTTTTCGATCAAGTGATCATCAGTAAATTTCTGACGTCCGAGACGACCCTCGTCGTGATCGAACGGATGACGACGACGCAACTTTCTCCGCAGCAGGACGGCCCGCTCACGGCGGCGGTACTTCGCGAGCTGGAAGCGTTCGACGGGACGCTGCCGCCGGAGTTAGTGCGGGATTTTGTGTCCGTCAACCAGGAACCGGCGCGCCTCGAAGCGCGATTTCAGTTCGGAGTGCGCTATCGCCTGGTCTCCGGCCATGGTTTAGGAGAGCCGGAAGTCTCGCTGGCTTATCCGGCTAGCACCGGCCGTGCAGTGCCGGCCCAGGGAGCGCCGGTGGTCGAACGCCTGGCGTTTTCACGCGTCGGGCGCACGCTCCGTAACGACCAGGCGGTGCTGTATGTCGAACAGAACCGGCCCGACGGCGACGGGGCGGGATTGCTGGTGTGGTTCCGGCGGAAGGGCCGCGACTGGCTGCTGGTCGATACCGATGTGCTCTGGACGATCGGCGAGGACGGCGAACCGGAGGATGTGCCGCTTGCGCCCTGAACGGGCCGAACGGTAGCATGGCCCATGCCCGTTCCGATCCGGAAAACATTTTCCGTCCCCCCGCTCGGCTGCAATTGCTCCATCATCGGCGATCCGGTCACGAAACAGGCGGTCGTTGTGGATCCGGGCGGATCGCCGGAGCGCATTCTCCGGGACGCGCAGCAACTCGGATTGACGATCACGCACATCGTGCATACGCACGCCCATTTCGACCACTTCCTCGCCGCCGGCGAATTGAAAAAAGCGACCGGTGCCGTGCTGTGTTTGCACCAGGACGACCTCGAGTTGTGGAAAAATCTGGAAATGCAATGCCGGTTGTTCGGGACCGCGTACGTTCCGGCGCCGCTGCCCGAATATTGGCTCCGGGATGGAGAACGGCTGGCGATCGGGCAGTTGTCTCTGGTGGCGCTGCATACGCCCGGACATACGCCGGGCTCGATGAGTTTTCATCTACCCGACGACAAACTGGTGCTGGCGGGCGACACGCTGTTCCGCGGCAGCATCGGCCGGACCGATCTCTGGGGCGGCGATTTTGATGCGATTGAACAATCGATTCGCGAGCGGCTGTACACGCTCGACGATGCGACAGCCGTGGTGACCGGCCACGGGCCGGACACCGAAATTGGCTGGGAAAAGGAGTCGAATCAGTTCATCCGTGTCTCGTGAATGAACCGGCCCCTCAGCGATGGAGGATGCCATGCCTTGCCTCACCCGCGTGCTCACCCGGTTGCTGCTGCTTCTCGTGCTTGTGTGGATTCCGGCCTATTCGTTCGGCGACACGCCGCCGTCCGCGCCGCAACACATCCCCATCACGGAGGTGAAGGTCCGCCTGTCGGATCACGGCCCGGTGGTGCTGCTCCAGGCCGAGGGCCGCAGCATTCCGGTGTTCGTCGATACGACGGTGGCGCTGTCGATTCAGGCGGCGCTCAACGGCGAGCGCCTTTCCCGGCCGATGTCGCACGATCTCATGCACAGCATTCTGGAGGCCTACGGGGCGCGGGTGACGCAGGCCGTGATTACCCTGAACGGCGGCACCTTTTACGGGACATTGTCGGTGGCGATGCGCGGCGAGGTGAAAGTGTTCGACAGCCGCTCGTCGGATTCGATCGCGCTGGCGATCCATTTCAAGGCGCCGATTCTGGTGGGGCGCGATCTGCTGGAGTCGGCGGGCAAGGTTCCGGAGCAGGGCGCGGGGTCCGAGCTCTAAGCGTTATTCTTTCTCCATCCGTGCCTTCAACCGTTCCAGCCGTTTCTCGGTCGACTGTTTGATGAAGGCCATGTTCTCGCTCAGGTGCTGCTCCGCGTTGATCTTCCCCTCGTCGCGCCGTTTCTGCTGCGCCAGACCGAACTGCGCGATGCTCGGACCGTCCTCCTGATTCAGTTCTTTCCAAACGGCCGCACAGCGCGCCTGTTTGGCGGTCGGGTACCGGTCGCAGGGCGGGTCGGCGGAAAATCCCGCTATGGGCCATCCCGCCAGGAGGAGTCCAAGCCAGAGGGGTGTCATCCGGATTCCCCATCGACGGCTCTGCATAGATGAATGATTCCTGCCCTGATGCACTCGCATCCACGAAGCCCTTTCTCATGCGCCGGCGGTAGTCGGCGCGGATGGCGGCTCCTACAATAGCACAGCTGTGATGGTTAGCGGTTGAGCGAACCGTCGGATCGTCGATCCCGCCCTGGTTTCACGCAGGGTTGCGGCCTCTCTCGTCTATGCTTCTATAGGGGGGAGGGCCCTCCCACAGAGGAATGGTACAAATGCCCGATTCGTAAGATAGTCACAGTTACTAGTGTCCCGCTAAGCCCCGGGGCGAATGTTGACCAGCCGGGAGTTTGTGTACCACCTCATTAGTTAGTCTTCAGCTTGCCAGCTGGAGCGTCTCGGGGACCGGTGGCTGCCCCCCGAGACTACTGT
>OMJK01000222.1 GCA_900299325.1 Nitrospiraceae bacterium | reverse complement strand
GCGTTCGAGCACCCGGTCGCCGCTCAGTACTTCTCCATATATGCGGATCTTTCTGGAATCCCAATCGCCGTGGGGGCGGACGAAGGCGCCGGACAGCGTACGAATCGACGCACGGAGCAGCACGTCCTGTTTCGCGATCAGCGCGTCGCCCGGCCGGGGCTGCTCGATCTGCACGAGGTAGCCGTGTAGAGCCAGGACGATGCCGTCATTGGTCAGGTTCTGTCCCGGACTGAGCCACAGGCGCGCTGTCACGCGCTGACTCGACGCCGGATAGGCCAGCGGGCCCTCGGCGGTAATGTCCACCAGCGTTGGACGGGCGAGGTCGAGCGTGGTGACGAAGGCTGCGGCCGGGCGGGAACTATAGCGGGGTTCGTCCATCAGGCGGGGCGTGCGCATGATTTGATTCTGGTCACCGGCATCGCCCTGTTGCAAGCCGGAAGCGAGAATCCGGCCGCTCGCGACCTCGGTAATCGTCACGCGGGCTCCGCCCACGTCGTTGCCCAGCACCATCGACCCGTGGGCGACCACGCGGACGAGAATGGTGGTGGGCGCGGGGTCGTTGAGGTGCGGATCGGGAGGCGGTTCGTCTTCGGCCGGGATCGCGAAGCAGGATAGGGGAATCAGGATAGCCGAAACCAACACGACAAGCCCGCGCCTGGTTCCTGCCGGACTCATTTCACTTTGGTGCCGGGATCGACTTCTTCGAGAATGGTTGCCAGCCCGCGCACCTCGCTGTCGCCGGCGGCGAGCACCATGCCTTGCGACTCGATGCCCATGAGCTTGGCCGGTTTCAGGTTGGCGACGATCACGATCGTTTTGCCGATCAACGCTTCCGGCTCATATTTCTTGCCGATGCCGGCGACGATCTGGCGTTGCTCGCTGCCGAGCGACACCTGGAGTTTGAGCAGCTTCTCCGACTTCGGCACGCGCTCGGCACTCAGCACTTTCGCCGTCTTCAGCTGGATTTTTTGAAATTCATCGATGGTGATCTGCGTTGGCGCAGAGGCCTGAGGCACGGGGCTCGAGGCAAGGGGCGTCGGTGCCGAAGCGGTGGGAGTTGGCTGTGGCGTTGTTGGTGATTCGCTCACGGGTGTGGCTCCTTGTGGTTTCGATTCAATCCGGGGAAACAATGGGTGGCCTTTGGTGATGGTCTGGCTGCCGATGGCTGCGTCCCAGAGGTATGCCGACTCCGGTATCGTCCGTGCAAAATCAAACTCGTAGCCGAGTTGATGGGTCAGTTGTCTGGCGGTGTCCGGCATAAACGGATAGATCGAGACCGCCAGCAGGCGCAGCGCACGGGCGGTCGTATGCAGCACCGTTCTCAGGCGCGGGGCATCGTCCGGACTTTTGGCCAGCTTCCAGGGCGCCGCTTTGTCGATGTACTCGTCGCACAGGGCGATCAATTCCCAAATCGCCTGGAGATTGTCGCGAAAGGCGAGCGTGCGGTAGCCGCGTTCGAGCACCGCCGGCAGTTGCGCCGCCGCTGCTGCAATTTTTTGTTCGAGGTCCGGGAGCGCAGGATCTCCGTTCGCGGGGATCGTTCCATTCGCGAACCGCTCGATCATCGTGAGTGTTCGGCTCAGCAGATTGCCGATGCCGTTGGCCAGGTCGCTGTTGACGGCGGCGATCATAGCGGATTGGGAAAAATCCCCGTCCTGGCCGAACGGCACCTCGCGAAATAAAAAATACCGGAACGCGTCGACGCCGAACGCATCGACCATGTGATTCGGATCAACGACGTTGCCGCGGCTTTTCGACATCTTCTCGCCGTCCACCGTCCACCAGCCGTGCGCAAAGATCGTCTCCGGCAACGGCAGGTTCAGCGCCAGCAACATCGTCGACCAGTACACCGCGTGGGTCGTGAGGATGTCTTTGCCCACCAGATGCACCGAGGCCGGCCAGTAACGGTCCATCGACGGGCGATCGGTCTTGTATTCCAGCGCGGAGATGTAGTTCACGAGCGCGTCGAACCACACGTAGGTGACGAAGTGCGTCTCGAACGGCAGCTCGATGCCCCAGGAGAGCCGGGATTTCGGCCGCGAAATCGACAGATCGCCCAGCTTCTGGGTCTGGAGGAAGCCGAGGACTTCGTTGCGGCGCGATTCCGGCCGGATGAACGTGTCGTGTTTTTTGATGTGGTCGATCAGGCGGTCCTGATACTGTCCCATTTTGAAGAAATAGTTATGCTCGCTCAGTCGTTCGACCGGGCGTTTGCAATCCGGGCACAACCCGTCGGCGACGTCTTTCTCGGTCCAGAACCGTTCGTCGAACGTGCAGTACCAGCCCGTGTAGTCGGCCTTGTAGATCAGGTTCGCGTCGTAGAGCCGCTGCAAATAGCGTTGCACGACGGATTTGTGCGGGGCCTCCGTCGTGCGGATGAAGGCGTTGTTCGACAAGTTCAGTTTTTTCCAGAGGCGTGCGAACTGCGGCGCCAGGGTGTCGCAATGGACTTGCGGGTCGATGCCGGCCTTGGCGGCGGCCTGCTGCACTTTCTGCCCGTGCTCGTCGAGGCCGGTGAGAAAAAACACGTCGCGGCCGCGCAGCCGCCAGTAGCGCGCCAGCACGTCGGCGGCCACGGTGGTGTAGGCGTGGCCGATGTGCGGGACGTCGTTGACGTAATAGATCGGCGTGGTGATGTAGAACGTGTTCGGGCTGCTCATGATCGAGCGAAAAGATAGCAGGTTGTTGAGAGCGAATCTAGGCAGGGTCCGATGGTCGGCCTACGCCGGAATGGTGGCAGGGCCGAGCTGAAGCGCGTCGCGCAGACGCAACAGACAGGTCTCCAGCGCCATGTGCAGATTCAGATGGCGGGTGGCACCCTGTTCGGTGCGTTCAATTTCGCGGAGCAGGTCCAGCAACATCGTCAGGTCGGCCTGTTGGGCATAGTGCTCGAGTTGAGGCAGATGATCGAGGTGCAGGAGAGCCTCGCGGTCTCCGCCGACCAGCACCAGCACCAGGTCGCGAATCCACCGGCTGAGCCAGGTCAAAATTTCCGTTCCGCGGTCGGCTTTGGCGAACTGTTCGGCGGCCGACAGAATGGCGGTCACGGATCGAAGCGTCTTCGGCGCAATCAAGTCGAGGCATTCGCGTTGCCGCTCCCGTTGATCGGCCAGATCCATCGTGAGCGCCTCGCCCAATCGGCCTTCGGTGACCATCGCCAGAAACCGCGCATCGGCCGGCGGTACTTCCCGCTTCAGAATGACGGCGGCTTCGACTTGCGTATGGGCCGGCGTGGTGAAGCGGAGCGACTGACACCGGGAGCGGATAGTGGCGGGGAGGGCGTTGGGCCGGCTGGAGATCAGCAGGAACAGCGCATGGCCGGGCGGTTCCTCCAGCGTTTTGAGCAGTGCGTTGGCGGCGCCGATGGTCAGACAGTCCGCATCGTCGATCAGGCAGATTTTTCGCGCGCTCATCAACGGGCGGTACACGAATTGCTGCTCGAGGTCCCGGATCTGCTCGATTTTGATTTGCGGGGTGGCGAGTTCCCGGTCCGGCTCGATCACCAGAAAATCGGGATGGGTGCGCTCCGCGATCTGCTGGCACGCGCGGCAACCACCGCAGCTGTCCAGATCGTCCGGAAGCGGCGGATGTTCGCACGTCAGGGCCTGAGCTAGACGGAAAGCCGTCAGACGTTTGCCGATGGCGGTTTCCCCGTGAAACAGGTACGCGTGCGCCAATCGCTGATGCCGCACGGCGGCCTGGATCAACGCGATCGGACGTTCGTGGCCGGTGATATCGCGAAACGGCATGGTCAACTCGATGATCGTTGGACAGCGCGCCGTGTTGCGAGCCGGCGCGACACCAGCGTGTCCACGTCGGACTCGATAGCCTGCGGACGTTGCGAGGCGTCCACCACCTTGATCCGTCGCGGCTCGCGTTTGGCCAAGGCCAGGAACCCTGTGCGGACTTTCCGGTGAAAGCGCGCAGCTTCCCGGTCGAGACGGTTTTGAGGCGCCGTGTCGTGATGCCGCCGGCGAAGACCCGTGACGACCGGAAGATCGAACAGCACGGTCAGATCCGGCGCGAGACCGTTCGTCGCCCACCGGTTCATGGTGTGCAAGAGCGGTAAATCCAAGCCGCGCGCATAGCCCTGATACGCCAGCGTCGAATCGACGAACCGGTCGCAAATGACGACGGTGCCCTGCGCGAGCGCCGGTTGGATGACGTGGGCGACGTGCTGCCGGCGCGCGGCGAGAATGAGCAGCGCTTCCGTTTCCGGCGCCATCCGTTCGGCGGTACCGTCCAAGAGCACTCCGCGGATCCGTTCGGCCATGGCGGTCCCGCCGGGTTCTCTGGTCAGGAGCACCGGGTAGCCTCTGGCGCGGAGTGTGCGGGCAAGCCGCGCCGCCTGCGTAGTCTTTCCGCTGCCTTCGATGCCCTCCATCGTGATGAACAGGCCTCGATGCGTTGTCCGTGCCGCCACCGCGTACTCCGTCATGCACTCAGGAATCGGGGCGCGATCCTATGCCAAGATCAGGCGAATAGCAAGGAGGGAGGCGCGAGGGATCCCATCGGAAAACACGCATGGAATGTGGCGTTTCACGCCCTGGTGGGTTGTGTAGGCATGCGCCTACGGCCGTGATGTCCAGGTTTGCCCCCTCGGACGAAGGATAGAGACGCCGGTGCGGCTCCGGTAGGATTTGTATGACACGTTGTGAAGGATGCTCAACGACAGGAGGTTTTTTATGATGAAGAGCTTGATCATCCTGGCGATCATCGCCGTCTCCGGATGCACATGGAACGATTACATTGCGCCGGCCGGGAAGACCATGGCCCAGGTGAAGCAGGATGTGTGGGAATGCGAGCGTGAAGCCGGCATGGCTTCGAGCCAGTTGTTTTTCGTCCATCTGCAAGAACTCCAGGACCATTGCATGGAAGCGCGCGGGTACGCCGCCGCGACGAATTAATCGTTCTGCCAGTGACCGATGTGAAGGCCTCGGGTTCTGCCCGGGGCCTTCGTGTTTTTAACCCCTGAAGATTGTGCAATCCTCAAAAATTCCGGTTCCATGCCCTCTCGTCGAATCGCACGAGCACTTCTCACGTAACCCATTGAAATTAGCAAGAAAAGGCTTGCGGCACCCATGGAAAACTCTGTATGATGAATCACCACAGTATAGGGTTTGTCTCAGAACCCTGGGTTATGCTCAAAACCGCCCTCAAACGCTACTTCTTGACGGGACTCCTGGTCGTGACACCGATCTGGGGGACTGTCTTGATTTTGAAGACATTATTTGTCGCGGTGGACGGGATTCTCGGCGACGTGCTGGCCCCGCTGGTGCCCGGATACTATGTGCCGGGACTGGGCATTATCGCGCTGCTGCTGTTGATCTTTATGACAGGGCTCTTGGCGGCCAATTTCATGGGGCGGCAGATCGTCAGGATCTGGGAGGAGTGGCTCAACCGCCTGCCGCTCGTCCGGGGCATCTATTCCACGCTGAAATCGATGATGGACATCCTCTCGTTTTCCGACCGAGGGTCGTACCATCGGGTCGTGCTGATCCAGTTTCCCAAAAACGGCCATTACTGTTTTGCATTTGTGACGGGGATGACGAAAGGCGATGCGATGACGCTGGGCCAGGAGCCGCTGGTGCACGTGTATGTGCCGACGTCGCCCAATCCCACGTCCGGGTATTTTCTGCTGGTGCCGGAGCGCGAAGTGACGTCGGTCGAGATCAGCGTCGAGGAGGCCATGAAGCTCATTGTGTCGGGCGGACTCTATTCGCCGTCCACGCCGATGACGTCGGTGCTGGGGGGCGAGGCGAAATGGAGCCAGGTTAAGCAGCCGGATGCAGGAGTGTCGATCGGATGAGCCGCGTTACGTCTGTCAAAGCCGGTGTGTCTCCGGGCGATGGACTGGTGGCCGGGCTGGGTGTGGTGATTATGGCCGCCGGGCTGGGCAAGCGGATGAAGTCCAAGCACGCCAAGGTGCTGCATGCCGTGGCGGGTAAGCCGATGGTGTTGTACGTCGTCGAACTGGCCTGCCGGTTGGCGGCGCGCGGTGTCGCGGTGGTGGTGGGGCATCAAGGCGCGGCGGTGCGAAGTGTCGTCGAGGGCGGGGGGCGCGGCGTGGCGGTGGTCGAGCAGACGCAGCAACTGGGGACGGGCCATGCGGTGTTGCAGGCCCGGCCGGTGTTTTCCGGCGGCGCGCGCAACGCACTGTCGCGGTATCTGATTCTCAACGGCGACACGCCGTTGCTGACCGAGGCCACCGTGCGGGCGTTGCTGGCGATGCATGACGAACAGAAAGCGGCGGTGACGCTATTGACGGCGGTGCTTGACGATGCGTCCGGCTACGGGCGCGTCATCCGGTGCCGCCGCGACGAGTGGTTGAAGGGCGCGGCGGATAATGTGGTGCAGAAGATCGTCGAGGATAAAGACGCTTCACCGGATGAACGTCTGGTACGGGAGGTCAATGTCGGCACCTACGTCGTCGACGGCGAGTTTCTCTTTCCGGCGCTGGACCGGCTGGATCCGAAAAATGCGCAGGGCGAATACTATCTCACAGACATCGTGCAGATGGCGGTTGAGCAGGGACGGACGGTGTCGGCGCTGCGCCTGCGAACGCTGGACGAAGGATTGGGCATCAATAGTCGCGTGCAGCTGGCGGAGGCCGAGCGGGTCATGCGCCAGCGCATTCGGGAGCAGTGGCTGGAGGCCGGCGTGACGATGCGGGATCCGTCCTCCACCTGGATCGATGCGACGGTAACCATCGGCCGGGATACCGTGCTGTATCCGGACGTGACGCTCGAAGGCCGGACGGCGATCGGCGAAGACGTCGTCATTCATTCGGGTACGCGCATCAGCGAGTGCACGATCGGCAACGGGGTGGAGATTCTGGACCACTGCGTGCTGCGCGAATCGTCCGTCGACGAAGGCGCGCATGTCGGGCCGTTTGCCCATTTGCGCCCCGGTGTGCGGGTCGGGCGGAAAGCCAAGGTGGGCAATTTTGTCGAAATGAAGAAGGCGGAGCTTGGCGAAGGCTCGAAGGCCAATCATCTCAGCTATCTCGGCGATGCGAAGATCGGCAAAGGCGTGAACATCGGGGCCGGCACGATCACCTGTAACTATGACGGGGCGCGCAAGCACGAGACGGTGATTCAGGATCATGTGTTTATCGGCAGCGATACGCAGTTGGTGGCGCCGGTCACCGTCGGCGTCGGCGCGGTGATCGCGGCGGGAACGACAGTCACGAAAGACGTACCAGCCGATGCGTTGTCCATTGCGCGCATCGAACAGATCAATCGGGGCGGATGGGCCGCCAAACGGCGGGCGCTTCAGGCGGGCGATCACAACGTGCAAGCCGCTCGAAAGGCGACCGGTGTGTCCCGTTCACCGAAGAGAGCGGCAAGAAAACAGGGAGGGACGCGATAGGCTATGTGCGGAATCGTCGGATATGTCGGCAATCAAGAGGCCGTGCCGATTCTTCTCGGCGGGCTGGCCAAGCTGGAGTACCGCGGCTATGACTCCGCGGGTGTTGCGGTCATGCAAGGCGGCAAAATCGCGGTGCGCCGGAGCGTCGGAAAACTGGCCAATCTCCAGAAATCGCTCAAGGAGAAGGAACTGAACGGCCTGGTGGGCATCGGTCACACCCGGTGGGCAACGCACGGGAAGCCCTCCGAGCAGAACGCCCATCCGCACCGGTCGCAAGGGTGTGTGCTCGTGCATAACGGCATCATCGAAAATTATCAGCCGCTGAAGCAGCAGTTGGAGCACGACGGCTACAAGTTCGAGTCGGAAACGGACACGGAAGTGGTCGCGCATCTCATCGATAGATATCTTCAGGGCGGGGCCACGCTGGCGGATGCCGTGCGCGCGGCGACGAAAGACGTGCGGGGCAGCTATGCGCTGGCGGTCATTTCCGAGCGGGAGCCCGGCACGTTGATCGCGGCCCGCTCCGGCTGCCCGCTCGTGGTGGGACGGACCAAGCACGCGTCGTTCGTGGCGTCGGACGTCATGGCCATGCTGAACCATACGCGCGACGTGACGTACCTGGAAGAGGGCGACGTTGCGGTGGTGACGCAGGACGAGGTGCGGTTGACGGATGTCGAAGGCCGCGCCGTCGTGCGCAAGCCGTCGAAGATTACCTGGGATGCGGCGGCGGCGGAAAAGAGCGGGTATCCGCATTTCATGCTGAAGGAAATTCACGAACAGCCGCAGACCATCCTCGACACGATGCGCGGGCGGTATTCGTACGAGACGGGAGAGGCGGATCTGCCGGACATCGGTCTGTCCGCGCGGCAGTTTGCGGAAGTCGGCCGCGTCTGGATCGTGGCCTGCGGCACGTCCTGGCATGCCGGCCTGGTCGGCAAGTATCTCCTCGAAGAAATGGTCCGGGCGCCTGTGCAGGTCGACATCGGCAGCGAATTCCGCTATCGCAATCCGCTCGTCGGGAAGAATGATCTCTTTGTGACGATTTCGCAGTCCGGTGAAACCGCCGACACGCTGGCGGCCGCGCGCGAAGCCAAGGAGAAGGGCGCGAAGGTGGTGTCCATCGTCAATGTGGTGGGCAGCACGCTTGCGCGCGAGTCGGACGGGGTGCTGTACACCCATTGCGGGCCGGAAATCGGCGTGGCGTCGACCAAGGCGTTTACCGCGCAGCTGACGGCGCTGTATCTGCTGGCGTTGCATCTTGCGCGGGTCCGCAACGTCATGAGCGTGGCGGACGGCAAGGCCTGGCTCGATCGGCTGGTGCGGCTCCCGGTGCTGGTGGAGCGGGTGCTGGGACGCGAAGCCGAACTCGTCACGATCGCCAAGCGGTATTACAAGAAGCGGAACTTCCTCTTCCTGGGCCGCGGGATTAACTATCCCATCGCGCTGGAGGGTGCGCTCAAGCTGAAAGAAATTTCCTACATCCATGCCGAGGGCTATGCGGCCGGCGAAATGAAGCACGGGCCGATTGCGCTGATCGACAAAGACATGCCTGTCGTCGTGCTGGCGCCCCGCGACCGGCTGTACGAAAAAACAGTCAGCAATCTCATGGAAGTCAAGGCGCGGCATGCGCCGGTGATTGCGCTGGTGGCGGAGGGCGAGCGGGAACTGGGGAAGACCGCGGACGCCGTGTTTACGATTCCCGATACGCACCCGCTGATTTCGCCGATCCTCTTCACGATTCCGTTGCAGCTGCTGGCGTACCACATCGCGCATCTGCGCGGCGCCGACGTGGATCAGCCGAGAAATTTGGCGAAGAGCGTCACCGTCGAATAACGGACAGGACTCGTATCATGCAGATCACGAAGCACGAGGTCGAAAAAGTCGCCAAGCTGGCCAGGCTGGAAGTCACCGCGGCGGAAACCGAGATGTTTGCGAAGCAGCTCAGCCAGATTCTCACGCACGTCGAGCAGCTCAACCGGTACGACACCGCCGGCGTCGAACCGACTTCGACGGTGCTGGGGCAGGTCAATGTGTTCCGTGATGACGTGGTCCGGCGGTCATTGACGGTCGATCAGGCGCTGGCGAACGCGCCGGAGCGCGAAGCGGACGGATTCTGCGTGCCGAAAATCATCGAATAACGCCCGTGCCCGCACGGGCTGGGGATAGCGAGGTTCTATGTTTCGACAGATGCTGCGATCGAAAATCCATCGCGCCACGGTGACCGGGGCGCATCTCGAATACGAAGGCACTCTGACGATCGACGAAGACCTGCTGGATGCGGCGGGCATTCTTCCGTACGAAGCGATCGTGTGCTCGAACCTCAACAACGGCGAGCGCTTCATGACCTATGCGATCGGCGGTCGGCGGGGTAGCGGCGACGTCGTCTTGAACGGTCCCACGGCCCGCAAGGGGGCGGTGGGCGACCAGATCATCATCTTCTGCTACGAGTACTACGGCGAAGAGGAAATCAAACGGCATGCGCCCAAGATCGTGCGGGTGGACGACAAGAACCGGATGGTCGACGGGCCGGCAAAACGGTAATGGCGCTTCACAAGCTGACGTTGTGCGAGTTGCAAAAGAAGTTCACCGCCGGGGAGGTTACGGCGTCGGAAATCGTGCGCGCGTATGCGTTGCGGATCGGGCAGGTGGAGCCGAAAGTCCGGGCCTACGTGACGCAGTCGAAAGAGGGGGCGATGGCGCAGGCGGAGGCGCTCGATCGCAAGCTCAAGGGCTGGCGAAAAACGCAGCCGATGACCGGCATGCCGCTGGCCATCAAAGACAACATCTGCACGGAGGGCGTGCCGACGACGTGCTGCTCCCGCATCCTGCAGCAGTTTGTGCCGCCCTACGATGCGGCGGTGATCGAGGCCTTGCGCGGGCAGGAGTACATTCTGCTGGGCAAGACCAATCTGGATGAGTTCGCGATGGGATCGTCGACCGAAAACTCCGCGTTCGGGCCTAGCCGGAATCCCTGGAATCTTCATTGCGTGCCCGGCGGATCGAGCGGCGGGTCGGCGGCGGCGGTGGCGGCGGACGAATGTGCGGCGGCCTTGGGATCGGACACGGGCGGATCGATCCGGCAGCCGGCGGCGTTCTGCGGTGTGGTTGGATTGAAGCCGACGTACGGGCGGGTCTCGCGCTACGGGCTGGTGGCGTTTGCGTCGTCGCTCGATCAGATCGGTCCGATTACGAAGGACGTGGCCGACGCCGCGTTCCTGCTGGGCGCGATTGCCGGGCACGACCCGAGGGATTCCACGTCGGCCGACGTGCCGGTGCCGGACTACGCCAAGGCGCTCAAGAAAAAAGATCTGAAGAAGCTGACCATCGGCGTACCGGTGGAATTTTTTGCGGAGGGATTGGATCCGGAGGTCGACCAGGCGGTGCGCGCGGCGATCGAGGAAATGAAAGAGCTCGGCGCGCAGGTCAAAGAAATTCGCCTGCCGAGAACCGATGCGGCGGTGGCGGTGTACTATGTATTGGCGACGGCCGAGGCCAGTTCCAACCTGGCGCGCTACGACGGTGTCAAATTCGGCCTGCGGGCGAAGGAAACGAAAGATCTGCTGGAGATGTACACGAAAACCAGGCAGGAAGGGTTCGGGCCGGAAGTGAAGCGCCGGATCATGCTCGGCACCTATGCGCTCAGCTCCGGCTATTACGATGCCTACTACGGCAAGGCGCAGGCGGTGCGGACGCTGATCTGTCAGGATTTCGACGCGGCGTTCAAAGAGGTGGATCTGATCGTGACGCCGGTCACGCCGACACCGGCGTTCAAGCTGGGCGAGAAGAGCGACGATCCGTTGCAGATGTACCTGTCCGATATTTTCACGATCTCGGTAAATCTTGCCGGGGTGCCGGCGATTGCGCTGCCTTGCGGGTTCAGCAAGACGGGGCTGCCGATCGGCCTGCAACTCATCGGCCGGGCGTTCGAGGAAGACGTTATTCTCCGGGCGGCCCATGCCTACGAGCAGGCGACGACCTGGCGTACGATGAAGCCGGCGGTGCGGTAAGCGGTCGCAGGAATCAGGCGGAGGAACTATGACACTCATCGAAATTGCCGCAGTCTTGATCACCGTCGCGTTTGCGGTCCTGGTCGGGTATCTGGTGCCTGTGCTGATACAGCTCAGAAAGGCCATCGCCGAATCCGAGCAGTTGTTGGCGAATATGAAGGTCGATCTGCCGCCGCTCGTCAGCGAGTTGCGCTCGATGAGTCAAAGCTTGAACGAACTGGCCGATCGGGCGCGCGGTGGCGTCGAGCATGCGACGGTATTGCTGCACGCCGTCGGTGAAGTCGGCGAATCGGTCCAGCAGGTCCACAACGTGGTGCGCGGATCGAGCGGAACCCTGCTGACCAGCGTCGCCAGCGTGGTGGCGGGATTCCGGGCGGCGACGCAAGTCATGCGCGAACGGTTGAAAGAGGAAGGAGAACATCGCAATGGCGGATGAACGGGGATCATCGGGCGCCGGTGTCATTCTGGCGTTCCTCAGCGGGGCCGCGCTCGGCGCCGTGGCGGCGCTGTTACTGGCACCGCAGTCCGGCGAGGAGTCGCGCGATCAGCTGCGCCGGTATGCGCGCCGGGCGGGACGCAATCTTCGCGAGTGGGCCGGCGAGACCGGGGAGGTGTTCGAAGACGTGTTGGATGAAGGAAAAGAGTTTATCGAAAAGCGTAATTCGGTGCTGCGCGAAGCGTTCGAGGCCGGCTGCGATGCGATGCAACGGGAGCGCGACCGGATGAAAGGCGGGGAGTCGGGCCGGACATGACCTACGACGTCGTCATCGGGGTCGAGGTGCACGCGCAGCTGCGGACGAAGTCCAAGATGTTCTGCGGCTGTGGGACCACATTCGGCCTGTCGGCAAACAGCCAGACCTGCCCGGTCTGTTTGGGGTTGCCGGGTTCGCTGCCGGTCATCAATCGGGCGGCAGTCGAAATGGCGGTCCGCGCGGGGTTGGCGCTGAACTGCACGATCGGCGCGCACAACCGGTTCGCCCGCAAGAATTACTTCTATCCCGATTTGCCGAAGGGGTATCAGATTTCTCAGTACGAGTCGCCGATCTGCGAGCACGGTTGGATCGAGGTTGCCGTAGGGAACGGCACGAAACGGATCCGCATCCGCCGCGCGCATCTTGAGGAAGATGCCGGCAAGAACGTGCATGAGACCGGCACGAGCGGCAGCCGGGTCGATCTCAATCGCGCCGGCACGCCGCTCTTGGAAATTGTGACGGAGCCGGACATGAGTTCGGCAGAGGAAGTCGTCGCCTATTTGAAAGGGCTCCGCGACGTCCTGATGTATCTCGACGTGTGTGACGGCAACATGGATGAGGGTAGCTTCCGCTGCGAGCCGAATCTGTCGTTGCGTCCGGCCGGCCAACAGGCGTTCGGGACCAAGGTGGAGCTGAAGAACATCAACTCCTTCAAATTCGTGAAGGATGCGGTCGAATACGAGATTAAGCGCCAGACGAAGGTTTTGAACGAAGGCGGGAAAATCACGCAGGAGACCCGTCTCTGGAACATCGAACGCGGCGAGACGGCGGTGATGCGGAGCAAGGAAGAGGCGCACGACTACCGGTATTTCCCCGATCCGGATCTGGTGCCGCTGCAATTGGAGCAGGCGTGGATCGACGGTTTCCGCGCCGGGCTGCCGGAGTTGCCGGCGGTCAGAAAAAAGAGGCTCGAGCGTGAATATAGGCTTTCTGAGTATGTATCCAATGTGCTGGCATCCGATAAGAATGTTCTCGACTATTTTGAGAGTGCTGCATCTGAAGCGGGTCGGGTTGGGTTGACTAAGATAGAGGTTGGGAAGGAGCTCGCCAACTGCATAACAGTGGATTTTCAAGGGCAACTGAATAAATTGACGTATGCTCCAAACCTAACGCAAGCAACAACGCCTGGGACGGGTCCTGTCCCCGGTCCTTTTTGGGTCGATCCAGCTAACCTCATGGAGTTAGTGGCCAGGAAAATAAAAGGAGAAATTAGCGGGCCAATATACAAAGTCGTTTTAGAAAAGATGGTTGGGACTGGGAAAACAGCTTCTGAAATCATTGAGGCTGAAGGATTGAAACAGGTTTCTGACGAAGGAGCTATCGAAAAGATCATCGACGAGGTGTTGGCCAAAAGTCCGGCGCAGGTGGCGCAGTTCAAGGAAGGGAAGCAGCAAGTCGTCGGCTTCCTGGTCGGGCAGGTGATGAAGGCGAGCGGAGGGAAGGCGAATCCGGGAAAAGTGAACGAGTTGCTGAAAAAGAAATTAGGCGCCTAACAGGAGAGGGACGGGCAGCATGAGTGCAATTCGAGAGATCAAGGGCAGGCAGATTGTCGATTCGCGTGGCAATCCCACGGTCGAGGCGGAGGTCACGCTGGAGAGCGGCGCGACGGGGCGGGCGGCGGTGCCGTCCGGGGCGTCGACAGGGGAGAAAGAAGCGATCGAGCTGCGCGATGGCGACAAGAAGCGCTGGATGGGCAAGGGCGTCTCCAAGGCCGTGGCCAATATCAGCGCGGTGATCGCGCCTGAGTTGTTGGGCAAAGAAGCGCTCGATCAGGCGGCCATCGACCAGGCCATGATTGCACTGGATGGCACCAAGACGAAGGGCAAGTTGGGCGCAAACGCGATTCTCGGTGTGTCGCTGGCGGTCGCCAAGGCGGCGGCGAATGAAACCGGGCAGCCGCTCTATCGGTATCTGGGCGGGACCAACGCGCGAGTGTTGCCGGTGCCGCTGATGAACATCATCAACGGCGGCGCACACGCGGACAATCGATTAGATCTGCAAGAGTTCATGATCATGCCGGTCGGCGCGCCGACGTTCAGCGAAGCGCTCCGCATGGCGACGGAAGTGTTCCATGCGCTGAAAGCGTTGCTGAAGAAGAATGGCCTCAACACGGCCGTGGGCGACGAGGGCGGTTTTGCGCCGGACCTGCAGTCCAACGAAGAGGCGCTGACGCTGATCTCGCAGGCCATCGAAGCGGCGGGCTATCGCACCGGCAAGGATATCGCCCTGGCGCTGGATTGCGCGGCGAGCGAGTTGTACGACAAGGGCCGCTACGTGCTGGAAGCGGAAAAACATCCTGAGCACTCGTCCGAGGAGATGATCGGCTACTATAGTAAGTTGCTGGACCGGTATCCGATTCTGTCCATCGAGGACGGGCTGAGCGAGCTGGACTGGAAGGGCTGGAAGATGCTGACCGAGAAGCTGGGCCGGCGGGTCCAACTGGTCGGCGACGATATTTTCGTGACGAACGTGGAGATTTTTTCCAAGGGCATCAAGGAAGGCATCGGTAATTCGATCCTGATCAAGCTCAATCAGATCGGGACGCTGACGGAAACGCTGGATGCCATCGAACTGGCCAAGCGGTCCGGCTATACGGCGATCATTTCGCACCGGTCTGGCGAAACGGAAGACACGACGATCGCCGACGTGGCCGTGGCGACGAACAGCGGATTGATCAAGACCGGGTCGCTGTCCCGGACGGACCGGATCGCGAAGTACAACCAGTTGCTTCGCATCGAAGAAGAGTTGGGCGCGGAGGCGATCTATCGCGGGCGCGATGCGGTACCCGGTCGATTGTAGCAGGGCGTGACGAGCGCATGATCATCAAGCAGAATCGTGGACGCCAGTGGCTGGATTGGCAGCGGCGCGTGCTCACCGTGGCGCAGGTGGTGGGGGCGGGCGTTTGCGTCTGGCTGGTTGTCGCGTTGTTTTTCGGCGAGATGGGATTGCCCCGCTATTGGGCGATGCGCGACCACGCCAATCAATTGGACACGGCCTTGCGGGATCTGCGCAGCGACAACGCCGTGCTGCGGAGCGACATTGCCCGCTTGCAGGACGATCCGGGGAAGATCGAGCAACTGGCCCGCGAACGGCTGGGGTATGTGCGCAAGGGCGAGACGGTGTATCAATTGGCTCCTGAATCGTCGAACGGCGGAAGCGCCCGGGAGCGTCCATGAAATTCGGCACGGTGGCCATCGTCGGGCGGTCGAACGTCGGGAAATCGACGCTGCTGAACCGGCTGTTGGGCGAAAAAATCGCGATCGTCTCCGATAAGCCGCAGACGACGCGGACGCGGATTCTGGGGGTTGCGCATACGGCGGACGCGCAGATCGCGTTTCTGGATACGCCGGGGCTGCACAAACCGCAGCATCTTCTGAACCGGCGCATGGTGCGGACGACGCTGGAGGCACTGGACGACGCCGATCTGCTCTATGTGCTGATGGATGCGAGCGGGCTGCCGGGACCGGGCGATCTTGCAGCGATGGCGTATGTCAAAGAGGCGTTGGCCAAGCAGCCCCGTCCGGTGATTCTGGTGGTGACGAAAATCGATCTGGTTAACAAGTTCAAGCTGCTGCCGGTTCTGGAAAGCTATGCCAAGCTGTACGACTGGACGGCGGTGGTGCCGCTGTCGGCGCAGGACGGCGATAATGTCGATCGGTTGCTGGACGTGACGGTGGCGCATCTTGCCGAAGGCGAAGGCGTGTACGGCGAAGAGATGATGACCGATCAGACGATGCGCACGCTGGCGGGCGAGATGATCCGGGAGAAAATTCTCCACATGACGGAAGAAGAAGTGCCGTATTCCGTCGCTGTGGAGATCGATCAGTTCAAGGAAGAAGGGCGGCTGGCGCGCGTACAGGCGTCGATCGTGGTGGAGCGCGAGACGCAGAAGGGGATCGTCATCGGTAAGCACGGCGAGCGGCTGAAGGCGATCGGCACGCAGGCGCGGCAGGAGATGGAGCGCTTGTTCGGCATGAAAGTATTTCTGCAGATATGGGTCAAGGTGCGGGAAGCCTGGCGGGAAGACGAGCAGGCGCTCGTCGAATTGGGATATTGACGGAGCGGTGATGCAGCCGACCGAACGACCACTCGAATCGAAACCTCAGGAAAGCCGTCCGCGCGGATCGGACCGGGATTCGCTCCGGGATGCGCTGCGCGATCCGGCGGATCGCGGACAGACGAAGTCGGATATCGTGCTGCAGTCCGTTCAGCGGCTGCTGCGGCGCGGGGCGATCACGAATCTCTCGAAGATGCTGGGGCGCATGCACCAGGCCGACGTGGCGAAAGTGATCGGCCATCTGTCCTCTCCCAAGGAAAAGCGCGAAGTGTTCGAACTGGTCCGCGGGGAGGGGAAGCGCGGGCAGGTGCTCAGCGAATTGGACGGCGATAGTATTCAACAGGTCTTGGCCGACCTCCTGCCCTCCGATGTCGCGTGGCTCTTGAAAGACCTGGGCCCCGACGACGTGGCCTACATTCTCGGGTTCCTGCCGGACGAGCGCAGCGCGGAAATTCTGGCCTTGATGAAGGCCGAGGATTCGACCGAAGTCGCCGACATTCTCAAGTACGCCAAGGATACCGCCGGCGGCATCATGACGACGGAGTTCTTCTCCCTGCCCGAAGACGCCACGGCGCAGGAGGCGATCCGGCGTCTGCAGCAGGCGACCGATGCGGAGATGGTGTTCTACATCTACGTCACGGACAAGGACGAGCATCTGGTCGGAGTGCTGTCGCTGCGACAGTTGTTGACCGTTCCGCCGACCACGCCGCTCAAGAACATCATGACGCGGGACGTGATGAGCGTGTCGGTCGACATGGACCAGGAAGAAGTGGCGCGCCAGGTGGCCAGCTACAATCTGCTGGCGATCCCGGTCGTCGAAAAGGACGGCACGCTGGTGGGCATCATCACCGTCGACGACGTGGTGGACGTCATCCGGGAAGAGGCCACGGAAGACATGTTGAAAATGGCCGGCGCGATCGAGGAAGAGACCGTGTCCAAATGGTCGAGCCTCGGATCGGCGAAGCTGCGGCTCCCGTGGCTCTTTACCAACCTTGTCGGCAGTTTGTTGTCGGGTGCGATTCTCTGGCATTTCCGCTACACGATTCAGGAAGTGGTGGCGATCGTCAGTTTCATCCCGGTTATTGCGGCCATGGGCGGCAACGTCGGGTTGCAGTCCTCGACGTTGATTATCCGCGGGCTGGCGACCGGTCTCGTGGAACTCACCGACGTCTGGACCGTCTTTTTCCGCGAGGTGAAGATCGGCCTCTTAATGGGCGTGGCGTGCGGGCTCATCCTGACAGGCGTTGGATGGATCTGGCATCAGGGATTTCTCGGCATGGTCGTCGGCGTATCGCTGATCATCGCCTTCCTGGTCTCCACGAGCATGGCGACCATTATGCCGATCGTCCTCAAGCGCATGGGCGTCGATCCGGCCGTCGCCGCCGGGCCATTCGTCACAACAGCCAACGACATCACCGGCATCACCATCTACCTCACGCTGGCCACAATCTTTTTGGAATATCTCCGGTGACCGATCTCGCGTGGCGCCGGAACGATTCGTGTGCAACTGAACGGGGAGCCCCGGCATGCCGCTCGTAAAGACCGCGGCCATTGTGCTCAAGAGCCGGAAGTGGGGAGAGGCCGACCGGATCGTCACGTTCTATGCCGAGCGGTTGGGGAAAATCCGCGGCGTGGCGCGCGGCGCCCGGCGTCAAAAGAGCCGGTTCGGGTCTGCGCTGGAACCGTTCACGCTCTGCCACTTGAACCTCTTCGAAAAGCCCGGCGACTCGCTGTTCAGAATTTCGCACGTGGATCCGGTGCATCCGTTTCACTCTCTGCGGGAAGATTTGACGCAGATGGCGTCGGCTGCGCGGATGGTCAACGTCGTGGCGGCGGTTACGCCGGATGGCGACCCCGATGCGCGGGTGTTCCAGACGCTTGAGCAGGGGCTGCACTCGCTGCACGGCGGCGGAGATCCCGCCTATACCGCGCTGCTGTTTCAAATCCGGCTGCTGGGACTGATCGGGTTTCGTCCACAGACCGATCATTGCGCCGCGTGCGGGAAGACCAGGCTGGCCGGCGATCCGCAGTTTTCTCCGGCGGCCGGCGGGTTGGTCTGTGCCCTGTGTGCGGCTCGCCAATCGGCGCGCTGTGTCCGCCTGTCTCGCGGGAGTCTGCTCTTCCTGCAGCAGGCGCTTCGCCTGGCCCCGTCATTGGTGACCCGCCTGAAGGCGACGGGCCAGGTTCGCACCGAAGTCGAAGAGGCTATCGACGGATATGTTACGGTTGTGGCGGGAAAACGACTGCCGGCTGCCGATTTTCTGGCGTCTGCCATGCCGGTATAATGACGGGGTTCTGATGTGAGGACGAGCATGGCGGAGGCGACCGTTGAACCGAAGGATATGGCCTGGCTCGACAAAGGCGTATTGGGCATTGAATGGAGCGATGGCCACAAGGGGCGTTATCCGGTGCGCGGGTTGCGCCAGAATTGCCCGTGCGCTGCCTGCGTCGACGAATGGTCCGGGGAGCGGCGGCTCAAACCGGACGATGTGCCGTTGCTGATTATGTTGCAGGATATCGAGCCGGTCGGCCGGTATGCGCTTCAATTCACGTGGAGCGATGGGCACGACACGGGCATTTATTCTTTTGCGCTGCTGCGCCGCTTGTGCCAGTGCGACATTTGCCAGCCGGTGAAACCGGTGGAACAAAAGAGTAGGCGGTTGATGTGATGCGTACGGATCG
>OMJK01000221.1 GCA_900299325.1 Nitrospiraceae bacterium | reverse complement strand
CTGTCAGTCATCAGCAGTCGGCGGCTGAAAGCTGAAAGTTGCCGATCATGCGCCTCACGCTCACCGTCCAGCGGTTTCATCCAGAACAGGATCAGGCGCCTCATCCGCAGGAGTTCCGGCTGGATGTCGCGCGCGGGTCCACCGTCCTCGATACGCTGATCCGGATTACACACGAACTCGACAGCACCTTGTCGCTGCGGTATTCCTGTCGTTCATCCATCTGCGGGTCCTGCGCGATGGACATCAACGGCAGCGAGAAGCTGGCCTGCCGGACGTCCGTGCGGCAGGAGTATGAGCGGCACGGCCGTCTGGCCATCGGGCCGCTCAGGCATTTCCCCGTCATCAAGGATCTGGTGGTGGACATGGCTCCATTTTGGAGCAAGATCCGCCACGTCACGCCCTGGCTGTATGCCGCGCGCGTGCCGACGCGCCGGTACGGCCTGACGGCGCAGCGGACGATCAAACCCGATGAGGCGCAATTTCATGACGTCGATGCCTGCATCATGTGCGGAGCCTGTGTCGGGGCCTGCACGGTGTTCGAAGTCTCGCGCGGATTTTTGGGGCCGGCGGCGCTGGCAAAGGTGGACCGGTTCCTGTCGGATCCCCGCGAACCGGATGAATCCAAACGAGACCGGCTCTCGGTGTTGCAAGGCGAGCACGGTATCTGGGACTGCACGCGCTGCAATTTCTGCGTGCAGGTCTGTCCCAAAGATGTCAAACCGATGGAGGCGATCATCCGGCTGCGGCGGGCGTCGCTGGACTGGCATCTTCCGACGTCGGCTGGCGCGCGGCACGTGACGGGGTTCGCCGAGTTGATCGAATCGCAAGGACGGCTCAACGAAGCGCTCATGCCGCTCAAGGTCGTCGGCCGGGATCCCCGCCGGCTGCTCCACGTGTTTCCTCTGGGCGTGCGCATGTGGCTCAAAGGGAAGGTGCCCAACCCCTTCGCCCGCCGCATGACCGGATGGCCGGCCGTGCGCGGGGTCTTCCAACGGCTCCGTCGCCCGCTCGCCGTCAAATAAGCGCGCATGGCGTTCTCGTACCGATTACTGGACGATGTGGCGCTGGCGGATCTGGCGTTCGAGGTCGCCGGTGATTCGTTTCCGGACGTGGTACAGGGGGCGACCGACGCCTTGATTGAAACGATGGCCGATCCCGTAACGGTCGGCGCAACCTGGAGCCAATCGATCCATCTGGAAGTCACCGACCCGGCCGACCTGCTGTTCAGGTGGTTGTCGGAACTTGTCTATTGGAAGGATGCGGCGTCGGTCGTGTTCAGCCGGGCCGTGCTGGATCTTCGCGAAGAGCGCGGTGTCTGGAAACTGGATGCGACGCTCGTCGGTGCACCGGTTGATCGCATCGCCCAGGTGCTGCGGGCGGATGTGAAAGGTGTGACGAAGCATCTCTATGACGTGAAAGGGGATGGCGGGCGGTGGACGGCGAGAGTGGTGGTGGATGTGTGAAGAAGTGATGAGTGACGGGTGATGCGTTGAGATTAAACACCGAAATGCAGGTGAAGCAGATCGCGGAGGCGTTGTGGGAAATTGCGCCGTCGGAGAAGCCGGGCATGCTGGTCCCCGCACGGATTTACGGCACGCCGGAGATTCTGCAGTCGATGGACGGCGGCGTGTTCGAGCAGGTGACGAATGTCGCCTGCCTCCCCGGCATTCGCCGGTATGCGCTTTGTATGCCGGACGGGCACTGGGGATACGGATTTCCCATCGGCGGTGTCGCGGCCTTCGATGCGCGGTCCGGCGTCATCTCGCCCGGCGGCGTCGGATACGACATCAATTGCGGGATGCGGCTGATCCGCACCGATCTGACGCTCGACGAGGTGCAGCCGCGATTGGAGCGGCTGATGACCGAGCTGTTCCGGAGGATTCCGGCCGGGGTCGGGGCCGGCGGGTTTGTGAAGCTGGATCGGTCTGCGTTGGAGCAGGTTATGGTGACAGGTTCGCGCTGGTGCGTCGAACAGGGATTCGGCTGGCATCGCGATGTAGAGCGGATCGAGGCCGGCGGTTGTCTGGCCGGGGCCGATCCGGAGAAGGTCAGCGATCACGCGGTGAGCCGGGGCATTCACCAACTCGGCACGCTCGGATCCGGCAATCATTACCTGGAGGTGCAGGTCGTGTCGAACGACCGGATGTTCGATCCGCACGCGGCGGCGGTGATGGGCATTACGGGCCACGATCAGGTGGTGGTGATGATTCACTGCGGGTCGAGAGGGTTCGGCCATCAAGTGGCCAGCGATTATCTTACGGTGTTCGAGAAGGCGATGCGGCGCTACGGCATTGCCGTCAACGATCAACAGCTGGCGTGCGCGCCCTTCTCGTCCCCGGAAGGACAGGACTATTTCGCCGCGATGAATTGCGCCGCCAATATGGCATTTGCCAATCGCCAGGTCATCATGCATCAGGTGCGCGAAGCGTTTGCCACGGTGTTCGGCCGCTCGGCGGAAGCACTCGGCATGGAATTGGTGTACGACGTGGCGCATAACATCGCCAAGGTCGAGCGATATCCGGAAGGGGAGTTGGTCGTTCATCGGAAAGGCGCGACGCGCGCGTTGGGGCCGGGGAGTCCGGACGTCCCGTCGTGCTATCGGGAGATCGGACAGCCGGTCATCTGCGGCGGGTCGATGGAAACGGGGTCGTATCTGCTGGTGGGGACGGATGCGGCGATGCGGGAGACGTTCGGCTCGACGATGCACGGGTCCGGCCGGACCATGTCGCGGGCGCAGGCGAAGAAGTCCGTTCGAGGCGACCGGTTGCAGCAGCAGATGCAGCAGCGCGGGATTCTCGTCAAAGCGGTCTCGATGTCCGGGTTGGCCGAGGAGGCGGGGCTGGCCTACAAGAACATCTCCGACGTCGTCGAGTCGGTCGATCGGGCAGGAATTACCAAAAAGGTGGCGGAATTGCGGCCGATCGGTAATATCAAGGGGTAACGGCCGTGCGATCCATGGAGGAATAGGGCAATGGAACAGCGGAAACACCCCAGGTACCCCTTTCAATGCCCGGCGCGGTTCAGCGCGTCCCATATCGCCTCAGTGCAGGGGCAGGTCATCAATCTCTCGCTCCAAGGATGCTGTTTGCGGACGCAGGATGCAGTGAAACCGGGACACGCGCTCCAGGTGCAGTTGCAAGCCTCCACGGGCGAGCCGCCGATCCAGATCAATCGCGCGATGGTTCAGTGGGCGCTGGCCCCCTATGTCGGCGTGGAATTTCTCACTCTGTCTCAGGACAATCAGCAGCGTATTCAACAGGTGATCCGGGAGCTTGAGCAACAGCCCGTTCAGCCCATTTAGTTCACCCTTCCCGCCCGTTTATACCCGGTAGTTCCTCTAACCGCCGTCAAGTTTCGGCCTGGAATCCCCGATACGAAGAAGGGGACCGATGCCTGTCGTGTGCCTACAGGAAAACCAGGAGATGATAGGGTCGATTTCCTTGACGCCTAGGGACTCCCTGCTATGGTTGTAATGGCGAAATAAATATAGGGAAAACCCGTGCGAAAAATTGACGGTCCTGAAGAGGGCGGGCACTCCGCTTCAGGTCCGTTTGCCTATTGCAGTCGGTCACAGTCCGGAGTCGTTCTGATGGTGAGTCGGGGGCAATCAGCCGTGTTGCTGTGGATCGCATTGGCTCTGTTCGGTCTGGTTGCCGCGGTATTACCCGACGATGCCCAGGCGCTTCCGGCCTTCGCGCGCAAGTACAACATGAATTGCACGGCCTGCCATACGGCTCCGCCGATTCTGAATACGTTCGGGCAGCGGTTTCTCGAAAACGGCTATCAACTGCCCGGTACGGAAGACGGGGGCATCACCGGCAAGAAGAAACTCGGCGATCTCACATTGGACGACGTGAACAACTATGTGAGCTTTCGCATGGTGGGCAATGCCGTGAGCAACTGGAATTTCAAGCAACAGAATCCTCCCGGCACCGATGCCGGCGTGGCGGTCAACAAGACGGAATTCACGTTTCCGGAATCGTTCACCATGTTCACGGGCGGAACCCTGACCAAGAACGTCGGATTCATGGTCGAGTTGGGTTACGACACCTCGACGGGCAGCGCGAATGTGGAGCGCGGGTTTGTCAGCTTCAATAACCTGCTCGGCCATGATGTGGCGCATGTTCGTGTCGGACGGTTCGACGTCGGCGCGTTTTACTCCTACACCACGGTGCGGCAGCAGTTGAATGATGTCGGGGAGAGTCTGGCGGGAACCGGTCCGAACGGGGCGGCGTGCGGAAGCGGGACATTCAACCCCTGCACGATCAATCGCATGGGGCTGACGCCCAGCGCGCTCGCGACGAAGTTTTTCGGCCTGTACGATCGGACCGGTAATTATCTGTCGCCGTATGCCTCGTCTCTGTTCAACTCGGGCGGCGAAATGGGAATCGATGTGCACGGCAGGCCGTTCGGCGACTGGTTTCTCTATCAGGTCGGTGTGCTGAACGGCGCCAATGAGCCCACCGGCGACTCGAACAAGGGCAAGGACGTCTACGGGATGGTGCGGTTCGACTACGCCAAGTCCCGCGATTTTTCCGCCAGCCTGTCGGGGTTCGTCTATCTGGGCCACAGCAATGCCAAAGTTCAAACGCAGGATGATGTCAACTGGAACCGGTACGGGGTGTCGGGGCGGGCCACGTACAAGATGGTGGACGTGTATGCCGCGTTTGCGGTCGACAAGATCAACAAGACGCCGACCGGGGTGGCCGGGCAGTTTGATTCGACCGCTACGGGGTTGACCGTCGGTGTGGACACTTATGTGACCAGCAAAACGATGGTCTCTCTCCGGTACGACAACTTGGATGCGGGCGGCATGATCAACGAGCGCCAGTCCTCGTCGTTCGTCGGTACGCAGGTAAAACATTTTCTGCGGAACAACATTGCGGTGTTCGTCCGGAACGATTTCAACCTCCGGAAAGCCGACACCGGCAGTACGGCCGCGCAAAACCTGCGCAATGCTTTCTTTTCAGGAATCGATGTGATTTTCTAAGGGAATGGTGATGCGATTCTGGATCACAGTCTGTATTGGCGCGGTGGCCCTGCTGGGCGGGATCGGTATCGATGGCGCGTTTGCAGTGAAGCCGGAGGACAACCGTGCGACCAGGGAAAAGGGCAAACGGATCTACGAACGGTCCTGCATTTTCTGCCATGGATCGGAAGGGAAGGGCGATGGTCCGGCCGGCTGGTATCTCGGCCGGTACGAAGCGCCGCGTCCGCGCGACTTTACCACCGAGAGCTTCAAGTTCCGCAGTACGGCCTCCGGCGAGTTGCCGACGGATCAGGATCTCTTCCGCACCGTCACCCAGGGGATTCCCGGATATATGCCGTCGTTTGCCGGACTAAACGAAGAGGAGCGGTGGCAGGTGGTGAGCTATATCAAAACATTTAATCCGTCCTTCAAAGAAGAAAAACCACAGCCCCTTCCTCTGCCGCTTCCGCCCGGACCACCGACGGATGCCGGCATCGAGCATGGACGCAAACTCTATATGAAGTACGGTTGCCATAGCTGCCATGGAGATAACGGGTACGGCGACGGGTCCGAGTCTCTCAAGGGCAATTTGAAAGACAGCCGCGGACTGACGATTTCGGCCCGCAATTTGACGGAGCGGGAGTCGCTCAAGAACGGATCGACGCCGCGGGATATCTATCGCAGCGTCATGACGGGGTTGGACGGCACTCCGATGCCGTCGTTTGCCGATAGTTTTGCCGGAAAAGAGAAGGATGCGTGGGATCTGATCTATTACATTTTATCGTTGTCGCAGGATAGGCGGTGAACGTATGTGGGCTTATCGGAAGAAAATTACAATGAGCCGCATGAAATGGATCCTCGGTCCTGCGCTACTTATCGGCGCGGCGTATGGAGCGTTGTCCGATGTGGCGCCGAGTGCGGCACAGCAGGCCGGTGGGACGAGCCGCAAGGCAACCGGGCTGGAACGGGCGGTCGCCGAACCGGAACCGAGTGCGGCGATTCGGCAGGCACCGGTCACGTCGACTGCGAAGACAGGTCACGATGCTATGGCAGAAGCGGTGCCTCAGCAGAAGACTGCCGGGGTTCAGCCGAGCGCCGCGCCTCAAAATGCGGGGCTCTCGGCCGGTTCGGTATCGGTGCAAGGGCCGGTCATTGTCGGGCGGGTGCTGTACAAGGGATCGGTTCCGGCTCCCGTGCAAGTGGAAGTCAATCGGGACCCGGATATCTGCGGAGCGACCATGACGACGATGCCGATCTCGGTCGATCCCGCTACCCATGGTTTGCGTAACGCCATTGTCCATGTCGAGTCCGGTTCCGGCACGATGCCGGTCGAAGGCGTGGCGCAGACGCCGGCCATCGTCCGGAACAAGCAATGCCGGTTTTTCCCGCATGTCGGCGCGATGCAAGCCGGGAACGACGCCGAGATCATCAACGACGATCCGGTTATGCACAACACCAACATGACGTTTGCCAACCGCACGGTGCTGAACGTTGCCGTGGTGGCGGGCGGGTCGCCGATCAAAAAGCCGATGAAGAAAGCCGGTCTGCACGTGGTGAAGTGCAACGTGCATAAATTCATGCAGGCCTACCGGATGGTGTTCGACGATCCCTTCTTCGATCAAACCACGGAAGCCGGTCAGTTCCGCATCGTGGGCGTCGCGCCGGGAATGCAGACGCTCACGGTGTGGCACGAGACCCTGGGCATTCTTCAGAAGGAAGTGCAGGTGCCGGCGCGAGGCACCGTCGTCGTCGAGTTCGAATACAAATAACCGGTCGGATGCGTTGTCGAACCACGGATGGAAGGAGAACGCATGAACAGCAGTTCCTCACACGAAGCGGGCGGTGCAGATATCGTAACGGCGCTCGCCGTGACGGTTCTCTCGGCCATCGTTCTGACGGGCACGATCTTTTACACGCTCAAGCGGCATGACGACGGGCAGTCTCACAGACTGGGGCAACAGGTCCAGCAGGCCAACGAGCAGCGGGCCGTGCAGGTCAGTCGGGTGATTGCCGCGGTCGGCGCCAATCTGGTGCAGGCCGATCTCTTTCAGGTGCAGACGATGATTGCGTCGTCCTTCGGCCTGGAGAATCTGGTCGATGGCATGCTGATCGATCCCGACAACATGGTGGTGGCGGCCAAGGAGACGGCGCTGATCGGGAAACCGGTTCAGGATGCGGAGTGGACGGCCATTCGCGCGCAGCAACGCGAGGTAGTGACGACGAAGCCGGATCAAACCGGACAAGTCCGTCTGACAGTCGTCGAACCGCTGAAGGAGAAGAATGAGATCATCGCCTGGGCCAAATTGACCTATCTCATGCCTCCGTCCGCCGCCGCCCCGCGGCCAACGGAAGAGCGCTTCATGGAAACGCTGCGACTCGTCGGGCCGCTGGCGGCATGGACTTTCATCGCCCTGTGGGTGGCGATGCGGGCGGCCACCGCGTCGATGAGGAGCCGTATCCAGCAGGTCGTGGGAGCAGTCGGCGAGGCGGCCGTTGCGACAGTTGGACCACGGGCGCAGTTGAAAAAGGCCAGCTAGCCGGCAGCGATCGTGCGGGACGGCCTATGCAGAGGCAGCAGACGACGGCTATCCGCCGACCGGTGGGCAGCCGTCGTTGTGCTAGGAGACCAGAATCGAAGCGTGGCGATTAATTCTTTATTCACATGACATCTGCGCAAAACCATCATACGGAGATGCAGGGCAAAGGCACCCATTCGGGAAACTGGCGCTCCCGTGACGTGCCGATTCAGCGGCTGACGTTGATCATCAGCGGCATCGTCGCCGTGGTGATGATCGGGTACGGCGCCGTGTTCATCGGCCAGCAGCAGCGGGATGTGCACCGGCAGGAAGAGAATCGCGGCCGCATGCTCGCCCGCGGATTCGCCGCGATCGGGGCGACCGGCGTCCTCGAGAACCTCTTCATGCTCCAAAGCGCGTTCATTCAGCTCAAGGGGCAGCATGAAGTCGAGCGCATGATGGTCCTCGATCCGGACCACATGGTGGTGGCGTCGGATCAGACGGATCTGATCGGCAAACAACTCGACGACCGCGCGATTGCACTGGCCGAATCCCGGCAGGCGGAAACCGTTCTGGCCGGCGCGGACATCGGGTTAAGTGATGACATGCTCGTGGTATTGGAGCCGTTGTTCGGCAATCCCGTCAACCGGTCGGGGACCGACCGCATGGTCGGTGCGCTCGGGCCGTCCAATCCCCAGCTCGACGGCTGGATTCGGATCGAGTTATCGCTGGCCGACCGGCGGCTGCAAGCGTTCGGGCTCCTGGTGGAACAGGTCTTTTTGAGCTTTCTGCTGGTCGGCGTGGTTGTGGTCCTGCTGCGCCACACGATCATTCGTCTGAGTTTGAATCTGGTACAGGCGAAGGAAGCGGCGGAAGCTGCGAGCCTCGCCAAGGGCGAATTTCTGGCGAAGATGAGCCACGAAATCCGCACGCCGTTGAACGGCATTCTGGGCATGACGGAACTGTTGCGGCGGACGACCTTGTCGGACAAGCAGCGGCGCCTGGCGGAAACCGTCCATCAATCGGGTTCGGCGCTGCTGCAAATCATCAACGACATTCTCGACTTCGAAAAAATCGAGTCCGGCAAGCTCGAACTGGAACGCATTCCGTTCGATCCCCGGAAGGTGATTGGCGATGTGGCGGATTTGTTCTGGGTGCAGGCGCGGACGAAGGGCCTGACGCTGCAACATTCCGTGGGCGCGGATGTGCCCGCGCTGGTGGCCGGCGATCCGACGCGGTTGGCGCAAGTCCTGATGAATCTCGTGAGCAATGCGCTCAAGTTCACCGCCAATGGTGAAGTCGCGATCAATCTGTCCTGCGTCGAGTCGCATGGCGGTGTGGTGCGGTTGCGATATGAGGTGCACGATACCGGCATCGGAATTCCCGCTTCGGCACAGGACAAAATCTTCGAGTCCTTCGCCCAGGCCGATGGTTCGACGACGAGACAATATGGAGGTACCGGATTAGGGTTGGCGATCGTCAGGCAACTGGTGGAGCGAATGGGCGGTCAGGTGGGTGTGCACAGCCAGCCGGGCGCGGGCGCGACGTTCTGGTTTACGGTCTCGCTGGATGCTGTTGATGCGGCCCAATCTGCTCCGTTGGCTCAACCGATGCAGGCCGGATCGCTTCGGGAGGATCTGGGTGGCCGTGTCCTGGTGGCCGAGGATAATCCGGTAAATCAGGAAGTGACGGTCGAGATGCTGCGAGCCATTGGTTGTCAGGTCGATGCGGTGAGCGACGGGCAGGCAGCGGTCGAGGCTACGCAGGCGACGGTGTACGACCTAGTCTTGATGGATTGTCAGATGCCGGTCATGGATGGCTATATGGCCACGCGCACGATCCGTATCCGTGAACGGAGCACCGGCCAACATGTGCCGATCGTTGCGCTGACGGCGAATGTCATCAAGGGAGACCGAGACCGGTGTCTTGCGGAGGGGATGGACGGATATTTGTCCAAGCCCTTTACGCAGGTGCAACTCCAGGGGGCGATCTCTCAGTGGATTGCGATTGCGAACCCGATGCACGCAACGACGTCCGATAGTCCGGCATCCGGTTCGGGCGCATCGGGGAGTGCATTGGATCCTCTGGTCATGGGCGCAATCCGCAAGTTGAATCGCCCCGGTGAGCCGGATGTGTTCAAGAACATCGTGGGCGGCTATTTGACGGTCTCGGAGCGATCGATGAAGACGTTGCGGGAGGCGATTCTGCGCGCCGATGCGGCGCAAGTCTTCGAGCAGGCCCACAGCCTCAAGTCGAGCAGCGCGTTGCTGGGTGCCACGACGCTGGCCGGTTTGTTGAAGCAACTCGAACGGCTGGGTCTCTCCGGAACGGTGCCGCCTATGGGTGAGCTCTTGGCGCATGCGGAAGCGGAGTATGCGCGGGTCTGCAGTGCTCTGCGCAAGGCCTTGCAGGAGCATGCCGCGTAAATGCGGCGATTCGTTTCTCTGAAATACAGTGCAAAAATCCGTGACGAAAGCCGGGATGTCGGGCAAGATAGAACGAGAGTAGGGACACCACCGAGTAGCGGTATCAAAGGGCATGATGGAACAACGAAAACATCCCCGGTATCCCGTGAAATTCAACAGCTCGTTCAGCTCCGCCAACATCGTCACCGGCGAAGGAACGCTGATCGACCTATCGTTGCGCGGGTGCCACATTGCCAGCACGACGGACGTGAAGCCGGGTACTACCATTAAGGTTAGCATTCAGGTTTCTCCTAACGAGCCGGTGCTGCATATTGATCAAGCCGTAGTCCGCTGGTATCGGGCGGCGCATTTCGGGATCGAATTCGTTACGCTGTCGGCGGAAGGCTGGGCGCGGCTCCAGCGCATCGTCAAAGGCCTTGAAGAACAGCCGTACCGCCGGACGTCCGCTGAAGCCGAAGCGGCCTGATTGTCAACGCCTCCATACTCCCCATGATGGATCCCTCGACCATTCACAGGCAAAGCGGCAGTGTCGCGTTAGCGGTTCTGCTCAGCCTGGTCTCGACCGTGATCGTCGGCGGGATGTTGTACTACACGCTGAAACGGTACGAAGTGGCGCAGGCGCTGCAGGTGGCGCAGGTCGAGCAGGCCGCGCGCGAACAACAGGCGGTGGCGACAGGCCGGCTGTTCGCGCAAGCCGGATCGGCGGTCATTCGAACCGATCCCGCGGCCATCCAATCGGTGCTCTCCGGCGGCCTGCCGACGAAGCAGTTGCTCGACGCGGTTGTCGTCAACCAGGATGACGTGATTATCGCGGCACAGGACCGGTCGCGGATCGGCCAGCGGTTGCAGGATCAGGCGCTCGGCTCGCAACGCACGGCCAAGCGGGAAGCCATCGCCAGTGCCGCCGACGGCGCGCGAACGCTCACCGTGCTGGAGCCGCTGACG
>OMJK01000220.1 GCA_900299325.1 Nitrospiraceae bacterium | reverse complement strand
TTGGCGTTGCCTTTTTGCTTGAAGCGCGTCTGCGCCGTCAGTTTCACGGACACAGTGCCGCCTTTGGTCGTTTTCACATCCACGCTTTTGTCGTCGATTGCGACGACGGTGCCGAGCACATGTTGCCCGCTGCCGTGCGCCCACACCAGGGTCGATGTGGTCAGCAACGCCAGTGCGAGCATCCATCGTAGAGTCATGACAGGATCGGCTCCTTTCTGATCGAACCGTTAATGATGATGGCCGGTGGCCGGTTGGGACGGCGTCGTCTCGTCGCCCTGGAGGAAGCGATCGAAGGATGCCTCTTCCTCCATCTGGTGTTTCGATTTCGGGTTCAACGATTTCATCTGGTCCAGTTCCTCCGGCGTCAGTTTCGGGAGATGCCGGATGAAATGCACCAGTGTCCAGCTGTCGACATCCTTATCGGGATCGCCCTCACCCCAGGCCGGCATCGCCGTAAACCGGATGCCGTTGTGAATCACCCAGAAGAGTTCGCCGTCGGACATCGTCTGCGTGTCTGCTTCACGCAGGTCCGGCGCTTTCGGGTATACACCTTTGCCGATCGGCGTCTGGCCGCTGCCGTCGTTCGCATGGCAGGTGGCGCAGTGGTCCGCAAAGTGGGCCAGGCCGTCCTGTAAGACCTCCGCCGTGAACGGGACCGGGTTGGGCTTGTTCCGCTGCTCGATCGGGATGGCGAGATGGCGGATCTGTCGCGCCATCATCACTTCGAGCACGTGCGGTTCCGTCTTGGCGCTGAAGCCGGTCGTAAAGAGTTGGTAGCCGACCCAGCAGCAGACGGCCAGCCCCGCCAGCAACACTACGACGACTGCCCCGATCAATTTCGCCTTCATGCCGATTCACTATACAAAGTCTGCCTGGTGATTGCCACCGGCTACGACGGGGCGCGACCGCGCGGTCGTGCCGTGAGGCGCACGGCCGCCCACGCCAGAACCGGAAGGTGCATGAGTAATCCGCTGAGTCCGATGACGGTTTCGCCGATCCAAAAGGTCATCGTGAGATTGAAGGCGAGAACGCCGTAGTAGAGCCCGACGCCCGGCAATAGCCGCGGCGTAACGAACTGAGGAAGGGAGACGACCGGCAACCGTCGATCAAGCGGAAAGTAGAAGGCGAGGGAAACCATTCCGACCACGGCCCAGCCCACATAATTGGCGAAGGGGACGCCGAAATGCCAGCCGGGGTCGGGATAATAATAGATCTTGCCGAGGAACCAGCGATCGCCGCGCAGCGCCACCGGATCGATCACCATATCGATGAAGGCGAACAGGAACGCCGTCAAGCCGAACACCGGCCAGGAGGTGCGCGATGCCGTGTCGAATCGGAACGACGCGAGCCGTGATTGTGCGGATGATGACAGGTCGGTCGGCAAGAGCAGGCAGAGGGCCACACTGTACGCGGCGTACAGGAGAAAACTGAATGAGATCGGATCCATGAAGGGGATGTTCGAGAAGTAGAGTTCCTGGCCGACCGTTGAGCCGTTGTAGTGGTACCAGCCGAACGGAATACCGTTGCGGGTCGACGAAAATTCCAGCACGAACGCGGTGGCCCAGGTGATCAGCCAGAAGCGCCAGGTCCGGGGCCAGCCGATCAATTGAACAGCGGCAAAGAGAAACGCGGCGAGAAAGACGAAGACGTAGGGGCGGTACAGAATCGTTTTGAATAAGAGATCAAGATACTCCACGCGGTCCGAGCCTCACACGTACTTGTGCGCTCGAAACCAACGCACGGCTTTTTCGAGCGGCACTTCCGGCGGTGTTTGGGGGATGCCGAGTTCGCGAATCGCTTTGGAACAGTCGTAGTGCATTTTGTATTTCGCCATCCTCACACCTTCAAGCGGGATGCGCGGCGGGATGCCGGTAAGGTTTGCAATCCACTGGTTCGCGTAGGCCAAGGGTAAAATCGCAAGCCGGGGCAGTTTGATCGACGGTGCCTTGGTCCCGGTCAGTGTGCTGAGAATCTGGAACACCTCGCGCAGCATCAGATTCTTGCAGCCCAGGATGTAGCGCTCGCCCTGCCGGCCCTTTTGCATCGCGAGCAGATGACCGGCGGCCACGTCGTCCACGTCCACGATATTCATGCCGGTTTCGATATAGGCCGGCATGCGGCCTTTCATGAAGTCGACAATCACCTGGCCCGTCGGCGTCGGCTTCACATCGCCGGCGCCGACCGGCGCGCTGGGGTTGACGATCACAACGGGCACACCGTCTTTCGCCAGCTTGAGCACTTCCTGCTCGGCGAGATACTTCGACCGTTTGTAGTGGCCGGCCATCTGATCAAGCGACACCGGAGTCGTTTCTGTGCCGAGTCCGCCTTCCGGCGGCAGGCCGATCGCGCCGATGGTGCTGCAGTACACGGTTCGCTCGATGCCGGCTGCACGGGCTGCTTCGAGAAGGTTCTTCGTCCCGGTGACGTTGATGTCGTAAAAAATTGAAGGATTTTTCGCCCAGAGGGCGTAGTGCGCGGCGACGTGGTAGAGGTGCTGGCAACCGGTCAAAGCCTTGCGCAGCGAGGCCGGATCGCGCATGTCGCCCGCGACCCGTTCGACCGGCAGGCCTTCAAGATTGTGGAGGTCGGACTCGGGGCGGGCTAGCACGCGAACGTCCACGCCGGATCGTACGAGCGCACGGGCCACCGCGCCTCCGACAAAACCGGTGGCGCCTGTGACGAGGGCTTTCATGGGGAAGTGACGGGTGACGAGTGATGAGTGATGAGTTGGAAGCTTGTGCAGGGAATCGGTATCATATCACCCATCACTCATCACTTCAGTTCTTCCGCGAGGTGATATAGCGGGCGATTTCGCGGAGCGGATCGGCGGAGGGGCCGAACGAGGAGAGGCGGGTGATCGCGCGGGCCACACAATCATCGGCCAATTTCTTGGCGCCGTCCACGCCGTAGAATGTGGGGTACGTCTTCTTGCCGCGCTCGGCGTCCGTGTTGGGATTCTTGCCCAGTTCCTCGCGCGTGCCGGTCACATTCAGCACGTCGTCGGCGATCTGGAACGCCAGGCCGATATCTTCCGCGTAGCCGGTCATATCGTCCAGCTGCCGGTCGGTTGCGCCGGCGGCGATGGCACCCATCCGAACCGCTGCGCGGATCAACATGCCGGTCTTGTGTTTGTGAATGTTTTGGAGCGTCGGCAAATCGATGTCCTTGTTCTCGGCCTGAATGTCGAACACCTGGCCGCCCACCATACCGAGATTGCCGGAGCCGTAGGCCAGTTCCTGGACGATGCGGACCTGCCGGGCCGGGTCACAGCCTTTCATCAAATCGGGATGCGTGATCACGTCGAAAGCCATCGTCAGCAGCGCATCGCCGGCGAGGATCGCCATCGCTTCGCCGTAGACCTTGTGGTTTGTCGGCTTGCCGCGGCGGAAATCGTCGTTGTCCATCGACGGCAGATCGTCGTGGATCAGCGAATAGGTGTGGATGAATTCGAGCGAGCAGGCAACCGCCATGATGCCCGCCGGTGTTTGGCCCAGCGCTTCGGCCGCCGCAATCGTCAGGATCGGCCGGACGCGCTTCCCGCCCGCCATGAGGCTGTAGCGCATGCTTTCGTGCAGCGTGGTCGGCGGGGTGGCTGAGGGTGGGCACACCTGATCTAGGTACCGGTCGACCGCGATCCGCTTCTGTTCGAGGTAGTCCTTGATGTTCATGGAATGGTGTCTGGTTCGGAACAGGTGTTGATCGCGCGGAGAGTAACAAACGGGTGGAGGGGAGTCAAACAACCGAGGCAGCCACGTTTCCATCGCTTGTTTTTCCGCCGAGCGCCCCGTTATACTCCGGCCCCATGAGTATCCGAAAAGCCGGTGGCGACTGGGAGCCGATGCTGCTCCCGATCGAGCCGCGTCATTGCAAGGTCTGCAAGCAGGGGTTGTACCGGAACAAGACATTGTCCCGCGGCGGCTGGTCGCGTTGCTCGGTGTGCGACGAATTCGTCCATTATAGCTGTCTCGCCAGCGGTAAAGTGTCCTTCCTCAAGGCCCGCCCGCGCGTGTGCAAAACCTGCCGCGCAGTGCAAGAGGGTGTTTCTTCCCCATCATCTACAAAGCACGATTCCCCTGTCGCGGTCGGATCGTGAATCCAGGGTCACAATCTCAGTCAGTGCACGCCCGGCCGGGGTGGCATGCGTTCTTTGCCGAGGCGATCAGACTGGTGCTCGCGCCGCTGATTCTTCTGCTGGCCGGATTCTTCACGGCGAATTTTCTGATCAGCGGCCAGTACACGTGGCCGAGAACCAGCCGGGTGTTTGCGCTGACATTGACCGCCGTCATCCTCTCGTACGAGTTTGTGTATAAGGAACAGCTGGCGCGCCCGGGTGCGGCCGGGCGGGCGCGGACGGCGGTGCTCTACTCCTGTGTCGCGCCCTACCTGGTCGGTGTCGTGATGATGGTCGCGCTCTGGAAGCTCTAGTGGCCGGTCTCTCGGAAAGGGACGGGCAATGACCGCGATCGCCCGTAGCGGCGCCTTTCTCCAACAATGCTGGTCGGTCCACCCCCTCTGTGTCGAGGTGCGACGCATGACCGGCGAGCGTCAGCTGGGGCTGGCCTGCACGTCCTGCCGCTTCGCACATTATCTGACGTTAAAGTCGGTTCTGATGATGATGCCGGCGGCGGTAGAGGGAGAGGATCAGTTTCAACAGCTTGGTGTGCCGTCGAACGGGCAAGACCAACTTGGGCACTGCCTGACCACCCACGCGACCGCGCTCTCATTGCGCGAGATGGATGTGTTCCAGGATACCGTGCTGATCCGGTGCGCCGAATGCCGTCGCCACTATGCGTTGCAGGTTTCGGCGTTTGAAACGCATCAGAAATAACTGGCGCGGTACCGCCTCCAGGTATCATGTCTCATCCCGTTGTCTTCACTGACGAAGAAACCACACTCCTGGCCGACCATCAGTACTTTCACAAGAAGGCGGCGATTACCGCCAAGGTGCGGGCGATGCTGGAGGCCACGCATGGCGCGTTGAAAGTCGAGCTCCAGGGCCGCTCGCTTCTGACTCCGCCCGGCTTCGATCCGGACCTGCGCCAGTTGGTGAAAGGCGAACATCTGGAGGATTGTCCCTATCAGTACCTCGACTATCCGAAACATTTCGACGGCGCGAATAAGTTCACGTTCAGGACGCTCTTCTGGTGGGGGCACCATGTCGCGTGCGCGGTGATCCTCGACGGAGTCGGGATCAAACAGTACAAGACGCACATTGTGGATCGATTTCACCAACTGGCCGGGCAGGATCTGGAACTGTCGCTCGCTCCCACGCTCTGGGAGTGGAAGCGCGGCGAAGGCTACACGCTTCCGATCACGCATGACCGCAAGGCCCGGATCGCCGCGGTGCTGGCCGAGCGGCCGTTTCTGAAAATTCTCCGGTTCGTGCCGCTGACGGACGAACGGGTTCGCTCCGGCCGGTTGGCGCAGATCAGCGGCGAAACGTTTCGTGCGATTCTGCCGATTGTTGCGGCCTTGTGACGGAGATTTGTCTCTGCAGTGCGACTTGAGTACACTGAGCACCGTGGAGGCCGGGCTGTATAGCGCAAGGAGGATGTTTGTGAACGTACAGGTGCTGCGACAAGGGCTGACAGCGGGACTGATTGCGGCGGGACTGGTAGCCGGGTGTGCGGGCAAATACGAGACGCAGCCGCTCGATCTCAAGTTTGCCCATCCCGCAGGGCAGGCGGTTGAGGCGGGATCGGCAAAAATTGTGGTGGTGCCGTTTGAAGATCGGCGCATGAACAAGGGCCGGGTCGGGACGCGGACGCATCTCTGGGGCGGCGAGACGTATTTCAAAACCTCGCGCGAGCAGCCTGCGGAGGTCTTTGCCAAAGTCTTCACCGACCGGTTGAAAAGCCGTGCCTGGGGCGATCGGGCATGGAATGCGCGCCAGGTGCCGGCCGGAACCACCACCGATGCCGACATCGTGATCAGCGGGCAGGTCCTCGAATTTTCCGCTCAGGCGAAGAGCCGGATGTTCTCGACGGTGCTCACGACGACCAGCCGGCTGGCCTTGCAAGCGAAAAATCTCAGCGACGGCAGCGTGACGTCGCGGACGGTGGACGGTTCGCGCAGCCGCACGGTCTTCTGGTTCAGCGAAGACGACGTGCAGGCCTTACTGGCGGACACCATGATGGACGGCATTGAGCGGTTCATCAGCGACACCGCCATTGTGCAGAAGGCGCTGCGTCCCGCTCACTGACAGCGCGACGAGGAGGGGTGGCGCGTGCGTGAGCGGCGCTGGGAAACGACGACCCCGCTGACGTTCGGCCAGGCCCTCGCAGTGGGAGACCGTCTGGCGGCGCTGGGCCTGAAACCGGCGGCGCCGGCCAAG
>OMJK01000219.1 GCA_900299325.1 Nitrospiraceae bacterium | reverse complement strand
CAAAAAAGACAAGGACGATCAAACGGACCACTATCAAATTGCCATGCGGCAATTTAAGCAGCAGATTCTGCCGGCCGGGTATCCGGCCACCAAGGTGTGGGGATACGGCCCGGAAAGCGATCCGACCCCGACCGTGGCGCCGGATCCGCGCTCGCAATTCAACTACCCGGCCTACACCATCGAGACTACGGCCAACCGGCGAGTCGATGTCCGCTGGGTCAACGGACTGGTCGACAAGACGGGGCGGTACCTGCCCCACCTGTTTGCGGTCGATCAAACGCTCCACTGGGCCAATCCTCCGCAAGACTGCATGCACGGCACGCCAAGCAGCGACTGCATGGGCGCAAATCCCGCGCCGTACCAGGGACCGGTGCCCATGGTGACGCACCTGCACGGGTCGCACGTGGATCCGGACAGCGACGGCAATCCCGAAGCCTGGTGGCTCCCGGCGGCGAAAAACATTCCGGCGGGGTACGCCCGCTCAGGACGCATGTTCGACGATGCGACGGGGGACAATCCCGGCACGCACGGCTATGCGGATTATTCCTATCGGAACGATCAGCCGGCGACGACGCTGTGGTTCCACGATCATACGCTCGGTATGACGCGGGCCAATGTCTACGCAGGACCGGCCGGATTCTGGCTGATCCGCGGGGGCGCCTACGACGGCGGGGCCAATGTCGCGCATCATTACGAGAAGGCGGTGCTGCCGGGACCGGCCGCAGCGGCAGGACAGGGCTTCCTCGCCCTCAACACGCCCGGAAACAAAATCCGGAACGCCGTCCGTGAAATCCCGCTGGTCATTCAGGACCGTTCCTTCAATGCCGACGGCTCGCTGTTCTACCCGAGAGAGCGGGCGTTCTTCGAAGGGCTACTGCCCCAGCAGCTGCAGATATTGTTTGCGCCGAATTCGGACGTCGCGCCGCTCTGGAATGCGGAAGCGTTCTTCAACGTCATGGTGGTGAACGGAACCAGCTGGCCGAAACTCGACGTGGCGAAAGCCAGCTACCGGTTCCGGATTTTGAATGCGAGCAACTCGCGCTTCATGAACCTGGCGTTGTTCGTCGTCAAGCCGAACGGCGAGCTCGATCCGGCCCAGGAAGTTCCCTTCTATCAAATCGGCGCCGATCAGGGATTCCTGCCCAAAGTGGTACGGGTCAGGACCGGAGAGCAGATTGCGTTGACACCGGGCGCAGAGGAGCCGGCGTCCAACCCGAACGCCGAGAATCCGAGAGCCTTATTGATGGCGCCGGCGGAACGGGCCGACGTCATTGTGGACTTCAGCCGCTTGCCGAACGGGACGGTGGTTCGGATGATCAATACCGCCCCGGATTCTCCGTTCGGCGGGTTTCCGACCGATCCGGCCGATCCGGACACGACCGGCCAGGTCATGCAGTTTGTCGTCAATCACGTCCTCACCGGAACAGAAGGCTCGACCGACAGGAAAACCACGCCGCTGGCGAATCTAAAGTTGAACGCGGCGCCCGCACTGGGACAGCCGGCCATGACGCGGACCGTCTCGCTGAACGAGGAGTCCTCCTCGAGCGTGTGCGTGCCGGTCGATTCAGAAGAGAACTTCGTATTCGACGGAGACGGCAACCTGGTGCAGATCCCGTGCGACACCTCGGGAGCCGGCGCATTCGGTCCGTCCGCGGGCAAGCTCGGAACGGTCGACGGGACGGGAGTCTCGGCAGTCGGTATCCCCTTGAACTGGACGGACCAAACCGGCACGAGCCAGCCGACGACGGTTACGCTGAAAAGCAACGTCCGGATGACGGTCAACGTCACGGAAGCGCCGAAACTCGGCACGATCGAGGAATGGCAGATTTATAATTTCACCGAGGATGCCCACCCGATTCACCTGCATCCGGTGCAGTTCCAGATCGTCCGCCGGACGTTGCTCGACGGATCGCCGAGCCAGCACGGGGACCTGCCTCCGGGAGAGTACGGGTACAAGGACACCAGCATCGCCTATCCGGGAGAGATCACGACCATCCGGGTTAAATTCGATCTTCCGGGGCTCTATGCCTGGCACTGCCACATCATCGAGCACGAAGATAACGAGATGATGCGGCCCTTCGTCGTCGAAGAGAACCCTTCCTCATCGCCGCACCATGGCAACAGACAAGGCCATCATGGCCACAAGAAGCCGGCGCATGCCCACCATCAGAAACACCGGCAGCACACAGCCCACCGGCCGACGATGTAAGGAAGAAACGATGCGCGGAGACTCCGCGCGCTCACGAAGCGGGGGCCGCCGACACGGCGGCCCCCGCGGTGTTTACGACTCGCCGGCTGTTTCCAGACGTTGCACTTCACGGGAGACCGGAACGGTCACCACAACCGTCGTCCCTTTCCCCGGAACCGACTCGACCGTCACCTGTCCCCGCAACTGCTTGACGTGCGTGGCGACATTCGTGAAGCCGAGTCCGTAGTGGGTACCCTCGCCGGTCCTGAACCCGATCCCGTCGTCGCGGATCTCCAGCCTCGCAACCCCGTCCTTTCGCCCGAACCGGATGCTGCCCGACGCCGCTCTAGCGTGGCGCACGGTATTGCCGACGACTTCCCGCGCGATCGCGAGGAGGTGGAGTTCATGTTCGAGCGACAGCTGGCCGGCGGTCGACGGATCGATGTCGATCAGAAACGGCGGACAGGGCCACACGTCTGTGCGCTGAACCAGTTGCTGCAGCGCGTGCAAGAAACTGTTGGCGGGCTCCGTTCGCGGTTCGAGCCGCGCGATGAAATCGCGGGCGTCCTGGATCACGCGATACAATTGGGCCAACGCAAGATCGACTTGCTTCGGGGCACGATCGGGCGCCTGCACAAGAAGCAGCTTTGACGTTTCCATCCCCAGACTGACGACGGACAACGACTGCAGCAGGCTGGCGTGCAGGTCGTGATACAACTGCGCCCGTTCTTCTCCCAACCGATGCAACTGCTGGGCATTGCGTTGCTTCAGGTCCTCCATCAGCCGCCGCTGGGTCACGTCGCGGACAATGATCGTATAGTGGGGGGTTCCGGCCAAGATCATTTGGCTAACCGACAGTTCCGACTCGAACAGCGTACCGTCTTTCCGGCGCCCGACCGCATCTTCTTTCGTGCCCACCACCAGGAGCGGCTGTTCATACCCGGCCTTCTGCTGATCACCGCCCTGGACGATTCGATGGAACAGCGACTGAATCTCGCGGCCATGCAGATCTGCCACGCCCTCCCCGAACAACGCACACGCGGCCGGATTGACCGATTCGATGACGCCCCGCGCATCCGTGACGAGAATCCCGTCCGCCGCATTGTCCACCAGACTGCGGAGTCGCGCTTCCTTGTCACGCAACTCCTCCAGCGAGTGGACGGCCTGCGCACGCGCGGCCTCCAGGTCGTTCGTGCGGGCGCGCACTTTCGATTCGAGCGACTGCGTGAGATCCTGCAACGCACGCGCCTGCGTCCCCAATGCATGGGCCGTGTCGGTGGCCACCGTCAGCAAGCGTTCGAAATCCCCTCCGGGCACGGCGGACACGGCGGAGGGCGCGAGCGCGGCCCCCCCGGCACCGAGCGGAGCGCCGGCTGTTTGGAGCGTCGACACCACGCGTTGCAGCACCACAGAGGTTTTACGCAGCACGAGTCGAATGGCATACACGCCGACCAGTACGATCGCCAGCGTCACGGCCAGCAGCCGCCACAAAATCTGCGCCTGTTCCTGTTCGATATGCGCCAGCGACACGACCATCCGAACCCACGCCGCAATCTCGTTCCCGTCGAACAACGGCTCGATGATGACCAGGGTGGACTGCCGCACGCCCGTGGTATCCTCGACCACTTCGCGTTTCGTTTTTCTGGCTTCGATCCAGGCCGCATCGTCGACCGTGGTGCCGATCCGCCCGGGTTGCTTGGCAGCCACAACCATATTGTCGTTGTCGACGATATCGATCTCCACCAGAGACTCGTCCTGCATGTACAGCTGCAACGATTCCTGCAGACGGTAGAGATTGTCGAGCACGGCCGCAGAACCGACCGCTGCAAACGTGCGGGCGATAGCCCGCGCCCGTTCCTCTGCCGCCTGTCGAAGCGCGTGATTTTGGTGAATCGTCAGAAAGGCCGCGCCGGTAGCCATAACCGCGCACAAAATCAGGCTCAGGCTTACGCCGAGACGCAGACTGAAGTTGCTGGTCCAGGCGCTGCGCGCACGTCTGAATATGGCAAACACGGCACTCGGCATCGTTCAACTCACTGGGTTGCGGGGCGACCGCGATCGGATCCGCTCCCGGGAAACTCGAAGGTGACCGTCGCGTCTCCGTTCGGAGGCACGGTGACACGCGCCCGTAATTGACCAAGACTCTCGTGCCAGACCCACACCTCGTGGTCCCCGGCCGGCACGTTCAGAATCCGCGCATGCCCGGCCTCGTCGGTCACCCCGAAATACGGATACTCGGACGCCACGACGTATCCCCGCATAAATTTATGCACATCGCACTGCACACGATAGACACCCCGCAGCCTCATCGTCCTTGAGATCGGGCGGGAGTTTGCCACCATGACCACATTGAAAAATGTGCGCCCGCCATAGGTGATATGGGTGTTGTGCAGAATCGGGTCTTCGTTGTGGATTTCAATCGGCACTCCCGTTTGGACGGCCGCGACATGAGATTGGAACGAACATCCGGCATTCGACACGACCAGCGGGGCCGCCGACGCCGGTTCGGGCTTCGGATCGAACAGGCCCTCAATCATCACCACGGCATCCTTCACCCCGCCCGATGAAGCATGGACCACGATGGATTGGGAGGACACCGTCTTGCCGCACACCTCCGCATCGCGAGTGACCGCTATGTCGACCGGAGGCGGCACCACGCCGCGGTAGACGATCCGGACCGTCACGGTTCCGGCTTCCTCGGCAGTCCATACCGGATGCGGAAGCAGCAGGCCGATCAGCAGCACACCGGCCGACAGGCCGTATGTCCGTGCGCGCCGATGCGAAGCACCCGGGTTCATGACCCCTCCCCCGACAACAGATCCAGTTTCAGCACACCTGCACTGGTGACCAAATCGTGCTTGATGGCGTAGGCAGTCAGCGCGGCGGTCGTGCGGAGGTTGAGTTTCAGCATCACACTGGCGCGATGTTTTTCGACGGTCCGCACGCTGAGGCACAGACACTCGGCGATCGCTTTACTGGTCGCCCCTTCCGCAACCAGTTTCAGCACATCCCGCTCGCGCGCCGACAGCAGCTTCCAGGGGTTCTCGTCATCGGCAGAGACCGGGTGCTGACCGAGGTAGCCGTACAATACTTTGTCCGCAATCATGGGGCTGAGATAGGTGTGTCCGTTCGCCACACTTTGAATGGCCATGCGCAATTCGGTGTACGGGGATTCTTTCGGGAGGTAGCCGGTGGCGCCCGCTTGGAGCGCCGCCCGGATGATCGATTCAGACACGTGAACCGTGAGCACCAGGCACTTAACGGCCGGATGAGACAGCCGGACCTGGCGGATCAACTCTGTGCCATGAATTCCCGGCATCGACAGATCCAACACGATGACGTCGGGCTGAAGCGTGGCGATCATGCGGAGAGCATCGGTGCCGTTGCCGGCTTCCCCGATGACACGAATGCCCGCATCTAAGGCCAGCAAAGACGCCAGCGCCTCTCGAACGAGGGTATGGTCTTCGACCAACAGCACCCGGATATGCACATCTGCGGCAGAAGATTTGTTTGCGCCCGCCGCAGCCGCATTCGGTACACCAGTCGGCTTGGTTGGTTTTTTTCGGTTTGACCGGTGGTCCATGGATCCGAGGTCCGCGCTGCCCGCTCCCACGCGATCCGCCCCGTGGCGGCACGCAATGAAAACCGTCCGAATTCACTTATCCCACGGCGCTACGGGACCGCAAAATACATTCGTAAATTTCACGTGTTGGACGCGTCGCTTGCCGGAATATCGCGCTCCCTGTCTCGAACGAATGCTTGCCGCCGTCCGAGGACCGTGCGACACTATTCGTATGACCACCGGCATCACCTACTCGCGTCTCCGCTCACGTCTGCACCTAGCGTTGACGCTGAATGCGTTCATCATCACGGCCGAATTCGCCGGCGGGTTCCTGCTCGACAGCATGGGGCTGATGAGCGACGCCGGCCACAACCTCATCGATCAGGGCGCGCTCTTTCTGGCACTCTACGCCCATCTGCTGACGACGCGGCCGGCCAGCGAAACGAGAACGTTCGGGTATCACCGGGCCGGCGTCATCGCCGCGTTCCTGAATTCCTTCGTCCTGCTGCTCACCGCCCTGGGAATCGCGCTCGTGGGCATGAAGCGCCTGCTGCATCCCGTGCCGGTTGACGGCGTATGGGTCATGGCCATCGCCGCCCTCAGCTTTGTCGCCAACCTCAGCATCGCGCTCCTGCTCCAGCACGGCGCCAAAGACGACCTGAATATCCGCAGCGCCTTCTGGCATATGCTAGGCGATGCCTGGGTTTCGCTGGGCGTGGTGATCAGCGGCGGAGCAATACTCCTGACTGGCTGGACGATTCTCGATCCGCTCGTCAGTTTGCTCGTCGTCGGAGCCATCGTCAGGGGCGCCTGGCCGCTCTTCAAAGAATCGATGGAAGTGTTGTTGGAATCGACCCCGCCGGGAATCAGCGCTTCGCACGTGGCGGCGACGATCGAAGCGATCCCGGGCGTCGAGAACGTCCACGATCTCCACATCTGGGCGGTGGAACCGCGCCTGGTCATGTTGACCTGCCACGTCATTGCCAAGGGTGACGACACCGCCCTGACCAATACTCTGCTGCACACGATTCGAACGCGCGTGGCCGCCGAGTTCGGCATCCGGCACGTGACAATTCAGATGGGAACCGGTTGCTGCGAGCCCGATGCCGTGCACTGCGACCTTTCAAAGCTGGCCGACCGGCACGAGGACGCGGAAGCCGTCCATGCCCATCACTGATCGCGATCCCCTGCGCCGGCGGGATCGGCCGGCTGCTGTGTCCAGCCCATCACCATGACTCCTTCACCGATTCCCTTTTACATGCTATGCGGGTCGTTGGGCGCCGGGAAAACCACGCTACTGATGCGCCTGCTCGAGCACTGGCATGCCGCCGGACGCCGGGTCGGCGTGCTCATGAACGAAGCGGGCGAGATCAGCATCGACGGACCTCGGGCGGGCACCATCGCAGAACAGGTGTTGAACCTCGCCGGCGGCTGTGTCTGCTGCGACACGAAGGAGGATCTCTCCTGGGGCATTGCGCAGTTAGTCCGGGATTATGGCGCGGATCTGCTGGTATTGGAGTGCTCGGGGCTCGCCGACCCTTCGGAAGTCGTCGATGCGGTCACCGACCTGTATACCGCGCGGCTGACGACGCTCGAGCGCGTCATCGCACTGCTGCACCCCGTTTCCGTCGACACAAGTCCCTCGGCCGCCTACGTCACCACACAGGCGATCCGTTGCGCCGACGAATTGATTTTGAACAAGCGGGACCTCTACGTGCCGGGGCATTGGGAAGGTTTCAAAGACACGATCGTCGCTCAGAATCCCCACGCCCGGCTGTGGGAAACCTCGCATGCGCGGATCGATCCCCATGCGTTGCTGATGCCGATCCCGACCGCCGCACGCGCCGTCCCGACCAACGTCGCGTTCGGCGCGCCGCGCACCCCGGCGTCCGCCACCCGCGCGGCCTATCATCCCATCGCGACCACGGTCCGGCTGCCCGGGTCGCTGAACCGCCAACAATTTTTACGCTGGATCAAGACGCTGCCGAAGGAATTGGAACGCGCGAAAGGATTTTTCCGGTTCGCAGGCGAACCGGAGCTGCAGGAGTTTCAATATGCCCCGCCCGGCCAGGCGACAATCGCACCCACCACGTTGTTAGATGAACCGGCCCCGGCCCTCGTTTTGATCGGCCGGGGCTATGACGTCGAGCGTTACCGCGAGGCCCTCCTGGCCTGCGTCGAACGCACGAAAACCGTTTGACTCAGCGATCGGAAGCCTGCCCTGCGGGAGTGCGTGACGCCGGAACTGTGGCCGGCCGGCGAAACTTCGGCCATTGGAGCAGCAGCCAGGCGGCCCCGCCGCCGAGCAGGCCGCCCATGAGCCACCCGCCCAACACATCCGTCACGTAGTGTGCGCCGACATAGACGCGGGCAAATCCAATCAGCGCCACGACCGGCCAGCTGATCCAGCCGGACTGCGGATAGAGCACGTGCAGAAACGCCGCCGTTGTGGCCGTGTTCATGGCGTGGTTCGACGGAAAGCTGAAGAGCCCGCCGCAGCCGCCCGGCTCAACCAAGACGGCATCGGGAATCGCCCGGCAGGGCCGCACCCGCTCGAAGATCCACTTTAACTGCCCGCCGAGAAAATCCGAGAGGCCGACGGCACCGCCGAGCACCGGCCCGCCGCAGCACAATTCCCAGCGATTCGCCCACAGCCAATAGCCGATCGCCAGCAGCACCGGCACGTAAAGCGTACTCCGGTTGCCGAGTATCAGAAACAGCTGATCGAGCAGCGGCACGCGGCCCGCGAGCCCGTTGATGGCAAGGAACAGAGACGCGTCAACGCTCATCGATAGGACGATATAGCGTCATGCGTCATGCGTCAAGCGACCAGACGGTCTGTCTGATGGTGTCCGGACCCGGCTACAGCGCTTCCCGTTACCGCGTCCGGAAGTGAATCCGGACCGTCAGCTGCCCGTCGACAGGCACATCCCCGTCCATTTGCGGATCGAACGTCCATCTGCTGAGCGCCGAGATGCCGGAGACGGTAAGCTCCCGATGGTTCGCCGGCTCCAGCACGACCACCGTTACGCGGGCGTCTTTCGTGACCAGCAGCCGGACTTTCATCCAGTCGTCGATCACCTGCCCGTCCAGCGCCGGTGGAATCGCCGGCCAGGGCATCGACTTCGGCACAGGCCCGCGTTGCTGATCTTTGTTCAGCGGAACGCCGTGCACATGGACTTCCGGCAATTCGAGCACATCGTCGTGATGATCGGTGGCATGCGTGGCCTCGTCGCCGACCACAGCGCACGCGAGCACAGGCCAGAGACAGATCGCACCGGCAACACCGGCCATCCGAACTTTCATTGTCCTCCTGCATCCGTCCATTAAAAAACCCACTGCGCCCGGAAGAACACCGACCGTTGCATACCCGTATGCGGCACGCCTAAGCCGATGCTCCCGTCGCCCCGGTTGTAATAGTACTTATAGTTCAGCAAATTGATGGCGTCCACCCCCAGCAGCAGCTTCTGCTTGTCCCAGGGCAGATCGTAGATGTGCGTCAGCGATGCATTGTACGTTGTCCATGACGGAAAGTTCGAGGAGTTGGTGAGCGCAGTCTCGTTCGCCGCAGTCCGCAGGCCGGATCCATAGAGCATCTGGCCGGACATCGTCGTATTCGACAGAATCCGGTAGGCAACAACGGCGGAACTGGTCATCGTCTGGGAATGGTCGCAGAACACGCCGCCCGGCATGTTGATGTCCGTAATCGTCTTCGTGTCCAGCAGATACTGACCCGATTGCAGGCCGTTGCCTTTACACCGCCCCCACGCAACGTTGCCGCGCGCGTTCAGATCGTCGGTGAGCTGCAACTTGAGCGCACCGTCGACGCCCATCTGATACCCCCACTGGAACGCAAAAAAGTTAAGCATCGGCGTCGACCCGAACTGCCCCGCGTCGGACTGGAAGTGGTTTCGTTTGTAAAAAGCGGCGAGTTCCAGCGTGGCCCAGTGGTTCACGGCATGGTAGCTGCCGACTTCATAATAGTCGGCGCGCTCCGATCGCGGGGCGAACCCGGTCGGCACATCCGGCTGTGCCGTGGTCCCCTGCAGATTGAACTTGGTAAACGCGATTTGCTCGATGTTGGGCGGCGTGAAGAGCCGGCCGTAGTAGGCATGCACGGCGTGCGACGGATTCACTTTGTACGTCACGCCGAGCCGCGGGCTGAGCTGCCCCTCATTGTAGAAACTGCCTTGAATGATGTCGCCCCGCACGCCGGCATTCACGGTCCAGTGGTTGTCCGGGCTCCACTGGTCCTGGACCCACAGTTCCTCGCGCATCTGCGTGTTGGTGTTGGCACCGGTCTGGCTGAGCACCGGCCCGACCGGCAGCCCCGTCACGGAGTCCCGCGCAAAGTTGAAGAGCTGGGCCTCGTTCTGTGCGTTGGTGTATTGGACATGGACGCCCGACTTCACGAGATGCTGCGGATTGGGCGTCCAGGTGTAATCGAGCCGGGTGCCGAGTGCATAGGCCTTCCGTTTCTGATTCGCCGTCGAAAAGGGCTCCGTCGCATCGGGCGTATAGGCCAGCGCATTGAGCGGGTCCGTCGTGAAATTCGCGTAGGAAT
>OMJK01000218.1 GCA_900299325.1 Nitrospiraceae bacterium | reverse complement strand
GCGCCTTTCCGCTTCTTATCGATCTTATACACGCGCCAGGTCGCCCAGGCGTGCACCGGCGGGTTGACATCGCCGAACGCCCATTCGTACGCAGGAATCTGGCCGTTGGGATGCATGTACCATTCGCGCAACATCAGCACGAGCTGTTCCTTGGCGAAGGTGGGATCGACGAGTGCCAGCGGGATACAGTGGAAGGCTAAATCCCATGCGGCATACCACGGATATTCCCATTTGTCCGGCATCGAGATGACGTCGGCATTGTAGAGATGCGTCCAATCCGCATTGCGGCCGCGCAGACGTTCGCGTGGCGGCTCAGGCATGCCGGAATCGCCCTTCAACCACCGGTTCACGTCGTAGTGATAGAACTGCTTGCTCCACAGCAGTCCGGCGAACGCTTGCCGCTGGACACGCCGTGCATCCTCCGAGAGGTGAGCCGGTGCCAGGCCGTCATAAAACTCGTTCGCTTCCTGAATCCGCTGAGCAAAGACGGCATCAAAATGTTGCGGGGTGAATCCCGGATAACCGTCTTCGTTGGTCCACCGTAGCTTGATGGTCGTCGATGCGCCGGGACCCAGCGTCAACACATAGTGTGCGGCAGCCTTGCTCCCGATTCGACCTGGATTGACCGCTTGCTTGTCGCCATGGATAACGTAATCGTGGAAGCTGTCTTTCACATAACGGGCGCCCTCTTCGTCACCGTACAGCCGTCTGGTGTTGGTCTCGTTTTCCGTAAACAGCAGCGCCGGCTGCCCGTCGCAGAGCAAGCGGCGCCGGCCGTAATACTCGTGCTGCGTTTCAATCACGCTCGTGTGATTCACCGAGTCTCCCTGCTTGAACCGCGGGCGTCTGATGTCGGATCCCCATGACCAGGTATTGCGAAACCAGGTGGTGGGCAACACCGTCAGTTCAGCTGCATCCGGTCCGCGATTCACGACGTGGATGCGGATGCAAAGATCCTCCGGCGTGGCTTTGGCATACTCCACAACGACGTCGAAATAACGGCTCTCGTTAAAGACACCGGTATCAATGAGTTCAAACTCCTGGTCTTTCCGGCCGCGCGTCTGATTTTCCTCGACCAGCCGGGCATAGGGAAAAGCTGCCTGCGGATACTTGTAGAGATATTTCATGTAGGAGTGGGTCGGAGTCGAATCCAGGTAGAAGTAGTACTCTTTGACGTCTTCGCCGTGATTGCCTTCGTTGCCAGTCAGGCCAAAAATGCGCTCTTTTAAAATAGGATCGCGCCCGTTCCAGAGCGCCAGGGCGAAGCAGATGTATTGGTGGCGATCGGAAATGCCGGCCAGACCGTCTTCGTTCCAGCGGTAGGCGCGTGAGCGGGCGTGATCGTGCGGGAGCGACTCCCAGGCGGTGCCGTGCGGGCTGTAGTCCTCGCGCACTGTGCCCCAGGCCCGTTCGCTCAGATACGGCCCCCATCGTTTCCAGTGCGCGTCGCGGCGGGCATCTTCTTCAAGACGCTGCTGCTCGGCCAACAAGGGAGCACGGTTATCCGGCACATGTGGATCGGACTTCGCCATCGATGCCCCCAAAAAACAGCAGGTCAGCCTTCACGTGATTCGAACGTCAAGACCCATGCCCGAGCACCACTACGATGCACTTCTCCTGTGTCCAATTCAACCCCGGCACTTTGTCCGGGTTAGCTCGGCAGCTTCCTTCGTCCGCAGCCGGCTCCACCGCCGGTAACCCGAAGGGCCACAATCTACGTGCAGCGGTCGGGATGCTGCAGTTCCAGTCGGCCTTCGCGACTCAGCCGATCCACCGCCGCAAACATTTGATTCCACGTGTAATGCGGAAGAAGCCGCCCCAGATCTTCCAGCTGAACCGGCCCATGGATCGAAACCCGTTCGAGCACACCGAATGCGACGGCATCGGACTCGGTCATCGTTCTCCCTCTTCCTCGGCGGCCTTTTGAATCGACTAAAGCCAGTCCTGGAGATGGGTCGGACGGAAACCTGAAGCCTTACAGAGCGATCCCTGAGGAGTTATGCAGCGGACGATGCAGACATGAGAACAAAGCGGGAGGAGAACGGAGAGGACAAGCGTTAGCTCCAGACGACGCGTTCCTGATTCAGCAGATAGTCGATCACTTCGATACTGTTCCGCATCTGGTTTTGAGCCTGCTCCGACATGGGCAGCACCGCACCGACCAGCTTACCGGACTCCATGTCTTCCAGAGGGGGAATCCCGTCGCCTCTGCGCGTCTCGAGATCTTTGCGGAAACTAGCCAAGAGCGACCTCCTACAGGACTCTTCTCGGCCTCTCGCCCCTTTTTCTTGATGCTGCCGGTGGGGCCGGAAGAAATTATGGTGTACACGAAGCATACCACACGGTTTTCCCCTGTCATGGCCGCACCTATCTTATTGTTTTACAGTTAGTTTTTCTGGCTGGCGGAAGAAGGTCGATTCACGGGAGGAAAGGCACCGAGATACGGGAAGGATCCCCTGTTGAGAAGCGCGGTGTCGGCGCGCAGCCGGAAGTCATCGTGCTCCGCATCGACGAAAAGCGGATCGCCGGCGATATCGGATTCTGAGGTGCGTTCCGGCGCCGGACTCGGCGGCACACCGGCTTTCATATAGTTGCCGTCGCTGTTGTAGAGCGCATTGAACGCCGTCTTCGCCTGACTGGTCCCTGCAAATACAAATCCCACCTTATTCAATCCGATCACATTGCCCGATACATCGCTCTGGGACAAACCAAGAAACGCCACGCCGCCACCGTTCTTCACCAGCGTATTGCTGACCAACACCGCCTTGGCGCGATCGTTGACCACGACGGCTTCGAAGAGGCTGCGCGTGATGACATTCCGCTCCAACCGGACCTCGGATTTCCCGGCCACGTTCACTCCATGATCATTGTCGTGAATGAAGTTCCCGACGAGTACCGCTTGAGAGTCCGCAAACTGTACGCCCGTCGTTTCACTGCCGCCGATCATGCACTCTTCAATACGGACATTCTGCACCTGCTGCCCGAACAACATCCCGTTCACCACCAACCGACGCAGGGTAATGCCCGTGCCGTTGAAAATTCCCAGCGCATGCCCGCCATGCTCATTGATCGTCATGTCGCTGATCTCGATGTTCGTCGCTCCGTAGGGCCACTTGCCCACATGCAGAACCCCCACCACCTCCTCACGGCCGAGCAACGTCACTTTATCGATTCCAGCCCCGATCAGCTTCACCCGTTCTTTGCTATGGATCGTGAGGTCCTGCGGATAGGCACCAGGCTTGACGAACACCGTGTCGCCTTTCTTGGCTGCATCCACCGCCTCTTGAATCGACGTAAACTCTCCGCTTCCATCCAGCGCGACCACGATAGTTCGTGGAGTCGCGGCCGGCGGCGCCTCCGCCAAGGCCATGGGACTTCCCGCCAACAACGCACCCACCGCCACAATGAGAAGAGCGATTCGCATCGAAAAGGTCTTACAGGTGCCTGTATCGGGAAGTCAATCGCGTTTCTTGTGAGGCTCATCCCCGCATGGTAAGCTCCGCGGCCATGATCCTGGTGGGACTCACAGGCGGCGTGGCTACAGGGAAAAGCACCGTGGCGCGCATGTTCAAGCGCTGCGGTGCCGTCGTGATCGATGCGGATCGGCTGGCGCACGAAGTCGTAACCCCGAGCAAGCCGGCCTGGCACGCGATTGTCAACACATTCGGCAACGAAATTCTCAACACCGACCGCAGCATTAACCGCCATGCCCTGGGATCGGTTGTCTTCCGCGATAAAGCCAAACTGCGCCACCTCGAACAGATCATCCATCCCCGCGTGGCCCGCGAGCAGGTGCGCCTGACGAAACAAGCGGCCCGGGAAAACCCGAAAGCCGTTGTCATTTACGATGCGCCTCTGCTGTTCGAGGCCGGTATCGACAAGCGAGTGGACAAAGCCATCGTCGTCACTGTCGATCAGGCCACACAAATCGCCCGCCTCAAAAAGCGAAACGGCCTCACCGAGTCGGAAGCACGCCGGCGTGTCAAGAGCCAACTGCCGCTCGCTAAAAAGACTGCGCGCGCCGATTACGTCCTGGACGGCACCTTGCAACGACCCGCGCTTCAGAAACTGGTCCGCCAGTTGTTTCTTGCACTGCGCGCGATCGCATAAGGCACGCCCCGTCGTGCATTCCCCACAATCCCTGTGTTAAGTTTTCGCCATGCACAGCGTCGTGATCATCGGCTCCGGACCGGCAGGACTCACGGCTGCCATATATGCCGCGCGGGCCAATCTCGCTCCGCTTCTGATCGAAGGCTGGCAATCCGGCGGACAATTGACGACCACAACCGAGGTCGAAAACTATCCCGGCTTTGCCAAGGGCATCATGGGGCCGGAGCTGATGAAGGAAATGCGTGCCCAGGCGGAGCGGTTCGGCACTGTGTTTCGCACCGGCGATGTGACCTCCGTCGATCTTAACTGCCGCCCGTTCACGATCACCGTCGACGGCGAACAGACGATCGAGGCCAAGACGCTCATCGTCGCCACCGGCGCCTCGGCGATTCCGATCGGGCTCAAAAACGAAGCGCGGCTGACCGGCCACGGTGTCTCCACCTGTGCAACCTGCGACGGATTTTTCTTCCGCGGCAAGGAACTGGTTGTGATCGGCGGCGGAGACAGCGCCATGGAGGAAGCCACTTTCCTCACGAAATTCGCCACCAAGGTCTCGATCGTCCATCGGCGGGACAAGTTACGTGCCTCAAAGATCATGCAGGACCGGGCGATGAAGAACGAAAAGATCAGCTTCATCTGGAACTCTATCGTTGAAGATATCCAGGGACAGGATGTCGTGACCGGCGTGCGCCTGAAAAATATTGTGACCGGAAAAACGTCCGAACAGCCCTGCGCCGGCGTCTT
>OMJK01000217.1 GCA_900299325.1 Nitrospiraceae bacterium | reverse complement strand
TCGAGTTTTCCCCGATGGACGCCAGCCGGTCCGATCCGGCCTATCTCTATGAAGTGATCGAGGCGGTGATTGCGGCGGGCGCCGGCACGGTGAACATTCCGGACACGGTCGGGTACGCGGTGCCGCAGGAATTCGGTGCGTTGATCAAAGGCATCTGCGACAAGGTGCCGAACGCGAAGCAGGCGGCGATCTCGGTTCATTGCCACAACGATCTGGGGGTTGCGGTGTCGAACAGCCTGGCGGCCATCGTCAACGGCGCCGGTCAGGTCGAATGCACGATCAACGGCATCGGCGAGCGGGCGGGCAACACGTCGCTCGAAGAAATCGTGATGGGGCTCCGGACGCGGAAGGATTATTACCGGGCGGACACGAAGATCCGGACGGAGGAAATCGCCAAGACCAGCCGCCTGGTCAGCAAGATTACCGGCATGGTGGTCCAGCCGAACAAAGCCATCGTCGGGGCGAACGCCTTTGCCCACACGTCAGGCATCCATCAGGACGGGCTGCTGAAAGAGAAGACGACGTATGAGATCATGCGGCCGGAATCGATCGGACTGGTCGAGAGCAAGATGGTGATGGGGAAGCTCTCTGGCCGGCATGCGTTCCGGCAGCGGTTGGAGGAGTTGGGCTACAAGTTGACCGAAGCCGAGGTCAACCATGCGTTCGAACGGTTCAAAAAGCTGGCCGATCAGAAGAAGGAGATTTACGAGGAGGACCTCGAGGTCATCGTGTCGGAAGAGTTGGCCAAGATGGCCGAACGGATCGTGCTCAAATCTTTCCACGTGGAGAGCGGAACCGACCGCGTGCCGACGGCGACGGTGGAACTGGAGATCGACGGCCAGGCGGTGAAACAGTCGGGATCGGGCGATGGGCCGGTGGACGCGATCTACCGCACGATCGCCGCCATGACGAAAACCAAGAGCAAGTTGCTGATGTTCGGCGTCAACGCGATCACGAGCGGGACCGATGCGCAGGGAGAAGTGTCCGTGCGCGTCCAGGAAGACGGGCGGACGGTATCCGGCCATGGGGCCGATACGGATATCATTACCGCTGCGGCGAGGGCCTACTTGAATGCCTTGAATCGCCTGGCCTATATGGCGTCCAAACAGGCCAACGGCGAGCCGGAGGTCCGCTTGATTTGACAGTTCTGGCCACGTTAAAGTCTTTCCCTTCGGCTCGTTGAGAGCCGAAGGGGCCTCCCGATGTTGAAGCGAACCCTCTCCGCGTGCGAGCAGTTTCTGGCGGGGGACCACACGGTCCTTCGGGAGTTGTTGCATCCGCGAAAGCAGGCTGTCCGTCTGGGCTACAGTGTCGCCCACGGAACCCTGGGGCCGGGCCGGCGGTCCAAATGGCACATCCTGCAGTCGTCCGAGGTGTATTACTTCATCGCGGGGCAGGGCCGGTTTACGATCGACGGCGACACGTGTCCGGTTGAGGCCGGGTCGCTGATCTATGTGCCGCCGGGCGGCAAACAGTCGCTGGAGAACACGGGCACGACCGATGTGGAGTTTCTCTGTCTGGTCGACCCGGCCTGGCGCGTCGAAGATGAAGCGGTGCTGGAATAAGTCGTGACGAGGCAAGGAGAGGAGTCGCTCACGTGAACGCGAAGATTGCCGTGTTAGCCGGAGACGGTGTGGGGTGCGAGATTGTGCCCGAGGCCGTCAAGGTTCTGAAAGCGATCGGCCAGCAGTATCATCACACGTTCGAATTCGTGTCGGCCGACATCGGCGGGCAGGCGATCGACAAGGTCGGCGTGCCGCTGCCGAACGAAACGCTGGCGCTGGCCAAGCAGAGCGATGCGGTGTTGCTGGGCGCCGTCGGCGGACCGAAGTGGGAAGGGTTGGACTATAGCCTGAGGCCCGAGCGGGCGTTGCTGGGCATTCGCGAAGCGCTGGGGCTGTACGCGAATCTCCGTCCCGCGAAGCTCTATGCCACGCTGGTCGATGCGTCGACGCTCAAGCGGGAGGTGGTGGAGGGGATCGATATCCTGGTCGTGCGCGAGTTGACCGGCGGGATCTATTTCGGCAAACCGAAGGGCATCGAGAAACTGCCGAACGGCGAAGAACGTGGCATCAACACGGAAGTCTATTCGACGGAAGAAGTGCGGCGGATTGCCAAAGTGGCGTTCGAAGCGGCGCGCAAGCGGCGGAAGAAAGTCACGTCGGTGGACAAAGCCAACGTGCTGGAATCGTCCGAGTTGTGGCGCAAGGTCGTCATCGACGTGCACAAATCCTATCCCGACGTCGAACTCGGGCACATTTACGTCGACAATGCGGCGATGCAGCTGGTCCGCAATCCGCGCCAGTTCGACGTGCTGCTGTGCAACAACATGTTCGGCGACATTCTGAGCGACGAAGCGGCGATGCTCACCGGTTCGATCGGGATGCTGCCGTCGGCCAGCGTCGGGGCCAAAATCGGTCTGTTCGAGCCGATCCACGGCAGCGCGCCGGATATCGCGGGCAAGAACATTGCCAATCCCATCGCGACAATCGCGTCGGCGGCGATGATGCTGTCGTACGCGTTTCAACTCGACAAGGAAGCCGAGGCGATCGAGCGAGCCATCGTCAAGACGCTCGATCTCGGTTATCGCACGAAAGACATTCAGAGTCCCGGAATGCGGATTATCGGGACGACGGAGATGGGGGACGCGATCCTGCGGAATTTGAACTAGCCGCGATCGCCTGCATATGCCGACCACGGTTCGATCCTGGACCATTCAGACGCTGGCCGGAAACGGCGACTCCGGCCACGCCGGCGATGGAGGCCTGTCCCGGCAGGCTTGCCTCAATGAACCGAAAGGCCTGGCAGTTGACGCGCAGGGCCATATCTACATCGCCGATTCGGAAAACCACGTCATCCGGAAGATTGATCGAGCCAGCGGGATCATTACGACGATTGCCGGTGTGATGGATCAGAGTGCGGGATCGGCTGACGCTCAGAAAGCCGTCGAGCCGGCGGCGAACGATGAAGATCCTTTTGCCGATGTGACCCAGACGGCCACGCAAAAATATACCCAGCAAACGGATTTGAGCGGGACGGTTCGGTACCTCATCAACGGCGCGTCGGTGCAAAAACGGTTTGGCGGAGATGGTGGCCCGGCCACCCGGGCTGTTCTGAACTTTCCTACGGCGGTGGCCGTCGATCGGCAGGGGAATCTGTTTGTCGCCGACACGATGAATCATCGAGTCCGGCGGGTCGAGGCGGCGACGGGGATCATCACGACCGTGGCTGGGACCGGTCAGCCGCGATGCTCCGGTGACGGCGGGCCGGCGGCTCAGGCGGCCTTGAACGAACCGGCCGCATTGGCGCTCGATGACGAAGGCCGATTGTTCATTGCCGATCAGAGCAATAATCGTGTGCGGGTCGTCGATTTAGCCAGCGGGATCATCGGAACCTATGCGGGGACCGGCACGGCTTCTTATAATGGAGACGGGATTCCCGCCGGGCAGGCCAATCTGGCCGGTCCCAGCGGACTTGCCGTTCAAAGCGGCGTGCTATACATCGCCGACACATTTAACGGCCGTGTCAGGGCCGTCGATCTGTCGACCGGTCTGATCGCCACCGCGGTCGGCGACGGCGGTGAGTACCGGTTTCAGGCGCCGGCCGAGTTGCCGTCACCCAGCCTGTCCCGCCCGTCGGGGATTGCGGTCGATGCATATGGTAATGTATTCGTGACCGATTCGGACAGCCATCTGGTCCGTTGCTGGGATCGCGAGCGGCATGTGATCCGGCGGGTGGCCGGAACGGGCAGCGCGTCTTATGGGGGAGACGGAGGACCGGCGCTGGAAGCCGGTTTGAGCTATCCGTTCGGCATCGCCATTGATGGCGACGGGCGACTGTATGTTGCCGATACGTTCAACCACCGCATTCGGGAGATGGCGTTGTAAGGGCCGGTTTCATGCTGAAAAAGAAATCAACATATGTGCTCGCTATTCTCGGCGCCACCGGTGCGGTCGGGAAAGAGACGCTCGATATCCTGGACGAGCGGAAATTCCCGCTGGAGTCGCTGCGTCTGTTTTCATCAAAGCGCTCGGCCGGTGAGGTGCTGACGTGCCAGGGGAAAGAGTGGACGGTCGAGGAACTGACGCCACAATCGTCTTTTGCCGGCGTCGACTTCGCATTGATCTCGGCTACCGACGACATCAGCCGCGAGTACGGCAAGAAACTCGGTGCCGCCGGTGTTGTGGTCATTGACGACAGCGCTGTGTTCCGGATGGATACCGACGTGCCGCTGGTCGTGCCGGAGGTCAACGCGCATGCGCTACGCACTCTGCCGAAGGGCATTGTGGCGATCCCCAATTGCACGACCACGCCGCTGGTCATGGCGTTGAAGCCGCTCCAGCAGGCGGCGGGCGTGAAGCGGGTGGTGGTGACGACGTTCCAATCCGTGTCGGGCACCGGCGCGGCGGCTATGGACGAGTTGATGGACCAGACGAGAAATCTGATGGCCTTCCGCGACGTGACGGCGCAGGTCTATCCCTACCAGATTGCGTTCAACCTGCTGCCGCACATCGGCTCGTTCAACGACGGGGGTGAATGCTCCGAGGAAGTGAAGATCGTCAAGGAGACGAGAAAGATTCTCGATGCGCCTTCGTTGCGTGTGACGGCGACGACGGTCCGCGTGCCGGTGCTGCGGTGCCATTCCGAGGCGATCAATGTGGAATTGGAGCGCCCGTTGAAGGTGAACGAAGCCCGGGCGGCGCTGGCCGCCATGCCCGGCGTGATCGTCTACGATGATCCGGTCAAGAAACTCTATCCGATGCCGTTGGATGCGACCGGGCGGGACGAAGTCTATGTCGGCCGGATCCGGGAAGACGAATCCGTCGGCAACGGACTCAATTTGTGGGTCGTCTCCGACAATCTCCGCAAGGGAGCGGCGCTCAACGCCATTCAGATCGCCGAGTGCCTGATCAACGGCTAATGGGCGAGTGGGACCATCTCGGAAAGCTGCTCATCGGAATCGGCGCGGCCATCGCCGTCGCCGGGGCGCTGCTGTTGCTTGCCGATCGCGTGCCCTGGGTCGGGAGCCTGTTCAGTTGGATGGGAAAGCTGCCGGGCGACCTATCCATCAAGCGCGACAATTTCAGCTTCTATTTTCCGCTCGGCACCAGTCTCGTTCTCAGTGTCGCCCTCAGTCTGCTATTCTATCTTCTATCATGGTGGTTCCGACGATAAGCCGATTCCGGCGTACGCTTCTGTCGCTGGCTATGCTGGGAGGCCTGCTCGCAGGCGTCCCGATCGCGCAGGCATCGGAGTCCATCCGCGTGCTGCTGGCGTCCGACGTCATGCGGCTGGAGGTGCGGGGCGAGGGCGGATTTACGGTCACCGGGATGAGCAAGAAGGAGCGGTCCGCTCCGTCGGTGCTCCGGATCGAGATGCGTAAGGGCACGTTGCGCGTAAATGAAACCCGCGTGTCCGGCGAACGTCTTCTGCTCACGCCGCGCGGGCCGGATCTGAAGTTGTGGCTGCCGGGCCCCAACGGGGCGCTGCCGGTGCCGGATGACAAATCCGCTCTGAGAATCAGCGGGGCGGTGCAGTTGGTCAAAAAGGGTAAGGGGCTGCTGGTCATCAATCACGTGGACCTGGAAGAGTATGTGAAGGGGGTGGTGCCGGCCGAGGTCAATTCGGCCTGGCATCCGGAAATGCTCAAGGCGCAGGCGGTGGCGGCCCGCACCTACGCGCTCTATCAGCACCGGCTGAGCGCGTCCCGTGACTACGATGTGGCCGCGAGCATTCAGGATCAGGTGTACCGCGGCCGTCACGGCGTGGACGACCGGGTGGAGCAGGCTGTGGAATCGACCCGAGGGCTCGTGGTGACGCATGAAGGCGCGCCGATCTATGCGGCGTTTTCGTCGACGGCGGCAGGGATTACTGAAGACGCAATGGTCGTCTGGTCGAAGGATCTGCCCTATCTCAAAGGAGTCGAATGTCCGTTCGACATCGAGTCGCCCTACTATCAATGGAAGGCGTCGTTCACGATCGACACGCTGGAGCGCAATCTGCGCAACCAGGGATTTCCGCTGGGACACATTGCCACGCTGACGCCGCTGACCTATAGCCGGGCCGGTCGTGTGGCGACGCTCCGTATTCTGCATTCCAAAGGCGAATTGATTGTGCGCGGCGAAGAGCTTCGCAAAGCGGTGGGGTACACCGTGGTGCCGAGCACGCAGTTTTCCATCGAGTCCGTCGGCCGGGACATCGTGCTGTCCGGTTACGGCGCCGGCCATGCCGTCGGGTTGTGTCAGTGGGGGGCCAAAGAGCTGGCCGAACTGGGCTATTCGTTCTCCACGATTCTTCGCTACTATTATCCGGGAACCGATCTGCAACAGATTGCGTCGCCCTCCGCACCGGCTTCTTGATGCTGCTTTCCGAATTCGACGTGCCGTTCGACCCTGCGCTGGTTGCGGCGCAGCCCGTCAGCCCGCGCGATCGTGCGCGACTGCTGGTGCTTCACCGTGCCACCGGCGCGAGAACCCATCGTCAGGTCTCCGATTTGCCGGAGTTGTTGCAGCCCGGTGATCTGCTGGTCGTGAACAATACGAAGGTGATTCCTGCCCGGCTTGTCGGGCGCAAGCAGCCGGCCGGCACACCGGTCGAGGTGTTATTTGTGAAGGATCTCGGAGGATCCGTCTGGGACGTGATGATGAAGGGGCATTTCCGTGTCGGGCAGCGCATCAGCTTTGATAACGATGCGTGTGCAACGGTTGTGAAGCGGGATGCGACCGGGACGGCCGTTAAAGTCGAAAGCGCTGACCCTGTGACTCAATTACTTCACGAACACGGTCAGATGCCACTGCCGCCCTACATTAAGCGGTCGCCCGGTCCCGACGATCACCGCTGGTATCAGACCGTGTTTGCGAAGCAGGAGGGAGCGATTGCCGCGCCGACCGCTGGACTACACTTTACGCCGCAGCTGTTGAACCGATTGGCAGAGCGGTCTATTCAGGTGACCTCAGTCACGCTCCATGTGGGGCCGGGCACATTCAAGCCGGTGACAGCGGAGCGAATAGAAGACCATCAGATGGGCGAGGAGCGGTTTGAAATCGGCGAGGAAGCGGCAGCTGCGATCGCGAAGACGAAAGCCGCAGGCGGTCGAGTGGTCGCAGTGGGAACGACGGTCGTCCGGACGCTCGAAACGGCGGCAGCGAGCGGCGCTCTCAAAGCCACGTCAGGTTCCAGCCGGCTCTTTATCGCGCCGGGATTCACGTTCAGGGTCGTCGATGCCCTCATGACGAACTTCCATCTTCCCAGGACCACGCTCATCATACTGGTGTCGGCATTTGCGGGGATCGACTCGATCAAAAGCGCGTACGCTGACGCGGTGCGGGAGCGGTATCGCTTCTACAGCTACGGCGATGCGATGTTGATACTGTGAAGTGCGGAAATGAGACTGCTTGCGAGAGACAAGATATAAGCAACGATGGAGGGCTACAGCATCTCGCGGTGGATCTTGATGGGGATCTGCGACTTGAGCGATTCCTGGAAGGCCATGAGGGCGCGCTGCTGTTTCTGGAAGAGAATATCCTGGAACACACGATCCTTCGCCGCCTGCGCCTTGGCCGGATCGGGGTCTTGCTGGCGGGTCATGAGCGCCTGGCCTTCGTCGATCTCGGCCGGTGTCAGGGCCACGGCGTCGCGCACCATCATGCGAGCCTTGTTCCCCAACAGTTCCTTAACCTGCGCCGCTTCGAAGATGGCCGGGGTCATGTGATTGGCGGCGAGGAGCCGCTGGTAAATGAGCGGGTCGAACGTGCCGTTTTTCTGGAAGTCGGGGATTTGCGTGATGGAGTCCAGTAGATCCGCGTCGGACACGCTCAGGCCCATGTCCTTGGCGGCAATGAGCCAGAGGCGGCTTTCGACGACTTGCTCGATGACAAATTGTTTGATGGTTTCGTCTTTAAATTCGCCGGGCACTTTGTCTTTGTAGAACCGGTACATGTTTTCGTGCGCCCGCCGGAATTCGTCCCGGGAGATCGACAGGTCTCCGACTTTCGCCACGACGTTGCCGGATTGCTCGCCGAATCCCCACCAGCCCATGCCGACGACGAAGGTGATGGCGATGAAGCCCATGGAGATGGCGAGAAACCACGGGTACTTGTCATGGGCGTAGCGCAGAACTTTGATCATAGCGACTCCTGGACGATGGCGACCGTGGCCGGATTGTACTTGGTGGCCTGTCCGAAGGCAAGAAAGAGCCGCTGTCGCCGCCGGAGGATTTTCCGCGCGGTGCCGGGTGTAGGCGGGGCGGACCGCGCGGCCCGTGCGAGGGTTCCTGGATTTGTGCAGGATAGTGGATTTTGCTATACTTTGCCGCTAATTAGAAGGAGACTCCTTGACGGGGGAGGCGCCAGGCGCAAAGCTGATTCAAGGAACGGTCTATCCGAAGGCCCAGGTTCTCAATCGATTAATTGCCAAACTGATCGATCTCTTTATTGTTGTCGCAGCGGAGAAGATTGCGCCGCCGGTCGGATTTCTGTCCGGGTTCGCGTACCTGCTCATTGCAGACGGATTTTCAGGCGGACGCAGCGTCGGGAAGCGGTTGGTCGGATTGCAGACGATGCGGTTGGACGTGCGGGAGACGGCGGGGTTTCGGGAATCCATCATCCGCAACATTCCGTTCGGCGCGGCGCATCTGGCATCGGCCATTCCCTATGTCGGATGGATGCTGACGCTGGGTATCTTGTCGTTCGAGAGTCTCTTGGTTGTAGGAAATGAGCAGGGGCGGCGGCTGGGCGATGAAGTGGCCCGGACGCAGGT
>OMJK01000216.1 GCA_900299325.1 Nitrospiraceae bacterium | reverse complement strand
TGGTTGATTTGCTCCGGGGCCGATCTGGTTGACGTGGCATGTCGCTTTCTCCCGCGCGAGGTCGAAGATCGTCCGGACCGAGTTTAGTTGTCGTGGGTATCTTGCACCAGCGAAAGAAGTCCGGCCGGCTTGACCCGGTTTCGACCTTCCTGCTTCGCCTGGTAGAGCGCCTGGTCTGCGGCTTTGATCAAATCAGTGGGTGAGGCATGGCGGGTAGGAACCATGCTGGCATAGCCGACGCTGATCGTTACGAGGCTGTCGTCCGTATGAGAAATTCGCAATTCCTCCACACGGCGACGCAGACCTTTGGCGACCTGCGCTGCGCCGTCGACGCCGGTGCCGGGCAGGACGATGACGAATTCATCTCCGCCGTAGCGGGCGACCAGATCGCCGGGCCGGTTGACGGATCCGGTGACGGCCGTGGCCACCTGCTTGAGACATTCATCGCCCGCCGTGTGGCCTTTGCTGTCGTTGTAGGCTTTAAACCGATCGATGTCGAACATGATGAGCGACACCGGCGTGGACTCGCGGACTGCGCGCCGCCATTCCTGGTCCAGAAAGTCATCGAACTGGCGCCGGTTCGTAATGCCGGTCAGGCCGTCGAGGCAGGAGAGGCGGAGCAGCATCTGGTTGGCTTCCTGCAGCTGCCGCATGACTTCGAGCAGTTCCTGTTCTCTGGCCCGCCGGCGCTCGACTTCGTGGACCAGCCGGAGGACGGACCGCACGCGCGTCAGCAGTTCGACTTTGTTGATCGGTTTCGGCACGTAATCCATGGCGCCGGCGGCGAAGGCGAGCTGTAGGTCCACCGGATCCGTTTTGACCGTGACCATGATGACCGGTGTGTCGCGGAACCGCTCGACCGCCTTGATCTGGCGGCAGGCTTCGATGCCGTTCATCTCCGGCATGACGATGTCCATGAGAATCAAATCGACCCGTCCCAGGGCTTGTTTGCCCTCGTCCAGACCGAGGAGTTTGAAGGCGGCGGGTGCGGAGTCGGCGGTGATCAGGTTTTCGTAGCCGGCGGCCGTCAGGATCGACTCCAGCAGGAGGCGATCGTCCGGAGAGTCATCGACGATGAGAATGCCCATCGGAGCGCGTGCCTCGACCTGTGTGGGGTGCAACTGGAGGAAATCGTAGCAGCTAGTCCTGGTAAACGCCAGGATAAAGCTTTTTGATACAGGGTTGGCAGAGCCCGTGGCTGAATTCGGCGTTGGAATGTTCGCCGAGGTATTCTTCCAATTGCTGCCAGAACCCGCCGTCATTACGGATCTTTTTGCAGGAGGCGCAGATCGGGATGAGTCCGCGGAGAGTATTCACTTCCTTCAGCGCGCGTTGGAGCTCGTCGTTGCTGCGGCGCAGCTCGACTTCGCGCAGTTTGCGGCGGTCCATTTCCTGTTTCAGCGTCAGGGCGGAGGTCACGCGGGCAAGCAGTTCGACCCCGTTCACCGGTTTGCTGATGTAATCCATGGCGCCGGCGGCAAACGCTTCTTTCAGGTGGCTCAAATCGCTGGCCGCCGTGATCATGATGACCGGCAGATCGCGCAGATGATCGGTCTCTTTGATCGTCCGGCAGGCGGTGACGCCGTCGATGCCGGGCATCATCACGTCCATCAGGATGAGATCGACGCGGGACGACGCGGCCGGTTCGTCGAGTTGCAGGTGCGTAAATGCCGCCTGCGCGGATTCGGCATCCACGATGTCGGCATGCCCGGCCTTCGAGAGGATGGCGCGGAGCAGCAGGTGCTGGTCGGGTGAGTCGTCGACAACGAGGATAGCCATGCCTACTCCGTAACGGACATCGGCCGTCGGAACTTGAGCCAAACGGGCCTACAAACTGAGCCATGTACAGGGGAAGTATAGCAAACGCGGCGGAGTTTACTGGAGCTTGGCGCGGACCAGGTCGCTGACCAGTTTGCCGTCGACGGGCTGGCCGGCCAGGCGGGCCATGACGGCCTTCATCACGGCGCCCATATCTTTCATTGAACGGGCGCCGGTTTCCGTAATAGCGGCGGCGACGATGCCGGCAAGTTGCTCAGGCGTGACGGCCGGAGGTAGGTAGCCTTCGATAATCGAGATTTCCTGGCGCTCCTTGGCGGCCAGGTCCGTCCGCTGGGCCTTTTCGAACTGTTCGACCGATTCCCGGCGCTGCTTGATCAGGGCGGTCATGACCCGGCTCATTTCGGCGTCGTCCAGGTCCTTTTTCAGCTCGACTTCCTTGTTCAGGACGGCGGCTTTGATCATGCGGATGACATCCATCCGGAGCTGGTCTCTGGCCTTCATGGCCACCTTTAAATCGTCGGTCAGCCGGTCGCGCAGGGACATACGAAGCACCTCCCGCACCGTCAAAATAGCGGGCGGAGCATACCCTGGCAGGTGGCGCGAGTCAATGAAGCAGGGGCTTGGAATTCCGTTCGGGCGGGGAGTAGGATGGGGGCGAAGGGGCGGGCTGTCGCAAGTCCTACTCGGAACATCGGAGTCGGAAATGCTCCTCATGCGCGTGATCATGTCGGCGGGTTTGTTGTTCGGCATGGTCAGCTGCCAGAGCGCCGCGCCGCCTGTTGCGGTACTATCGCCCCTGCCTGCCGCCCCCATCCAAATTCCACGCGACGTGCAACGGATCGCCGTGCTCTATCCCCGACAGTCCCGGCCCGAGTTGGTCGAAGCCTACAACCGGCTGGAGGGGGCGACGTTTCGCCTGAAATGGTATCGGCCGGATCTAAAGATCGTCGAACGGTTCGATCTGCCTCGCGTCCTCGATGAGCAGCGACTGCAATTAACCGGTTCGGTCGCCGACGACAGCGCCGTGCGCATCGGCCGTCTGTTGGGCGTCGACTCGGTGCTGATCTACCGGATCGACGGGCCCACGCTGCGTGATCGGGTCTGGGCGCGGAATCAGAGCGATCTGCCGCCGGTCACCGTGACCAGCAAACTGATCCGTGTGGAGAGCGCCGAAGTCGTCTATCACAACGTCGTGTCGGCCCGGATGGACCAGTCGTCGCGCGGGGGATGGTCGTTGGCGGACAACATGGACTATCAGCGGCTGACGCGCGATGCGATGGACCGGGGGATTGCGCAGACACTGTTGGATCTGGGACGTGCGCTGGAGTGACCAGCCACCGGCTGTTCATGAAGAGCGGGGAGGAGTCGCGATGAACAGAACCGGCGCGCAGCGATGCACGGGATGGCGGCGGGTGACGGCCGGATGTCTTGTTGCCATCGCGGCGGGAGCCGGATGGCTCACCGGCTGTGCCGGCGAGCCGCCGAAACCGGCGCCGACCGTGACTCCGGAGCAAGTCCGCGGCCATGCCGACAAGGCGTTCGATAAATTGAAACAGGAAGAGCAGCGGCGAACGGACGATCCTGCAGCGGCGCGGTAGAATCAGACGTTGGTCGGCGAGCGTCTGAGGACGTAGCGCAGTTCTCTCAGCAAGGGCAGTTCCCACACCAGGCGGCGATGTGCGCGGCGTTCCACCGCCCGCGGTTCGTGAAACGTTCCCAATAATGCGCCGGAGACGATCAGGCGCAGCACCCCTGACAAAAAGAAAATAAACGGCAGATTGGACACGGGGTGGAATGCGGTGTCTCCGATCTGTACCACGGCAGGCATGGTGCCGATCAGCCAGCTTCCGATCACCGTCCCGAAGGCCCACCCGACGGCGTTCACGGCGCTCGAGACCGCCACGGCTTTCGCGCGGTCCTGCGGTTGCACCGCATCGATCACATAGTTGGCCAGCCCGAGTCCCAATCCCGCCCAGACGACGCCGCCGAAGAAGTTCACCGCGACGAGGAACGGCCAGGTCGTACTGACGAGGTACAGCATCGGCAGCACGCCGACGAGCAGGCCGGTAAACACCAGCAGGGCTTTGTTGCCGAAACGGTCGCCGAATTGGCCCCAGGCCGGCAGCGTCACGAACTGTCCGGTGGTGGCGGCGGCCAGCCAGACGCCGTATTGCCAGTACGGCAGGTCGAGGTCCTGCAGCATGTAAATCACGAAGAAGGGGCCGGAGATCAGCACGGCGGCGTGCATGAGGCCGGAGAACAGAAGGAATTGCCGGAAGTTCTTGGACACGCCGGTCCGGAAAAACGTCCGGAAGCCGGTTCGTCCGTTACCCGATTCGGCATGCGGGGTGTCGGTGACGTGGTTGAGATAGAAAATCGCGCAGCCCCGGAGCAGCCCCGCCGTCAGGAACAGAATCGCAAAGCCGGCCCAGTGCAGTTGCAGGCGCTCGAACAGAGTGAGCAACGCGCCGCCGAGACACAGCGTCACGAAGCCAGTAATGGCCATGATCTGGGAGCGGCGGGCGAAGTAGGCGCCGCGCTCGTTCGCATCCAGCCGGGCGGTGACGAGGCTGGTCCAGGCCGGTGACGTGAAATGCGTCGAGGTGAAATAGATCGCCGCGCCGGCGATCAGCAGCCAGGGCCCGAGCGACGGCCACAGCACCGGGAGCAGCGCGATGGGAATCCAGGCGACCGATTGGCCGAGAATGCCCCACATCACCTGGGATTTGTGATCGTGAAACCAGTGCGAAATTTTGACCGACACGAACTGCGCCCACATGCCGAGTAGCTGCGGCAACGCCGAGAGGATGCTCAAATGGATCGGGGTCGCCTGCCAGAGGAGGGCGAACGCCGACAGGTACTGTTCGCCGCCTCCCTGAACGAACGCGTGGCACAGGCCGTCCCGCATCCCGAAGCGGCGTCCCGGTTCTTTCGCACGGTCGGCCGCATGGGTGGCCGTAGCCGGTGCGGCTGTGTGGGAAGAGGATGAGGCGGTCATGGGATTGTACAAGCCGGTTGTCGGTCTTCTTTCACTGTACCATAGACCGGAGACTTCACAAGGACTGATCGGTCGCATCCGGTCGAATATTGACCGGAATCATGAGTCCCGATACGATGCAGAGGTGATGACGATTCCATTGATTCAAGCGTGCTCTTCCCCGGGCATAGCAGGATCGGGGGGTTCCCGCATCCCGGCTCTTGTGGTGTGCTGCGGAGTAGTCTGTCTGGCATTAGGGATTGCGCACGTGACGGACGCCAAGGATCTGCTGGCGCCGAAAGAGCAGGAAACGACGGAAGTCGGGTCGACGCAAAGTCCGGCGTTCGATGAGCAACAGAAGGGTGTGCCCCAGTCGCTGTTCACCTGGATCAAGATGGCGAAGGGGTACGAAGTCGAATGGGACACGTTCGGCCGCAAAGGGTGGTACACGCAGGATCCCCGCTTGAAGCCGGTCGAGCCGGGGTCGGTGTTCGCACCGGATGCGCCGGCGGTCTACATCGTGTTCGAAGTCGCGCCGCTGGAGGATCCCGCCCAATTCGGCGCCCAATGGTTTCTGCAAGGCAGGGACGGCTCGATTCCGGCTTCGCCGCTCGGCAAAGATACGCTGGAAGTGCCGGGCCACGAGCGCTACGGCTATCTGGAGTTGAAGCGGTCCGGCGAAAAGTGGGCGGTCGGGCAGTATCTGGTCAAGCTGTTCATCGCGCCGTTGGGGCAGCAGCCGTTCCATGCCGTGAATCAGGTGGGCACGATGCATTTCACCGTCGCCGAGACGGTTCCTGCCAAGCCCTCGCGGTGATTCGGTTTCGCGCGAAACGAAACTGCGTCACACACAACAGACATGCACGAGAGGCGATGAGATGGGCGACCGCGTCAAAGTGACCGACCCGGAAAAGTTAGCCCTGCTCTACGAGCGGTTCAGGGACGTGTGTGTGGTGGAGAAGGAAGTGTGGAAAGAGATCTTCATGCCGCGGGACGTGACGCAGGGCCCGGTGCGGACCAACATTCAAGACCGGTATGAAGTCGAGATCGACGATCAGGCCGTGGAAGATGCGCTGGACGCCAACATCCCGCGCGGGGCCGCGTCGCTCGGCGCGGCGATTCAGGAATACCGCCAACACATCTCGTTCTATCGCAGAAGCTGATCCTGCTTAGTTCGCCGCCAACACCCGCTCGACTTCCTTCACCACGTCCGGCGACAGCGGTTTGGTACGGTGGTGGAAGCGCCCCACCACGTTGCCCGAGCGGTCGACCAGATACTTCTGGAAGTTCCACTCCACTTCACCCGGATAGGGGCTCTGTTCGGTGAGATAGCGATAGAGCGGGTGTTTGTCCTCGCCCTTGACGCTGATCTTGCTGAAGAGCGGGAACGTCAGGCTGTACTTGGTGTAGCAGAAGGTTTTGATCTCGGTGTTGGTGCCGGGCTCCTGCTGGCCGAAATTGTTGGCTGGAAACGCCAGAATCTCAAACCCTTTGCTGTTGTACTGCTCGTACATCGACTGGAGATCGGAATATTGCGGCGTGTTGCCGCAGAAGCTGGCCGTGTTGACCACCAGCAGCACCTTGCCCTTGTATTGGCCGAGATTGACCGGCTTGCCGTCGATGTCGTCCATCGTGAAGTCGTACAGACTCGGAGATTTGGCCGCCATGAGCGTTCCTTCCTGCGCCGCCTGCGCGGAGCCGAGACCGAACATATAGGTCGATCCGCATCCGGCAAGGATGCTGAGTCCCAGGACCATCCCGTGCATGAATGTCGTCATGGCGGCCTCCTCGTCCGGTTCGGTCAGAGCCGTTCCAATGCGGCAATGCGGTCTTCGATCGGCGGGTGCGAGGCGAAGAGATGCATGAATCCCGACGAGTTGCCGGAGATTTTCATTGTCGCCAGCGCGTCCTGGCCGGAATACTCGAACTGCGTCCGGTTGACCCATCGGTCGATTCCGCGCAGCGCGGCGATCATCGAATCCTTGCCGTACACCTTGGCGGAAAACGCGTCGGCCGCATACTCGCGGTGGCGCGAGTGCCAGCCGATGACGATGGATGCCAGCAGTGTCAGCACCACCTGGAGGACGATATACACGATCATGGCGAGGAACGGGTTGCCGGCCGAGCCTTCCTCACGGTCCTGGCTGGGCTGGGCGATCAACTGGGAGACAAAGTTGCTGATGTAGTGGACGAAGGTGTTCATCAGGCCGGCGAGCACCGTGGTGGTGAACATATCGCCGTTGAACACGTGGCCCATTTCGTGGGCCAGCACCGCTTTGACTTCGTCCTCTTTCAGGTTTTGCAGGAGGCCGGTGGAGACGGCCACCATCGCATTGTTTTTGCTCGGGCCGGTGGCGAAGGCGTTGGGATCAGGGGACGCATAGACCCACACCTCCGGCATAGTAATGTGCAGGCGCTGGGCGATTTCCTGGACGGAGCCGTAGATCACCTGCTCCGCATGCGAGCGGGGCTGGGTGATCTGCTCGCAGTCCAGCATCGCACGGGCCATTTGTTTGGAGAAGGCCAAGCTGATGAAGGCGCCACCGAATCCGATGACGAGCGACCACACCAGCAGTTGCTGGCTGTAGATGCCGCGCACATCAATGCCGAAGGCCGGCAATACGACGTTGACCAGCAGATTGGCGGTGAACGAGAGCGTGAGATAAATCAGGAAATTCGCGACCAGGAACAGTCCGATACCCTTGAGCCACTTCATCGAGATCCTCCTTGGCAACCCATCGCCTCGCCCAAGTCAGTCGAGCGAGCGTGGGTGGCCGTGATTATACAAACCATGTTCCGGAAATGCATCTGCTTCACGTCGCGCATGATTGACTGTTGAAATAACACCGAGCCGGTCCAGGTCAAGTCTCCATCCCATCGCGCAACCCCTTGCCAAAGTTGACCCGTTCCCGTTTTTCCTGTTAGAACCGTCTCATCTTGGAGGTGGTGATGCGACACACCCATGTCCATGCGATGGCGGCGCTCTTCGTGGCGACGAGCCTCTCCGTCGGGTATGGAGCGGAGACGCCTGCTCCAAGTCCTCCGTTGACAGTGCCGGTAGCGGCGGACGGTGTGCAGCGCGCGACCGTGACGCTTGACAGCTATGCCTACACCCCCAACCATCTGATCGTCGAAGCGGGTAAGCCGGTCGAACTGACGCTGACCAGCGTGACGACGATTACGCCGCACAACTTCATCATCAAAGATCCGGCCGGCAGCCTGTCCGTCGAACAGGATGTCGGCGCCGGCAAGACCGTCACGGTGAAGTTTACGCCCACGCAGGCCGGCACATTTCCCATCTACTGCGACAAGAAACTGCCTTTCTTCCCCAGCCATCGTGAAAAGGGGATGGAAGGGAAGCTGGAAGTGCGCTGAAGGTTGCCCACGGACACGCATTCGCATAAACACGAGCTGCTCCGCGATCTCCTCAAGCAGGTTTCCCGTCTCTTCTATACGACGTTGGCCGTTGTGCCGGCGGATGTGCGGGATCAGGTCAGCCTGGGCTATCTGTTTGCCCGGGCCGCCGACACGATTGCCGACACGGAGTTGATCGACCGGCCGCGCCGGCTCGATTACCTGAACCAACTCAAAGGACAGTTTGTCAGCGATCAGATCGTCTGGGGGCAGGTGCAGGACATTCAGGGCGTGGTCGGGCCGTTGCAGCAGGATTCCGCCGAGCGTGTGCTGCTTAACCGGCTGGGAGATTGTTTCCGCTTGTTTCAGAATTGTTCGCCGGACGACCGGCGCAGAATCCAGCGGCTGATGACGACGCTGATTCAGGGGATGGAGATGGATCTGACGGTGTTTCCCGGCGCCACGGCCGCCGAGTTGGGTGCGCTGAAAACGCCCGACGATCTCGACCGGTACACCTATTATGTCGCCGGTTGTGTGGGAGAGTTCTGGACTGATCTGATGTGCGCCCACCGGCCGGCGCTTGCGGCGTGGAATGTGCGGCAGATGTCCGAGGTCGGCGTGCGGTTCGGCAAGGGACTGCAGCTGACGAACATCGTGAAAGACGTTGCGCACGATCTGCAGCGTGGCCGGTGTTATGTGCCGGAGCCGATGCTGGCCGAGGCCGGGCTGGCGCCACGCGACTTGCTGGATCCGCGTAATCTGTCTCGGTTCCGTACGGTGCTTTCCAGGCTGGTACGCATGGCGGTGGAGCATCTCGACCAGGGCTGGCTCTATACGATGGCGATCCCGCGCAATGAAGTGCGGTTGCGGCTCTCCTGCATGTGGCCGATTCTCTCTGCCGGCGAATCGCTGAAACTGGTGATGATGTCGCCCGATCTCTTGAATCCTGCCGTGAAAGTAAAAATCCCGCGCCTCACCGTCTATCAAATCATGGCGCTGACAACGGGCACCTTTGCTTGCGGCTATGTCGGGACGGCCTACTGGGGACGATTGCGGAAGCAGATCGTGTAGTCCGGCGTCGGCTTCTACTCAGGTATACTGTTCCCCGGCATGGCAGGAGGTCGGCGTGTCGATTCGAACAACCTGGACACAGCGGCTGGCGCGGACTCAGGCCATCGTGTCGGCGGCGTGGCGCATCCTCATGGAGGACAAAACGCTGTTGCTGCTGCCGATGGCGTCCTCCGCGTGCCTGTTTCTCATTGTCGGAGCGTATCTCGAACCGCTGATCATGGGCGTGATAGCGGGAACGTCGGTCGAGGAAGGGGTCCGGCAAGTTCAGTCGTTCTCCGAAGTCGGGGCGTTCGTGCTGACGGTGGTGACTTATGCCGTCGGGATTTATTTCAACGCGGCGCTGGCGATCTGTGTCATGGGCCGGCTGGAAGGGAAGGCGCCGACGATCGGCGACGGGTTGACGCAGGCGTTGTCGTGCCTGCCGTTCATCATCGGATGGGCCACGGTGTCGTCGACGGTGGGATTGTTATTGCGGCTCGTCGAACGGCGGGCGGGATTGATCGAGCGGATGGTTGTGAGGCTCGTCGGCATGGCGTGGAGCGTGACGACGTTTCTTGTCGTGCCGATCATGGTGGTTGAGCGCAAGGGGCCGATTGCCGCGGTGCAAGAATCCGTGCAGCTGTTCAAACGAACCTGGGGTGAGGATCTGCTGGCTGGTTTGGGATTCGGGGCGCTGTATTTCGTTCTGTCGCTGCCCGGGATGTTTGCGTTCGTGATCGGGGCGGGGCTGCTGCCGTCGCACCTGTTACTTGGACTCGGCGTGATGGCGCTGGCGCTGCTCTATTTTCCGCTTTTGGGACTTGTCCTCTCCACCCTTTCGGCGATCTTCAACGTGGTGCTATACCGTTACGCCCGGTTCGGCACCGTCACGCCGGGGTTTGACCGCGAACTGCTGAGCAACAGCTTCGTGCCCAAATCTGCCTAGTCTGAATCCGGCGGACTGTCCGTTATTTTTTTTGCGGCTCCAGCAGCTTGTCGCCCTTTTTGAAGACGCCGAAGATGGCCTGCGACGGGCAAGCGTCCAGGCACAGGCGGCAGCTTTCGAGGCAGCGCGCCGCGTCGAACTTGTACGGCGGCGTCGACAGCCAGGCGCCGGTCGGGCAGATCGGTACGCAGATGGCCTGGTGGGTGCAACGGTCGGGATGGCGGACGAGGTGGTCGCGGACGATCATCATGGGCTTGACTCCTTCGAAGAGACCTTGCGAAAAGATCTCGAACATGTTCTTTTTCGGAATGCTGCTCACTTCCACTCCTTGACGAGCGCTTTCAGCCGGTCTTTCAGCTCCGGGATCTGGGCCAGATTATTCTCGATGGCCCCGATGATTTTCTCCAAGCGGGCGGCCTTCAGGGCATCTCGGTCTTTCTTCACCAGCCGATCATACTCCACATAGGCTTTCTGATGTTTGCCTTCGAGAAGCGCGCGCGCGGCGTGAAGCGTTTCGCCCAATTCGTACGGTTCGGCGCCCATCGGCGGCGCCACCGTAAACGTGCCGTCGGTAAACACAATCGCCGCCGCGCCTTGCTTGCCTTTCAGCAGGATTACCGATTCGACGGTCTTGCCCGTCAGGCTTTCCCAGTCGCCCAGCAGGCCCGGGAACGCTTTCATGAAGGCCACCTTCTCCATATTGGCCTTCCATTTGTCGTCTGTCGCCATCTGGACCTTGGGCGTTACGACTTGAGCGGCGGTAACGTGGCCGGAGCTGGGTGGTCGGGCATCACGAGGCGTGTGACGACTTCGCCCTTGATGATGTGTCGCTCCATAATTTCGGTGGCGTCGGCTTCGGTCTTGACCGTGTACCACACGCCTTCGGGATAGATGACGACGCTGGGCCCTTCGGCGCAGTGATCGAGGCAGCCGGCTTTGTTGGCGCGGACGATATTTTTCAGGTTCAGCCGCTTGGCTTCCTGCTTGAAGTGGGCGTGCAGTTTTTCAGAGCCCAGCTTAGAGCAGCTGCCGCGGGGATCGTCGGGGCCGCGCTGGTTGGTGCAGACGAAGATGTGGCGCTGAAAACCGGGCATCGGTGGAGTCCTAGACGGGCATGGTGGCGGTGTTGAGCCGCTCCAGCAGCAGTTTCACGTCGTTGCCGGCCAGCAGGGATGCGTGGGGCTGCACGGTCTCCAGCAGCGTCATGATTTCGCGCAGCCGCAGCGAGGCCCGCCGGAACTCCTCGCCCTTGGCCAGTTCGGACTCGAGGCCGGCCGTCAGTTTGTCGTACTCGATGCGGATGTCGCGGAAGTCGCGCTGCCAGTTTTTCTGCATGGAGCAGGTGTCGCAATACCACTTGGGGCTCTGATCGGCCGAGGGCGAGAGGCGATCGTAGATGCGGCCGAAGAAATCCTTGCCCAGCGAAAACTTCATCAGCGGCGACCCGCTGGCGCCGCAGCCGTTGCACGAGCCGGCGAACTGGTCCATGTGGATCTCCTTTATGAGCGTGGGAGTGAGGTGCGCCGATCTTACACCAGCCTTTCGAAAGGTGTCTACAGACACTCCGGCGAGCGGGTGCAATTTCACGATAGAAAGCTGCATTGCCGCCCAGTGCGTATATAATGGTGGATGATGGGCGGTGCGGACCGGAGACGAGGAGGCGGCGAATGATTATCGGGGTGCCGAAGGAAATCAAGGACCATGAATATCGGGTGAGTCTGACGCCCGACGGAGCCTCGGCTTTGCGCGCGGCGGGCCACGATGTGGTCGTCGAGCCGTCGGCCGGCGAGGGGAGCGGGTTTACCGACGATGAATACCGCAAGGCCGGCGCGACGATCGCCAAATCGAAGCAGGACGTCTTTGCGCAAGCGGAGATGATTCTGAAGGTCAAAGAGCCGCTGTTGTCGGAGTGCGCCCTGTTTCGTCCCGGACACGTGCTCTTCACGTATCTGCACCTGGCGTCGTTACCGGAGTTGACCAAGGCGCTGCTGGCGACGAAGATCACCGCCATTGCGTACGAAACGACGGTGGCGAAAGACGGCAGCCTGCCGATGCTGAAACCGATGAGCGAGATTGCCGGACGAATGTCGGTGCAGATCGGTGCCCACTATCTCGAAAAGACGCAGGGTGGCCGCGGGGTCTTACTGGCCGGCGTGCCGGGTGTGGAGTCGGGCAAGGTGGTGGTGCTGGGCGCGGGCGTCGTCGGCACCTCGGCCACCCGCATGGCGGTGGGGCTCGGTGCAAAAGTCACCGTGGTCAATCTCGACATCGAACGGTTGCGGTATCTGGATGATCTGTACCAGGGGCGCATCGTCACGCGGGCCGCGAGTGCGGCGGCTATCGAACAGACTGTGTGCGGGGCGGATCTCGTCATCGGTGCGGTGCTGGTGCCGGGCGCCAAGGCGCCCAAGCTGGTGCCGCGCGCGCTGCTCTCCCGCATGAAGCGGGGCGCGGTGGTCGTCGATGTGTCGGTGGATCAGGGCGGCTGTTTCGAAACGACGAAGCCGACGACCCATTCCGATCCGGTCTACGTCGTCGACGGCGTGCTGCATTATTGCGTCGCCAACATGCCGGGCATCGTGCCGCGCACGTCAACGTTCGCATTGACGAACGCGACGCTGCCGTACGTCATGCGCCTGGCGTCGGACGGGGTGGATCGCGCGATCCGCGCCGATCCCGGACTGGCCAAAGGTGTCAACCTCCGGGACGGACAGGTCACCTGCCAGGGTGTGGCGGACGCACACGGGTTGCGTTTTACCCCTGTCTTGTAAGACAATCCCTCTCCCGCTTCGTGTATCACTCGCTCTTGTCGGGGCGTAGCGCAGCCCGGTAGCGCACTGCGTTCGGGACGCAGGGGTCGGAGGTTCAAATCCTCTCGCCCCGACCAAACCAAGCTTGCTCGACCCGGAGCCTCTTCTTCTATTGAGGCGACGGGATAAACTCCTCCAGTGGTTCTCTTTCTCAAAAGATGCTTGCTCGTACCGCCGCCTCTTTATCGCGGTTGAGTAATTGGTGGCGGCGGATATGCACCTCCAGTGTTCTTTTTTTAACCCGCGCCTTCGGTTTTTTTCTTCCTCCATCATGAACCCCGCCCTCTCATCCTGTCCGTTGATGCTGCTTGATCGACGCTGGGTGTTCTTGAACACCGTTGTCCGAACGATCGGTGTCGGTTCCCGTGGCGTCGAGTGCGGATAATTGCGCGCGGCCGCTCGCGTAGTTTCGCAAATCGCGTGACGGGTCTAGGCAGGTATGAGATTATCCTCTGAGTGTCGAACCGGTCGCAGGCGTCTGTCTGCGCATCGGCGGCGCGACGATGAGTGCATCGACGGGAGAGGGGAACGTTCGCGCCCACATCCTGGTGAGCGGTCGTGTCCAGGGCGTGGGCTATCGCGCGTTTGCGCATCGCGTGGCGACACAGCGTGGATTGGTCGGCGGCGTGCGAAATCTGGACGACGGCCGGGTTGAACTGGACATCGAAGGTCACCGGACAGTGATCGAAACACTGCTGGTGGACCTGAAAGCGGGCCCGCCGGCTGCGCGGGTGCGGGCCGTGGATGTGGAGTGGGGCGCCGCCAGCGACCGGTTTTCGCAGTTCAGCGTGTGGTACTAGCGGAACGGCCATGAGAGGCCATCGGGCGCCGGCGGGTAAGCCGGCGAAGAACGGACGATGACCGAAGCACGACGAGAGCTGTCGGGGGACGACGACGATTCCGGTTCGGAACAGTCATCCGATCGGGAAGAGCGGGAGTCGAATCGCTCCGAAGGCCTCGATACCCTGAAAAGTTATCTGCGCGAAGTCCGCAAGTCGACGCTGCTGACGTTCAAGCAGGAGCAGCAACTCGGCAAGCGCGTCATGGCGGGCGACGAGCAGGCGCGCCAGCAGATGATCGAGTCGAATCTGCGGCTGGTCATCAGCATCGGCAAGCGCTACATGAACCGCGGGTTTCCCTTCTCAGACATCGTGGAAGAGGGCAACCTCGGTCTCATCAAAGCGGTCGAAAAATTCAACTATAAGCGCGGATTCCGGTTCAGCACCTACGCGTCCTGGTGGATCCGGCAGTATATCGAACGGGCGATCATCAACCAGGGCAAGCTGGTCCGGTTGCCGGTACACGTGGTGGAGCAGTTGAACCGCTATCTGGGCCGCGTCGAGCGGTTGGTGCAGGAACTCGGACGCGAACCGACGGCGCTGGAAGTGGCTGCGAAAATGAAGACGACGGAAGACGAAGTGCAGGACCTCCGGCAGCTGGTCCGGACGACGTGTTCGCTGGACAGTCCGCTGAACGACCGCACGGATACGTTTCTGCGGGACGTCATCGAAGATTCCATGTG
>OMJK01000215.1 GCA_900299325.1 Nitrospiraceae bacterium | reverse complement strand
GGTCAGGGTGTGGACTGATTAGGTGATTTGCCGACGAAGTGGAGGTCTCTCTCTCCCGTGAGGTTCTCCGGTCGCACAATGTAATCCCCTGTCATCGAGGGGACCCAGACTTCCTTGGCGAGTTCTGTATTTCCCATGGTCACCAGCCAGGTGAGGCTTCCCACAGCGCCTCCACTGAGTGCATAAGCCACCTTCATGACTCCGTAAGGGATTGTAACCACCCAGCTGGATACCTGAAGCCACGCCTCTTTGGCCACCGAGCGTTCCGCCGCACGGGCTGGGGTTGCTATCAACACAACCAGGAGTGCGACGATGGCGCCTCTGAGAAAACTCCGCTGGTTCAACAGCCACAGATGGGGGCTCTTATTCATATCATTCATCTCCATCGTTGAGGGTGGTCTAACGTGTCAGGGTGTGATGCTGCACCAGCGGTATTTCCGATTCGCCACCACCTGGCCCTTAATCTTGTCGTCGCTCGCTTCTTTCAGGCACATGGTTTCGCGTTTGAGGCGATAGTCTGGCATGTATTCTACCGCGTAACTCAATCGCCACATTTATCTAAAACTGCAACTCCCAGTGCGGCCCATATGGCTCCGCCAATCGTCGAATGCGGATATGTGAGCTAGATAGAGGACTCTGAAGTCTGCTCCTGCGTTTTTCACGATTTCTGTACTTGCAGCCACTTCCTTGAATATGGAACGGCTCGGCGATGGTATCTGGCGAGGCGGTCTTGGAAAATCGTCCGCACATCACTAATTGAAAGCTTGGCGGAGGGGGCGAGATTTGAACTCGCGGACCCCTTGCGAGGTCTCCGGTTTTCAAGACCGGCACGTTCGGCCACTCCGTCACCCCTCCAAGCCAAGATCGCTCGATCCGAACCGCTCTGAAGCTCTTGCGCGACGGAATTGTTAATTGTCTTTCTGGATCCGTGTCATTCCTCCCATGTAGGCGTGCAGGACTTCTGGGATGATCACTGTTCCATCCGATTGCTGATAATTTTCCAGAATGGCGACTAAGGTCCGGCCGACGGCGAGACCCGAGCCGTTCAGGGTGTGGACGAGTTCAGGCTTCGCCTCTTTTTTGCCGCCTGCAGGGCGATAGCGGATCCCGGCTCGTCTGGCTTGAAATGCCTGAAAGTTACTGCACGAGGAGATTTCCCGGTACACGCTCTGCGATGGCAGCCAGACTTCAATGTCGTACGTTTTGGCCGCAGAAAACCCCATGTCCCCGCTGCAGAGCGTGACCACACGATAGGGTAAGCCAAGCCCCTGCAGAATAGCTTCGGCATGGCCTGTTAAGCGTTCCAACTCCTCATCCGACTGCGATGGAGTCGTAAACGAGACCAACTCGACTTTGTTGAACTGGTGGAGGCGGATCAACCCACGCGTATCCTTGCCATACGAACCGGCTTCCCGCCTGAAGCAGGGAGTATAGGCGGTATAGCGAAGCGGGAGCGATGGTTCGTCCAGCATTTCCTCGCGATGCAGATTCGTGACCGGCACTTCCGCCGTGGGAATCAGGAAGTAGTCTTCCTCGCGAAGCCGAAACAGGTCTTCTTCAAATTTCGGCAACTGGCCTGTGCCGGTCATGGACGCACGATTCACGAGAAACGGGGGTAACACTTCCCGGTACCCATGGCGGCCGGTGTGGACATCAAGCATATAATTGATAAGAGCCCGCTCCAGACGGGCTCCTGCTCCGGTCAGCACAGCGAACCGGGCGCCGGTCATCTTTGCGGCGCGATCGAAATTCAGGATGCCCAACGCTTCGCCGAGATCCCAGTGCGAACGCGGTGTTCCACCGATTGTCGGGTAAGTGCCCCACCGCCGAACCTCCACGTTGTCTCCGCTGTCCTGTCCCTTCGGGACAGACGGGTGGGGGATGTTGGGAATGTGGAGCGTGAGGCCGGTCAGGCGGTCTTCCAAACCGCGGAGGTCCTCATCCATCACGCGGATACGATCGCCGACCGCTTTCATGGCCGTCATGGCGTCGTCCGCCGGCTGTTTGGCGCGTTTCAGTTGGGCGATCTCATCGGAGCCTCTCTTAAGCTGCGCCCGGAGCTGTTCGACCTGTGTGGTGAGGTTTCGGCGTTCGTCGAGAAGTTTGCGGAGATCGTCCCACGGCACATCGCGGCCGCGCGGCCCTAACTGGGTCCGAATCCCGTCCAAATTGTCCCGCAATTGCCGGAGATCGTGCATACATGACTCGCAGGGAACCTGCGGAAATCTAGCATCGGCCTTGTGCGGAGTCAATGAAGCACAAATCTCGATATGTGTCACAGCCGCTGCCGCACGGCTCTTGCTGGCAGATTGACTTTGCCCGTTTGAGCGGGCAGCATACCCCGGTGCGACCGATCGCCAATCCCCCGAATCCATTTGAAACTCATCACCGCGAATTACTCGAGCCGGCTCCGTCGGCGAAACTTACGTTGTTTACCGATGCGACACGGGAAATTCTGAGCCGAAACGACAGTCCCGATCTCCCGTTTCGCTGGAGTGTGAATCCGTACCGCGGCTGCTTCCATGCCTGTGCCTACTGCTATGCCCGGTCATCGCACGAGTACTGGGGATTCGGCGCGGGCACTGATTTCGACACGAAAATCATTGTAAAGGAGGATGCGCCCGTGTTGCTGCGGCGCGCGTTCGACCGGCCATCCTGGCTGGGAGAGTTGATCGTATTTTCCGGCAACACGGACTGCTATCAGCCGGTGGAAGCGTCCTATGGGTTGACGCGCGCCTGTCTGGAAGTCTGTGCGGAGTACAGAAATCCGGTCGGGATCATTACCAAAGGAGCGCTGGTGCTCAGGGATCGCGATGTGCTGGCGCGGTTGTGTGCAGATGCCTGGGCGCAGGTGTATATCAGCATTCCCTTTGCGGACGATGAGGTCGCCCGCATGGTGGAGCCTCGCGCGCCGACGACGAGCAAGCGTTTCGAGGCGATGCGGATCTTGTCCGATTCGGGAATTTCGACGGGGATTTCGATTGCACCGGTAATTCCGGGCTTGAACGACGGAGACATTCCGGAATTGTTGGAGCGGGCACGGCAGGCCGGTGCGCAGGCGGCGACGTACATACTGCTTCGCCTGTCAGGCAGCGTGGAGCCGGTGTTCCTCGAACGAATGCGGGAAGCGTTTCCGGACCGCTATGCGAAGATCATGCACCGCATCCAGGACACGCGAGGCGGAAAACTGACCGAAGGGGCATTTTTTAAGCGGCATCAGGGGACGGGAACGTATTGGGAGACCATCGAGCAGTTGTTTCAGGTTGCAAAACGACGGGCCGGATTTCCGGATGAAGCGGCGCGACCCGTTCCGGACTCGTTCCGGCGGCCCGGCGTGGAGCAGGGGGTCTTGTTTTAACGCAGGAGGCGGGATGCAGCATAACCCAGGATTTTTAAAACTGGTCGAGCAGGCCAAACAGCGGGTCAAAGAATGTTCGGTCGCGGCGGTCAAAGCCAAACTCGATCGAGGCGAGACGTTTCATTTGATCGACGTGCGGGAGGATCACGAATATGCCAACGACCGCGCCCAGGGCGCGCGGCATCTTGGCAAAGGCATTATCGAGCGTGATATTGAAAGCCAGATTCCCAACAAGCAGGAGGAGATTGTCCTGTATTGCGGAGGCGGATACCGGTCGGCATTGGCGGCGGACGCCTTGCAGCACATGGGCTACACGAACGTGTGGTCGATGGAGGGCGGAATGAAGGCCTGGCGGGAGGCCCGCTATCCACTGGAGCACGGATCACGATAAGGGAGCCGCTACTTGTTGGTGCGGTCGAATTCCTTGATGACTTGTTCGGTGAGATCGATCGTATCTTTACTGTAGATGACGATCTTGACGGTTTGCTCGCTGCCCTTATCCACGACGATGGAAAACCCGCCTTTCTCCGCCACGGTCTGAGTGGCCACCGCGATTTTCTTCATGTAGTCGTCGACCAGTTCTTTCTGCTTACCCTGCAACTCCTGGTTGAACTCCTGGGCGCGCTTCTGAAAATCCTGGATCTTCGCTCTGAATTGGGTCTCTTTGTCTTTCTTGTCCGCCTCGCTGAGTTTCGCGGCCTGTTC
>OMJK01000214.1 GCA_900299325.1 Nitrospiraceae bacterium | reverse complement strand
TGATGCGAACGGACAGAGCGGATTTCGGTCTGGGCGGCGCCTGACAGCGGCGGCCGTGCTGCTCGTGCTGGTCGCGGTCAACGGGCTGTTTCACGGGCGGGCGATCGCGCAGAAGGCCGACGGTCAGGCGCCGCCCGACTGGGTGGCGGACATCGAAAAGGTGTTCATCCGCTCGGAAGACTGCAAACAATGCCACGACCGCCATTACGAAGAGTGGAAGGGGATGCGCGAGCAGACCCCCGACCTCAAGACGTTCGGGCGGGTGGATGCGGCGCTGCTGCACGGCACGTCGCTGGAGTCGCCGGTGTTCCGGACCGTGCTGGGCGTCTGGATGCAGACCAATCCCTCGACGGACGACCAACGCCGGTGCCTGTCCTGCCATGTCCCATCAACGACGGTCTATCCTCAGCACGCCGGGAAGATCATTACGCAGGTGCTCGCCGGCCGGCCGCAGGTCGAAGGCATCGGCTGCGCCTCGTGCCACCTGATCAACGCCGTTGAGAAGACGCCGAATCCGCCGCCGACGTTCAAGGTGCAGCCGGGGAAAACGCTCTACGGCCCCTATGCGGACCCGGAGGACAACCTGGTGCATACGGCCTCGCAATCGGATTTATTTCGCGGCGTGAATTTTTGCGCCTCCTGCCATTTCGACAAGGTCAAAGATCCGACGCAGAAGGAGTTGCCTGGGGAAATTCTTCAGGGCACGGTGTGTCAGGATTGCCATATGGAGCCCTCGACCGGCAGTTCGACCTCCAAGCGCGGATCGATGACGCGGGCCATCGGCCGGCACTGGTTTCGCGGGGTCGTGATTTCCGGGACCCTGCTGAAGAACCGCAACCTGCAGGCAGAGTGGATGCCACGCGTCGACATCGACGTGACGAAGACCGGTGCGACGCTGGAAGGCACGGCGCTGGTGAAGGTCGGCAGCCTGCCGCACAGTTTTCCGGACGGCGATCCGGTGCTGAAGCAGTTCTTTCTCACGCTCACCGTGAAGGACGCGAAGGGGACGGTGCTGGCGGAAGAGACGAAGCAGTTCGGTCTGCCGTACGACAAGATCCTGCGCGGCCCGATCCCCGATCCGTTCGTCAAAGGCGGTAATACGAGGAAGGTGCCGTTCGCCCAGGCGCTGCCGGCCGGGGCTGTGCCGGCGACGGTGGAGGCGGTGTTGAGCTATGCGTTGATTCCTACGCCGGAGCCGGCGTTGCGAGACAAATACCTGGCAACATTGAAAACCGAGAAAGAACGGGACGAGGCCAAAAAGATTCTGGACGATTATCAGCAGCCTCGGATGCTGACCTACCGGGCGAAGACGCTCTGATAGCGTGAAGCGTGATGAGTGATGGGTGATGCGTGACGGGTTGGAGAGCCAGAGAAGCCGAATAGTGTCTATTGTGAAGACGAACACACGATGGGGCGTGCTGGCCGGGCTGTCGGGAGCGATCCTGCTGACGCTGGGTGGTGTGTCGGTCAGTCCGGTCTCGGCGCAGGAGGCAAAGCCCCAGGCGGTGATCGAAAAGGCCTTTCCCAATTCCAACAAATGCAAGCGCTGCCATGAACGGGTGTTCGAAGAGTGGGAAACGTCACCGCTCTCGAAGTCGATCCACTCGCCGGCGTTTCGCGCGTCGCTCGATGCGTTTCTGAGTTCGTCGTCGGGGAAAGACAAGGCGCTCTGCTTCCGCTGCCACGCGCCGCACGTGCGGGAGTTTTCCGATCAGGCCCAGCTGTTCGTCGATCAGGCCAAGGCGGGCGATCCGTCCCTCGACGGCGTGGCCTGCGCACAATGCCATTTGATCAAGCAGGTCGACCGGAGCAAGCAGCCGCCGGAACCGAGGTACGAGGCCGGCAGCAAGACGCTGTACGGTCCCTATAAAGATTTTGTGCAGAACCTGGCCCATCAGTCGATGGAACTGGGCCTGTTTCAGAAGTCCGACCTCTGTTTGAACTGCCACCAGTCCGTGCCGTCGGCAGCCAACCTCGGCAAAGCCAACGATCTGTTGGGCAATTGGGACCAGAGCAAAGCGGTGAAATCCGGCAAGGAATGCCAGTCCTGCCACATGCCGGAGCAGATCGGCGAGTCGGCGAACGGGGAGAAGAAGCGCAAGGTCGCCAACCACACCTTCCCCGGCCGCATCGGGAAGCTGCGGCAGGAGGCGGCCAAGCTGGACGTGCAGACGAAAATCGACGGCGACAAAACGACGGTGACGGTCACGGTGCAGAGCCTCGTGCCGCACAATCTGCCGACGACCCATCCGGCCTGGGCGAGCGTAGCGCTGGAACTCGACGTGAAAGGGAAAAATCTGAAGACGGTGTTTGCCGAAAAGCGGATCTACGGACGGGTGTATCAGGATGCCAAGGGGCAGAAGACCAATTTCGATTTCGATGCGGTGAAAGTGCTGGACGACACCGTGTTGAAGCCGGAAGAAACCCGCGTCGAAACCTTCACGTTCCCCACGCCCAAGGACACGAAGACGTTCGACGTGGACGTTGCCCTGAACTATGCCCCCATCAGCGGTCCCGCGAATTTTCTCCAGCGGGTCGAAGCCGAGTCCTCCAAGGGCTCGCAGGACCCGGTGTTCCAGCCGATCGAGATCGTTCGCCGCACGGAAAACATTCCGATTGCGAAATAGGCGAGTGGCTGAAGCCAATTGCCTCTAGCCTCGCGCCCCTCGCCTAAGTTACTCAAAAATGATTCGTGACCCCGGCGACTTCATCTTAAAGATCTGAAGCGCCGAGTAGATGCCCTTGGCGGGATGGTTGAGGATGAGGCGCGAGTTAGTGATGTGGGTGTCGAGGAGTTCGTACTGCCCGCCGCTGTAGTAGAGATCGCAGTCGTCGATCTGGCAGTTTTTGTAGACGTGATTGTCCAGCGCCAGCTTGGCCTTGCTGAAATTCTTCCCGTCGATCACGATGTAGTTCGGTTCCAGGCCCATTGTAGCTCCTCCAGCCGCGGCGCATGATAGCAAAGATGGGTACAGCCGTAAACCCGCATCTCGCTATAGCCGGTTAAGCCAGTCCTCGCTGGAACTCGTCCTGCCATTGGGCGTAACATCAAGCGGTTTCAATACGGGTTGAGTGGGTCAAAAACAAATGGTTTTGGTGCGGGTCAAGACAAGGCAAACAATTATTTTATGGACACGCAGTATCTAGGAATAGCAATCCAATACTACCTCGCTGGACGATCAGCAACCTTTATGTCGGCACTTCCTGTCGCTGGCAATCTTTTTCATCATGCCGTAGAGATGTTGCTCAAATTTGTGCTCATAAAAAACTCCTACACGCCCGATCAGCTTAAAAAGAGCTTTGGACATGACTTAAAAAAGTTATGGAGCGCAGTTAAGAGCAAATTGAACGACCCAACCATGGATAAGTTTGACCAACTGGTATCTGACCTAAACGACTTCGAGGATCTGAGATACCCTGGGAGAGGTTATGCTGCGAGCATCTCAATTTACAAATGCGAATGGCCGAAGGTATTTAACGGTCCTATGGAGATCAAACAGCATCAAGTTGTCGTCGAGGAAATTGATGAATTTGTTTCGGCATTGTTGACAGGCAAAGTAACCTCTGAATGGATTAAAGGGATAATGATGGGAGAAGCTCTCGAACAATACAAAAGAGACAACAAACATCCATTCTTCTGATATTGTGCTCATTTTGTGCTCAACGCCACCACACTCCAACTCATTCCAGTCTACTTCAGCCAAAATTCGGATTTGCGCAAACCTTGGCTGCAAAAGGCCTGAGTGAGTTGGAATAGGCTGGAGGAGGGTCAGGGAAACGCTTTCCTAAACCGCGGGTCGGAGTTGAGAGATTGTTGCTGACAAATTGCCCATGAGCGGCTTCACTACGTTAGCTTCGTGGAAGGGTTCGTCGCTCTTGTTGCGCATGGAGACCTGCATGCACCACTTTCTCGCAATGGACCTGATCGTTCTGGGTTCCCGTCTCGGTGCGTCCAATCTGCCCCAATGTCTCCACGAGCCCAATACTGCCCTGGAAGTCTCATTCCGTTGAGCGTAAAATCCCGGCGGTCATGGCATGAAATGGCCATGAATCGATATATGGCCGCACACGTCTTTAATTGAATGGAGCGTTTCATGCCTTACCTTGTTCGTAGCGCGATGGTCGCGCTGGTTCTTGTGAGTTTTCTCCTGACCGTTCCGCCGGATGTGTTTCCCGGTCCAGGCGAGATGGATCCGGTGCGGCAGAGCACGTTCCTCATGGAGTGCGCCGACCGGATGGAGAAATGGTTCCCTCTCATCACCATTCCATCGCAGGAATTGGATCTTGACCGTGTGAAAATCGTCATCAAGGAGGACCTCGTTGTCGTGCCTCTGAAGAAGCCGCACGGGCGGGTGAGCGCGATCCGGTGGCGCCAAAAAGAGATGGCTAATGCGCTGGATCTGATCCGGCTGCTCCGGCAGGGGAAGATCGGTGCCGTCAACGTGCTGCCGCTCCAGCACGAGCCCGGCACCTTGTACGAAACGGACAGAAACGTCTTGGAGGAATTGAAAGGCTGTCAACAAAAAGAGCGACTGCTGGAAGTCTTCGGCGAATGCACGGAGTGCACTGTCCGTGAATGGCTGGATCTCAAGCCCTGATGCGCGGATGGGCGGAGTCGGTGTGGCGTCATCCGCTGACGGCCACACTGTGATCCGATCGGTTGCCTACTCGCAGTGGGCCTGATCGTCTGCGGTTTCGGCCTCGGTGCGTCCGATTCGGTGCATGCGGAGGGATGAGGCCGGATACCGATTCAGCGATGGGCTCTGGCGGCGATGGCGAAGTGGAGGAAGTAGCGGTCTAAGGAGGTCAAGTCACTGCCGAAGGTGGTGCCTCCCGCCATTGCATCGCACAAGAGTTCGCGAGCACGCACGAGTTCTTTCCTGCGCCCCGTCCAGCGGCCATCCGCAATCGTCATGTCGAGCAGTTCAAGCGCACGGAGAAACGCCTGTTCGCATCGCTGAGGGTCGTGCCCATACCATCGCGCCGCCCGCGCGACATCGCTGCCGACATTGGCCAGCTGTTCGAGGAGCGGAAGGGTCTGCCATCGGCCGGCGGCAAGATCCGCATGGAGGTACGTCATACGTTTTCTCCACCGATCAAACGATTGACGATCTCGACAATCGCCTGCCGAATGTCGGCACGTTCGACGGAGCGTGAACGATTTCCCTGGGACGGGCGCACATTGATCATGGAATCGAATTCGATCCACTCTGACGGTGGCCGTTCGGGATAGAGATTGATGCCCCACACGTGTTTCTGCAGCGAGCCGCCGTCCAAGAGTACGGCTTCTTCGTCAGAATGGAGTTCGCCGCCGATGGCCATGATGCCCTGGTCCACATCGACGACCGCTTTCACCATATCTCCAAACTGTTGTTTCGCCATTTCGGTTAGCTCGCGCTTCGTGATGGCCTGACGGACGATCCTGATATCCATTGACTTGGCGAGCAGCTAATTCTGTTGCTGATTCTTCACGAATGCGTAGCCCATTTTGCCCATGCACTGATTCATAATCGCCGTTTCGCGGAAGGGCTCGTCGCTCTTGTTGCGCATGGATTCCTGCATGGCCACTTTCTCGCAGTGGGCCTGATCGTCTGCGGTCTCCGCCTCGGAGCGTCCGATCTGTTCCCAATGCCCCGTCGGCGCCGTCGCACAGCCCGACAACAGTCCCATCAGCATCACAACACGAAGCGTCTTCATCCAGCGGCCTCCTTGTGGTGGACGAATCGGTGCGTCCCGTGAATGATGCGGGATACTCTACGCCGACGGAGGGCGGCGCTTCAACTCCAGCCGGCATCGGGCGGGCTGCATTTTATCTTGATCCATTCCCGCCATCTGTATAGAATGGCCCAACTTTTCAGCCGGTTAGCTCCAGATTGAACTTGCACCACCCCGCGGTTTCCCTACCGGATGTGTTGGCCGTTGTGATGGGTTGAAGCCACGGGTGCACGTGTGACGGATACGTTTCTCTAAACCTTACGGGAGGAGACTACAGTGAGCGATTCAGCAATCGTCACCTTTGCGTTGATTGCCGCCGTAGCCGGCATCGCCTACGGCCTCTATCTGGCCATGTGGGTGTTCAAACTCAACGCCGGCAACGCGAAGATGCAAGAAATTGCCAAGGCCATTCAGGAAGGCGCCGGCGCCTACATGAACCGGCAGTATCGGACGGTCGGCGTGGTCGCCGCCGTGCTCTTCGTCATTCTTTGGGGCGCGGGGACCGTCTCCGATAAGTTCGGGCTGCTGACCGCGATTGGGTTTCTGATCGGCGCGAGCGCGTCGGCCATCGCCGGCTATGTCGGCATGATCATCGCGGTACGGGCCAACGTGCGCACGGCACAGGCGGCGCACGACGGCATGAACGCGGCGCTGACGGTAGCGTTTCGCGGCGGGGCCGTGACGGGCCTGCTGCTGATCGGGTTGGGGCTGCTGGCGATTACGGCGTTCTACACCATTGCGGCGCAGATCGCCGGCCAGGACAAAGCCATTCACGCGCTGTTGAGCCTCGGGTTCGGCGGCAGCTTGATCTCGGTCTTCGCGCGCGTCGGCGGCGGAATTTACACGAAGGCGGCGGACGTCGGCGCGGACCTGGTCGGGAAAGTCGAAGCGGGCATTCCGGAGGACGATCCCCGCAATCCGGCGGTCATCGCCGACAACGTCGGCGACAACGTCGGTGACTGTGCCGGCATGGCGGCCGACCTGTTCGAAACCTATGCGGTGACGACGGTGGCGGCGATGGTGCTGGCCTCCACGCTGTTCAAGGGCCAGAGCGCACCGATTCTCTATCCGCTCGCGCTGGGCGCCGTCACGATTTTTGCCACGATCGTCGGTATTCTCTTCGTCAAGGTCAGCCCGGGCGGCGGGATCATGCCGGCGCTGTACAAGGGCCTGTTCGTCGCCGGCGGCATCGCGGCGGTGGCGTTTTTCCCGATCACCTCGAAGGTTATGGAAGGGGTCGGCGGGGTGAGCGGCATGAGCTACTACATCGCGGCGTTGCTCGGATTGATCGTGACGCTCGCGCTGGTGTTCATCACCGATTACTACACGTCCAAAAGTTATTCGCCGGTGAAGGAAATTGCCAAGGCGAGCGAAACCGGCCATGCCACGAACATCATCGCGGGGCTCGCGGTCGGCATGCAGGCGACCGCCTGGCCGGTGGTGGTGATCGCGGCGGCCATTCTGGTCAGCTTCGGGTTGGCCGGCCTCTATGGCGTGGCGGTGGCGGCGGTGTCGATGCTTTCGATGGCCGGCATTGTCGTGGCGATCGATGCGTTCGGGCCGATCACGGACAATGCGGGCGGTATCGCGGAAATGTCGCACCTCGGCAAAGCGGTGCGCGACATCACCGATCCGCTGGATGCCGTGGGCAACACGACGAAAGCCGTGACCAAGGGCTACGCGATCGGGTCGGCCGGTCTGGCGGCCGTGGTGCTCTTCGCCGAATATGCGCGCGAAGTGGCGGCGCACAGTCCGGGTTCGGCGGCGTTCGATCTGTCCGATCCGAAGGTGCTGGTCGGGCTGTTCCTCGGCGGTATGCTGCCGTTTCTCTTCGGCGCGCTCTGCATGAAGGCGGTCGGGCAGGCGGGCGGGTTGATCGTCGAAGAAGTGCGGCGGCAGTTCCGGACGATCAAGGGTATCATGGAAGGGACGGGCAAGCCGGAGTACGGCACCTGCGTCGATATCGTGACGCAGGCGGCGATTCAAAAGATGATGATCCCCGGTCTGATTCCCGTGGCCTCGCCGATTGTTGTCGGCCTGGTGCTCGGGCCGCAGGCGCTGGGTGGCGTGCTGGTCGGCAGCATCGTCACCGGCTTGTTCGTCGCGATCTCCATGACGAGCGGCGGCGGCGCCTGGGACAACGCGAAGAAGTTCATCGAGTCCGGTGGGCTGAAGGACGAGAAGGGCACGATCATCGGCAAGGCGACCCCGGCGCACGCCGCGGCCGTCGTCGGTGACACGGTGGGTGACCCGTTCAAGGACACCGCCGGCCCCTCGCTGCACGTCCTCATCAAGCTGCTCGCCACGGTCACGC
>OMJK01000213.1 GCA_900299325.1 Nitrospiraceae bacterium | reverse complement strand
GCCGTTGCCTTTTCCCCCGCCGTTGCGTCTGATGGGCAGGTGCTCTGTGATGACTGCGGATTTCGCCAGCGCGTCCAGGTCTGCTTCTTCATCCACACATTCGGGGTCCTGCTCGTCTTTTTTCATGACGTCCATGCGCAAGTCTTCTTCTTTGACCTGCGCCAGGTCGTAACGGTCCAGATACGTCACGGCTAGTTCCCGGAAAATATAATCGATGATAGACGTCGACATTTTGATGCGATCGTTCAGCTTGACCGGTCCGTTCGGTTCGAAGCGGGTAAAGACGAACGCCTCGACGAATTCTTCCAGCGGCACACCGTGTTGCAGTCCTAGTGAAATCGCGATGGCGAAACAGTTCATCAAGCTGCGGAAGGCGGCGCCTTCCTTGTGCATATCCAGGAAGATTTCCCCCAGGGTCCCGTCCTCGTACTCGCCGGTCCGGAGATAGAGTTTGTGTCCCCCGACGATGGCCTTTTGCGTGTACCCGTTTCGCCTGGTCGGCAACGGGCGGCGCTTGGCGAGGTACCGCACCAGCACCCGCTCGGTGATTTTTTCCGCGACCGACAGGACGTCGGTGGCGGTTTCAACTGCTTTGCCGCTATCGGTGGAAGCGCTTAGCGGCTGGCTGAGCTTGGACCCGTCACGGTAGAGCGCAACGGCCTTGACCATGCTCTTCCAGGCAAACAGGTATGCGGATTTGACTTCCTCAAGCGTCGCGTCGGCCGGCATGTTAATGGTTTTGCTGATCGCCCCGCTGATGAACGGCTGTGCCGCCGCCATCATACGGATATGGGCGTCGACCGGAATAAAGCGCTGGCCGATCCTGCCGCACCGGTTCGCGCAGTCGAATACCGGCAGATGATCCGCCGACAGATGCGGCGCGCCTTCCACCGTCATCGTGCCGCAGCAGTAATCGTTGGCGGCGGCGATCTCCTCCTGCGTGAAACCCAGCGCTTTCAGCATGTTGAAATTCGATTCGCTCAACTGGGCGTCTGTCAGCCCCAGCTTCTCGGAGCAAAACGCTTCGCCCAGCGTAAACTTGTTGAAGGCGAATTGAATTTCGAACGCCTGCGCGAGGCTGCTCTCCAACCGTTCGAGCGCCTGCTCGTCGAAGCCTTTCTGGCGGAGCGTTTCGTGGTTGATGAACGGCGCGTGCTTGAGCGTCTGCTTGCCGACGCAGTAGGCCACGATGTCCTGAATCTGTTCTTCGTTGTATCCCAGCGTGGCCAGCGCGGCCGGCAAACTTTGATTGACGATTTTGAAGTAGCCGCCGCCGGCGAGCTTTTTGAACTTCACCAATGCGAAGTCCGGTTCGATGCCGGTGGTGTCGCAGTCCATGACCAGCCCGATGGTGCCGGTCGGCGCGATGACGGTGACCTGTGCGTTGCGAAATCCGTAGGCGGTGCCCAACTCCAGCGCGCGGTCCCAGGCCCGCCGCGCAGCGAGCAACAGGTCGGGCGGACAGTGTTCCGGCTGAATCCCCATCGGCACGATCGTCAGCCCTTCGAATTCGTCTTCCGAAGCATGATAGGCGGCGCGCCGGTGGTTGCGCACGACCCGCAGCATATGGTCGCGGTTTTTGGCATATCCGGGGAACGGCCAGAGTTCGGCGGCCATTTCAGCCGAGGCGCTGTAGGCTTCTCCAGTCATGATGGATGTGATTGCTCCGCAAATAGCCTGGGCCTTGGGCGAATCGTACGGGATGCCCTGCCGCATCAGCACCGTTCCCAAATTGGCGTAGCCTAATCCGAGCGTGCGGAACTGGTAGCTCTTTTCCGCAATCGACCGGCTGGGAAAGGACGCCATCAGCACACTGATTTCCAGCGTGATCGTCCACAATCGGACGGCATGGCGGAACTCCTCGATCTCAAAATGTCCGTCGGCCGTATAGAACGTGGCCAGGTTGAGCGAGGCCAGGTTGCAGGCCGTGTCGTCCAGGAACATGTATTCCGAACAGGGATTGGACGCGTTGATGCGGCCGTCTTCGGGACAGGTATGCCATTCGTTGATAGTGGTGTCGTATTGGGTGCCGGGATCGGCGCAGATCCAGGCCGCCCAGGCGATTCGGTCCCAGAGATCGCGGGCCTTGACCGTTTTGCACACTTTGCCGTCGATGCGCCGCTTCAACTGCCAGTCGCCGTCGGCCTCGAGCGCGGCAAAAAACTCGTTGGGGATTCTGACGCTGTTGTTCGAGTTCTGCCCCGAGACGGTTTGATAGGCTTTGCCGTCCCAGTTGGTGTCGTACTCGTGAAAAACAAAATGCGTGAAACCCTGTTTCGCGTACGAAAACATGCGCTGAACATAGGCTTCGGGCACCATGTCCCGGCGGGCCATGGCCAGCGCTTCGCGCAGCACCGGATTGCGCTTGTCGTCGAGTTCCGGCTTCATCCGTCCGTCGCCGTCAACGACGTGACAGGCCTTGAGCAGATTGTTGAGCCGCTGAGCGCAAATTTTCGAGCCGGTGACCATGGCGGCCACTTTTTGCTCTTCGACGACTTTCCAGTCGATAAATTCTTCGATGTCGGGGTGGTCCAGGTCGAGGCAGACCATTTTGGCCGCCCGCCGGGTGGTACCGCCCGACTTGATGGCGCCGGCGGCACGATCGCCGATTTTCAGGAACGACATGAGCCCCGATGATTTTCCACCCCCGGACAACCCTTCGCCGTCGCCGCGCAGCTTCGAGAAATTGGTTCCTGTTCCGGAGCCGTACTTGAACAGCCGCGCTTCGCGCACCCAGAGATCCATGATACCGTTCTCATTCACCAGATCGTCTTCGATCGATTGAATGAAGCAGGCATGGGGTTGCGGATGCTCGAACGCGTTCGTGGCTTTCACTACTTCGCGGGATTTGGGGTCTACGAAATAGTGTCCCTGGGCCGGTCCCGATAGACCGTACGCGTAGTGCAGTCCCGTGTTGAACCATTGCGGCGAGTTGGGCGCCGCCATCTGGCTGGCCAGCATGCAGCACATTTCATCGTGAAACGCTTCGGCGTCTTCCGATGTCTTGAAATAGCCGTAGGCTTTTCCCCAATGCGTCCAGCAGCCGGCCAGCCGTTCGAAGACCTGGCGGGCATCGCGCTCCCCGCCGAGGACCGGTTTCCCGTCGGCCGACATGAGGGGCCGCCCGTCCTGGTCTTTCTGCGGCACGCCGGCCTTCCGAAAATACTTTTGCGCCAGAATGTCGATGGCCAGCTGGGACCACTGCTCAGGCACATCTATATTATCGAGCTTAAAGACTGTGGAGCCGTCAGGATTGCGGATCTCCGACGAGCGATTGACAAAGGTCAGCCCCTCGTAAGGACCGTGTCCCCGACGGGTAAATCTTCGCTCAATTCTCACAGTGTTCCTCCTTCGCCTGGCATGGAATAGGGGGTCCCGAGGATGCCTGTGTGTGGACGAATAATGATGTGTACTCTCTGGTTAGTGCCGGATGGCCACCTCGGAAGGACTACATATAGCTATTCAAATTTTTTGTCAATACCAAATATTGTGGATCCGTTGGGAACAGTGAGGAAAACCTGTGGATAAAGAAAGAGACCGTCGGAGCGTGACGGTTATGCAAATTGAAGGGGGTTATCCACAGAAAAACCGTCTGACGGCGAGGAAAAAATCTAAAATGCCAGCCGGCCCAGCCGGAGAGAGGCGTCGCGAACGCCACGAATCGGGATCATCTGTCCCGCAACGCCGATTACCACGATCCGCGTTTGCAGCGCGTCCGTTTCGTACACGCTGAACAGGCCCCAGTTCCGGCGTTGCGTGTGCGGCAGGACGACGCTCTCGATGATTTTTTTGCTTTGCGCGCGAAAGACCTGCCGGATGAATTGCTGCTCCTGGGTCGGCGCGGAGTGGTCCATTCGATCCAGCGCCTTTCCGAGTTCGACATCGAGAAAACGCACGTAATCGTCCATCGTCGGATTATGGAGCGCCAGGACAACCGCCAGT
>OMJK01000212.1 GCA_900299325.1 Nitrospiraceae bacterium | reverse complement strand
TCGGGCGTGTACGATTTGCGGGGCATGATGCTGACCTCCTGGGTTGTTGCGGTCCAGACTAACATTCCATCTGGACCAATTCAGCCCGGCTAGGTCAGAAGAGCAACGGGCCGCCCGGTTCGCGCTACGGATTCGGCAACTGGCCGAGGCACAGCCGGATGTGATTCTGTTGCAAGAGGTGAATCCCCTCCCGGCCATGGCCGAAGACTATGTCGAGGCGCTCAAGCGCCAGGGGCTGCGCTACACCGAAGTCCACCAAGTGGACGCCTGTGGGCTTCGTGTCGCACCAGGCTTGGCGATCCTCCCTGGCTTGAACAATGGTTTGGTTATTCTGGCCAAGGCGCCCCTCGCGATTCGGAAACTGGATGGCCTCAAGTTGAGTGGCCCGATCGGGGCCTGTGGAGATTATGCCGGCGTGCAATTCGGTGAGTTGCGGTATGCGCTCCTCGCCGAAGTCACGGATGCCACGTCCGGCATGACGTATCTCGTAGCCACGATGCATCTCCATTCCGGCATCGAGCGGGATGCGAATTTGCTGCATGATCTGATGGACGCGCAGACTGAGGGTCGGCTCCAACGGTATGATCAGTTGATGGCGGAGTTGAAGGGAGACGAACAGCGCCGGCAGATGGAACTGGAGACGCTGATGGACGCCATCCAGCAACATCAAATGAACCGGCGGTACGACGGCATCGTTTTCGGCGGCGATCTGAATTTCGAGGCCGGCTCACCGGAGTACCGGCGATTGGAACGCGCGGGATTTTCCGACTCCGCTCAACTCGCAACCGGGATGCCGATGTGGAACACCTACGACCCGATGTACAATCCCCTCGCGGCGCACGAGGAAGAAGCGCTCCCGCCGGCATTGATCGACGCGCTGGCGGCAGAAATGCAGATGGATCGGGAAGAAGCGGTGCGACGATACCGTCATGCCATCGGCATGGCGCGCCGGATCGACTTCCTGTTCAGCATGGCCTTCATGTCCACGGCCTGTCTCACACAAGAACTCTTCGGCAAGCCGCACATGATGGGCGATCCTGCCGGCTCCGACCATTATGGCGTGCTTAATACCTATGCGTATCGGAAGCACGACTGTGCAGAAACCGGGGCTGTCGCTGATTCGGGGAACTGAGGACGTGCGGCCACGGTTCGTCTACTACTGTCCGCCTTCGCCGACGGCGCTGACCGGCAGGTAGGGCACGTAGTTGGCGTCGACGAGATGTTCCCACACCCCGTCGTGAGCGGAACTCACTCCCCATCCGCGGGCATAGACGATGTTCAGGATCGGTTCTTTCCCGGACGCCAGCCCGGCGACCCGGCCCACCACGATCATATCGCCCCAGTGGCGGTGCGTACTGGGAAAATTCATCTGGCTTCCGACAACGGCCCAGTACCAGCCGCCTTCAGGATCGTCGGGGCTGGGCGGGAGTTGCGGGCGGTAGTCCTGATCGAGCGGACGGTTCTTCACGTGCAACCACAACCGCCCGTCCAGTGCTTCCTCTTCCATAATGACGCCGCCCAGAACCACCAACTTGCCCTGATAATACGTGGCGTTTCGCTGGATCGTCGTCAGCGTTGCACCGGTTTCTGATTGCCGCAGATACTTATTCGGGATCGGGCTGCACCCGACCATCGCGCAGAGCATCACCAGACAGCCGATCCGACTCCATCCCTTCATGCCGCATCCCTCCTGGCCTCACTGTCGACCTGCCCGACGACCCTATCCGTGACGGAATTACAACACGCCGGCGGCCTGTGCGTGCGTGAGAAAGTCCTCCAGACAGTCTTTGACCCCTTGCCCGATCAACAATCCGCTCTTCATCCAACTCCGAATCTGTTGGCGATCGACGTGACAGGTTGCCGTGTATGCATCCGCGCCCGGTCCGGCGACCTGAAACGTGGCGCGGATTTGAAACCGTTGTTCCTGCTGCCCGACATACTCGAGGAAGAAATGCTCGATAGTGCCCGTGACCCTCCGCATCGCCTCGCTCGTGAGGGTGTATCCGGCCAACATCAGTTCCTTCTTCAGCGCATCCGCCACGAAATCGCCGATGTTCTGCGAGAGATATAGAGCCTCGACATCCTGCGCGCTACCCTCAAGCTCCTTCTGCTGCATCAATCCTCGCGGATGGCCGGCATACAGAAAAGACTCCACCCACACCGGCCCGTGGCCTGTGACGGCGGTCGACGGCTGATAGTCCAGATACAGCACGCGAGGACAGCCGAGCAGCGTGCCGGCCATGACCAGCAGCGCAACCGGCATCCATCGATGGCACAGCGAGATCGACCCCATGACGCTCGCGCGATCGGTTCATCGAAAAGAGTCGGGAAACCGCGCGGAGAGCCTACGGAGAGACGGCGCGCCTGTCAATAGTCATCAGACCGTCGTGGAGCGACGATCAAACCGCGTGCGCGTGAACGGCGGCAAAGTGACCCGCCCCCTGTAGTTGTACCAGCGTGAATGTGAGTCACGCACAACGCGATGCGATCGCTTCTGGTGCTGGGGGACGATAGCCCAGCGCACTGT
>OMJK01000211.1 GCA_900299325.1 Nitrospiraceae bacterium | reverse complement strand
TGTTCCGGGTGCTGTTCAACGAGATTACCGAGTCCGCCATCAAGCGGGCGCTGCAGTCGCCGGGCCAGATCGACATGAAGCTGGTCAATGCGCAGCAGGCGCGCCGCGTGCTCGACCGCATTGTGGGGTATCAGGGCAGCCAGTTGCTCTGGAACAAGGTGCGGCGCGGGCTCAGCATGGGGCGGGTGCAATCCGTGGCGGTCCGGCTGATCTGCGAACGCGAGCAGGAGCGGGAGGCGTTTAGGGCGGAGGAGTATTGGTCGATCACCGCGCTGTTGGCCGGAGCCAATCCGCCGTCGTTCGAGGCCAAGCTCCAGAGCATCAACAACGAAGAGGCGTCGATTGAAAGCGGTGAACAGGCCGCCCGCATTGTGAACGCGGTGCAGGGGAAGGCATTTGTCGTCGAATCGATCGAGCGCCGCGAGAAGAAGCGGAATCCCGTCGCGCCGTTCATCACCAGCCGGTTGCAGCAGGAAGCGGCTCGCAAGCTGCACTTCTCGCCGAAAAAGACGATGACGCTGGCGCAGCAGCTCTACGAGGGGATCGAAATCGGGGCCGAGGGCGCGACCGGTCTCATTACCTATATGCGAACCGACTCTCCGCGGATTTCCAGCGAGGCGATGGCCGATGCGCGGCAGGTGATTCAGGAACGGTTCGGGGCGGACTATCTGCCGTCAACTCCCAACGTCTACAAGACGCAAAAGGCCGCACAGGAAGCTCACGAGGCGGTTCGGCCCACGCTGGCCGCGCGCGATCCGGAATCCATTCGCCAGTATCTCGACCCCGATCAATATAATCTCTATAAATTGATTTGGAACCGCTTCATCGCGTCGCAGATGGTTCCGGCCATCCTGGATGTGACGCGGATCGACTCGACGCCGGTGGGGACGAAAGAGAGGTATGTGTTTCGTTCGACCGGTACCGTGGTCAAATTCCCGGGCCACACGATCGTCTACATGGAAGGGGTCGACAAGGAACTGCCGACGCAGAAACCGAAAGCGGATCAGGAGGAGGACGACAGCGAACGGCAGCTACCGCTGTTGTCGGAAGGCGATCGGTTGCGGTTGATGGATCAGGAGGGGCAGTCGGTGCCCGGCTTGCTCTCCAAGCAGCATTTTACCCAGCCGCCGCCCCGCTATAACGAAGCATTGTTGATCAAGGAAATGGAAGAGAAGGGGATCGGGCGCCCGTCGACGTATGCGGCCATCATCTCCACGATTCAGGATCGCAAGTACGTCGAAAAAATCGAGGGGCGATTCCAGCCGACCGAAACCGGCCGGACGGTCAACGATTTTCTGATGAAGGGATTTCCCGATCTGATCAACGTCGACTTTACCTCTCACATGGAAGAGGAGTTGGACGAGATCGAGGAAGGAAGCAAGCCATGGGTGGCGGCGGTGCGCGATTTTTATGAGCCGTTCGCCGTCGATCTGGAGAAAGCCAAATCGATTCCCGGTCCCAAGGACACGGTGGAGCCGCCAACGAACATTCCTTGCGAAAAATGCGGCAAGATGATGGAAATTAAATGGGGACGGAACGGGAAGTTTCTGGCCTGCCCCGGCTACAAAGACGATCCGCCCTGCAAGAACACGCAGAATTTCGAAAAGCTTCCCGATGGCACGATCAAGGTGGTGCCGAAACAGGAGTTGACCACCGATCAAAAGTGCGATAAGTGCGGGAGTCCGATGGTGGTGAAGACCGGCCGGTTCGGCAAGTTCATCGCCTGTTCAGCCTATCCGGAATGCAAGACGACCAAGCCGCTGGCGCTGGGCGTGAAGTGCCCGCAGCCGGGCTGCGGCGGGGATCTGGTGCAGAAGCGCACGCGCAAGGGGCGGTCGTTTTATGCGTGCAGCCGCTATCCGCAATGCGAATACGCCCTCTGGGATCGTCCGGTCAATAAATCCTGCCCGACCTGCCAGGCGCCGTTCCTCGTTGAAAAAGTCAGCAAGCAGGCAGGGCGCAGCGTCCAGTGCCGGAACGAAGAGTGCGGTTACCGCGAAGCCGGGTAATCCACCCCGCTTGCTGCATTCTCGTGAATTGTGTGTCGTGAAATCGTGCGGCGCTAGACGTCGTCCGGCCGCTTGCCGGCCATGAGCGGTTGCCCCAAAACCCACATCTCGTAGAGCGGCACACCCATCATGACGAAGAAGCTCGTCATCATCAGGGTATCGCCCGTCAACATGGTGAGGACGAAGACCGGCGACACATAAGTGATGAGCCAGGGGGAGACCAGGTCCAGGATAATGCCGCCGAATCCGGCCCAGGTCATGGCGGCTTTCAGGGTATGGCTGGCGCTGGTGAGGTACATGACGTGAATCAGGATCATAAACACGACCGGCATCGTGAACAGGTGAAAGTGGGTGATCTCGGCCAATTCCCGAAAGGACATCGGTTCGCCGAAGGTTGCATCGGATCCGCGATAATGGTCGGCGATGCCCTGCGGGGAGAGGCTCGTCATGCTATGGGCCCAATAGAAGGAAAATAAAAATCCGGCGAGCATCAGCAGCAGGAACAATGTATACAGCAGCCGGATGTGGCGGTCTGAGTCGCGGAGTCTGAATCGCTGGTTGAAGTTGCGCATCGTGGGACGCTCGGTCCGCTCGTCTAATTCCCGAACAGTGAGTTGAACAGGCTCTTCTCCGTTCGCTTGGTGGTCAGAGTATCGCTTCCGACGCCAGCCGGTTTCAAATAAAATTCATCCACCAGGACCAGGACGCGTTTCACGCCGGCGCTGAGAGAGCGAACCGACATCGTGGCGCCGCTGATGTTGATGATGTCTTTGTTGATCCGAATCGGATCGAGCACGGTTTTCCCCTCGTACTGCGTATTGAACCGTTTCTGCCGCACTTCGCTCCCGCGCGCCTCGCGGAACACCAGGAGTTCCACGTCGGACACTCGGCCCTGGTGGTCCACACCGACCATGTAGGTCATCGGCTTGTGCTTGCCGATGGTGTTGTGGACCATCGCATAGCCGTCGACTTTCTCGCCGGTTTCTCCGATGTAGACTTCGAAGGATTCTTCGGGGAACTTCCAGCCGATGCGGTTTTCGATCTGGGTCTTTTTCTCCTGGCTCAACCGGATGACGTCTTTGCGTACCCGATCCGATTTCGGCAGCATGACTTTGACGGCGTCCTCT
>OMJK01000210.1 GCA_900299325.1 Nitrospiraceae bacterium | reverse complement strand
TTGAGCGAACCGGCGACCAGTGAAGTCGCACGGCTCTACGCGGTCGGCCTTGATACCGGGCTGAAACCCTTCGACCGGCGCCTGCTGGCCTGCCTCGAAGCCACGGCCGCCGATGGATTTCCTCCGGCCCAAAAAGCACTGGCCCGCATTTACGGGACGGGACTGGGCATGAATCCGGATCTCGCAAAGGCCAAAGCCGTCTTGAAAGGGTTGCCTAAGCAGGAGATGCAACCGATCCTCGACGAACTCGGTATGCCGTAGAACCGCGATGCTCGATCTCCCCACACTCTGGCGGCAACTGCTCAACCGGCCCTGGCTTCAAGCCGGTGTGCTCAGTGTGCTTGCGACGATCGTGGCCCTTGCCCTATGGGCCATCGCCCCGACCGTCTTCACCAGTTTGAATTGGGCCCTCTACGATGCATGGATGCGCCACCGGGCTTCTATCCCAGTGAGTCCAACTCTCACCATTGTGACCAGAGACCGGGCCAGCGAAGAGGAACTGGGAAACGGACCTTGGGACCGCGCCGTCATTGCACGAGCTATCACCGCCGCGCATGAGCAGGGCGCCTCCGTGATCGGACTGGACCTTCGGCTCGAACACACCGGGGCAATGCACCCCGGCGGCGTGGCGAGTGAAGCCTTGCTGCTGGAAGCGATCAAACAGGCTGGACCGGTCGTCATCGCACACAGCTCGGATGCTCAGACTACCTCGGACATGATGATGCAGGGGCACCTGCACGTCTCCGATGATCTCGACCATGTCGCACGGGTTGTTCCGCTTGTCAGTCCGTCCGGTCCGGACACGATCCCGGCCTTCGGACACGCGCTATACGAGCAGGCCCGGCACGACTCCATGCGCGTCGCTGCCACACCGCCATTCACCGACAACTCCTCGCTGCTGGTGAATTATGCGGGCCAGGGAACAGTGTCTGCCTTTCCAACGATTCCGTTCTCCGCCGTGTGGAGCGCCATCGATCGTCACGATATTGGGCGCCTGCAGGAATGGTTTCACGACAAGATAGTGGTCTTTCTGCTCACTCCTCCTGAACCGGACACCTGGCTGCTTCCAACCGGTGCAGCGAGCACCGGAGCTGTCATCCATCTTCACGTTTTGAACATGCTGCTCACACAGAACCAACTGACCCCGGCCGGCCCGGCAGCGGGCGCTGTCTGCACACTGCTGCTGGCCGGATCTGCGGGATGGATGCTCCTGCAGTATCCGGTTCTGCTCGGCCTGCTGCTCGCTGCCGGATCGATCGCGGTCTACACCGCCGTCAATCTCCTGGCACTCGTGGCAGGTCTGGTCATGCCGGTCGCCCTGCCGGTGACCGCCACCATGCTGACAATCATCGGCGCCACTACCTGGAATCAGCTGACAGCCCATCACCGCCTGGTGCTGGCCGAACGGCAGATGCTCCGGATTCAGCAGGACGCGTCGGCAGTGCGCGAGGCGCTGGTCCTGCAGGAAACCAGGACCGAGACCTTGCAGGAGGATCTGGCCGCGGCCCATGCCGCCGTCACCCGCTCGGCCGGGCAGCACGAAGACCTGCGGTACACCGCGGAGAACCTGCGGACTCAACTCGCCGAAGCCCAGTCGCAGGAAGAACGGACCAGACAGAAACTGGATGAACTGGAGCGGCAACTAGAGAGTCTCCGGGCAGCTGAACGAAGTTCCGGTGTCATGGGGAATGCCGAGTTCGAACGGCTCCAGGATGAATGCCGGTCGCTCGGCATCATCACGCAGAATGCCGGCCTGCTGCGCCTCTACCACGACCTGAAAAAGATCGCCCGGTCCCCGCTAACCGTCCTGCTGCTGGGCGAGCCCGGGACGGGCAAAGAACTGTTCGCCCGCGCGGTCCATCGCCTCAGTCCACGAACCGGCCGCACCTTCATTGCCGTCAACATGGCGGCGATCTCGCCGGAATTGTTTGAAAGCGAACTCTTCGGCCACGTGAAGGGCAGCTTTACCGGCGCAACCGGCGATCGCCGGGGATACTTCGAACTGGCGAACCACGGCACGATCTTTCTGGACGAGATCGGCGACCTGCGGCTGGATCACCAGAGTAAACTGCTGCGGGTGCTGCAAGAGAAGTCCTTCTATCGCGTGGGGGCCACCACGCCGACAACCGTCGACGTTCGCATCGTGGCGGCCACCAATCGCGATCTCCAGCGTGGCGTGTCCGACGGCTGGTTCCGCGAAGACCTCTATTTCCGGCTGGCGGGCCTGGTCGTCAGGCTGCCGCCGTTGCGGAAGCGAACCGGCGACATTCCGCTGATCGCTGACGTCTTGCTGGCCGAGTTGGCAGCCCAGATGAACAAGCCGGTGCCGCGCCTGTCGAACGATGCGTTACGGGCACTGACCGAACGTGACTGGAAGGGCAATGTGCGGGAACTCCGGCATTGTCTGGAACAAGCCGTGACGCTCAACGAGGGACCGGTTCTGACGAGAGCCGCGCTACGGTTGACGGAAGATGGGCCCCGACCGGGCGAGACCGGAAAGCAGATCCTTCCCGATCCGGCGAGCGATGCCGCCGTCTTGCACTGCCTCCGCCAGCACGGCTTCGATATGCAGGCCACGGCAACGACCCTGGGCTGGGACCGCAGCACCGTCACGCAACGGCTCAAAGGGCTCTGCTTCCAGGCGCTGGTCGAATCCAGCGGTGACCAGACCAAAGCAGCCCTGTCGATCGCCGGCGATCCCGGTCATCTCAGAACGGTCGAGCTCAAGCTGTTGGATTACTATACCCATCTGCAGTCCGTGATCGATCCCTTTGCCACCCCGGACGAGGCCCTGCTCGACTGCAAACGCCGCTTCAAGAATCTCCCCGACCGCCATTTTGCTTCGGTCGAATCCCTGGTCCGGCAACACTTCCGGCAGCGCGCAGGCACCCGACCCGCGAGCATCCGGCCCTGAACCGATTCCTGTCGGCAATCTTGCAATTCCGTTGACGCCACCGATCCCCCTGCTACACTTGGCTTACACAGCTCCCAAGGATAATTTACGTGCAATACCACACGTCTATCATCATGGCCGTCCTCTGTGCGCTCGGCAATCTTGCCGTTCTGCTGGGACACCCGTCCAGCGCATCGGCCGGCGCCACAATCATCGGCACCGTCACGTACTACGGACAACCGCAGGAAGAATCCTATCCGACGAGCAAAAATCCTGAGAAAGACTATTGTGCAACGCTCGTGAGTAAGAAACCCGCCTTGTTCAGAAACGACGGCGAACTCCGCGTCGTGCAGACCCTGCAAGTGCGGCCTGACGGCGCCTTGAAAGACGCCATTGTGGCCGTCCAGGACATCGTTGACCAGACCTTCGTCACGACCTATCCCGGGACCGAGGTGCGCATTGAAGAGTGCACGTTCCTCCCCTACACCACCGCCGTCGTCGACAAACGGAACTTTCATGTCGTCAACCTGGATCCCGCCGACCATGCGGTGGCACAAACCATCTCGCACAACCCGCACGGAACGGAAGTCATCGGCCTCGCATCCCGCACCCTGTTCAACATCGCCCTGGCCGTGAAAGGGGCGGAAATCAACAAGACGCTTTCGCTCCGGCAGGTCCAGCACGGATCGGCCGTTCGGCTCGTCTGCGATCAGCACGCCTACATGCAAGCGTGGTTTCTCCCCGTCACCAATGCCTATTTCGGAACGACAGGAGCGGAGGGCACCTTCGAGATCAAGAACGTGCCTCAGGGCCGCCATGTCCTCAAAGCCTGGCACCCGAAAGCGGGCATGATGGACGTGGATGTGGTCGTGCCGGAATCAGGACAAGTTCGCGTGAACATCGAGATCCCGAAGAAATAACCAACACCAGCCGCCCTGTTACCGGTCGCATCATCCCCGATCTCAACAATCCCCGATAGTCTCCAGCACGCGGATGAATTGTATCTCTTGCCGATGCGGGGCTAGCCCCGCATGGTGTGGTGGGATGCGTTTCCCCGCATCGTGCGATTCCCTTCAGGACACATTCAACCTCTGAATTTTCCTCGTAGTTCCCTCACCACCATCGGGTCTCCAAGTCGGCACCCCGGTTGCTCACACATCTGATCACTGGCACGCAGGCCGGACGATCGGAAAGGAGGTGAATCGGGGCCGAGGGCGTTTCGTCCTGCCAGTTGATCGCCTGGAACGTTCACACATTTACTTTGAGGAGGATAGCCATCATGCAAAAAGGTCCATCGCAGGTGTCGTCAGGCAATATAGCCCCCGCGGTTGTGGGGCCGGAGAAAGACATGAAGGATGTGTGGGTTCTGTCCGGACTGGTGCTGTTCCTGTCCGGACTAATCGCTGTCGCCTGGTACTACGGCCAGACCGGAGACCAGGACAGGATCACCTCCGCCACCGAGAAAGTCGAGCCTACCAATGTGTCGGAACTGCTCAAACACGCGAGCGCCGTAAGTCAGGCTGAAGCCTCCACCCCGCGCACCACTCCGGTCACGGCGCCAGTCGGAACACCGGCCGACATTATCCATGCCGATGTGTACTTCGAAACCGGCCGGAAAGGGCTGACCGATGAAGGGAAAGCGCTGCTGACGTCCCAAGCCACCCTGCTGAAAGAACATGCCGAGTACGGCGTGCTGATCCAGGGCTACACCGACCAGCAGGGCTCGGCCGGCTACAACATGAAGCTCGGGCTGAAGCGTGCGGAAACCGTGAAGACCGAACTGCTCAACGCCGGTATCGCCGAGCACCGGATGAAAACCGTCAGCCTGGGCGAAGAGGGCGTGCTCTGCGTCGATACCAGCGATGTCTGCCGCCAGATCAACCGCCGCGTCCACCTTGAGATTCGGAAGATCGGCCAGGAACACATGGCTGTTCCCGCTGCAACGGCAACGGCTGCTGATTCAGCCGCAACCGGCAACGAAGGACGAGACCTTTATCCCTCTGCACCGTCGCATTGATGAGACTATCGGGGACGCTGCGAATAATTCGCGGCGTCCCCGGCAAATCGAGAGGATAACGCTGAAGGGTTTTATCCGACGCCATAATTCGATACAGCGAAAAATAGGCGCGGAACGCACGAAGTGCGGTTTGGAGCCGGCGACCCGGATTGAACGGGCGACCTGCGGTTTACGAAACCGCTGCTCTACCAACTGAGCTACGCCGGCAACCGTGAAGACTCAGGCGGGACGAACGATCATCTTGATCGGC
>OMJK01000209.1 GCA_900299325.1 Nitrospiraceae bacterium | reverse complement strand
TGATGGCCTTGATTGCAGCCTCGGTGCTGATTCCCGGCGACTATCTGGCGATCAATACGACGCTCGGCGCGGATGCCCTGACCACAATGGGTTTTGCGCCGTCGCGGATTGCGGAACTCTCGCAACTGGTCGAGGTGGATGTGGCGGGACGGCCCGGTGGGGCGGTGTCGCTTGCGGTGGGGATGGCGTCGATTTTTGCGGCGCTGCCGGGGATGGCGGGACTGATGGCCTATTGGTATCAATTCGCATTGGTGTTCGAGGCGCTGTTCATCCTGACGACGATCGATACGGGGACGCGTGTGGCGCGCTATCTCATTCAGGAAATGGCGGGGCGGGTGTATGTGCCGTTTCAACGGATCACCTGGTGGCCTGGCGTGCTGTTGAGCAGCGGCTTGGTGGTGGGGGCGTGGGGCTATTTGATCGGGACGGGGAGTATTTCGACCATCTGGCCGATGTTCGGCGCGGCGAATCAGCTGCTGGGGATGCTGGCACTCTGTATCGGAACGACGGTGCTGATCAAGATGTGGAAGTCGCCCTATCTCTGGGTGACGGCGCTGCCCATGCTCTTCGTGGGCCTGATCACGCTGACCGGGTCGTATGAAATGTTCGGGATGTTCCTGAAAAAGGCGGCCTCGCTGGCGGCGGGCGAGTCGTTCCCGCTCTATCTCGATGCGGTGCTGGTGGCGGTGGTGGCGGTGCTGGGGGTGATCGTCTTGAGCGACAGCATGAAGCAGTGGTATGGCTACGTGGTGCTGAAGAAGCCGTTTACGAGCAGCGAGGTGGTCGTGATGGCAGGAGGCGGGTCGGCCGGACGCATGCAAACGACGGCGTGTATCCACGATGATGCGCGCGGATTCAAGCTGCCGCACGGAACTGGATGTTGTTGAGGGCATCCTGGCTGATCTCCTGTGCTCTCGGAGTGCGCGCGCGAGGCGAAGGTGTATTATCCCGTCGCCAAGATCAATGAGTGGGGCTCCGGGTCGAACAAGTTCTGTTTGGCTGTGCTCGGTGCATGCGCGCAGTTAGGATCATCCCAGCCAGCCCTTGGAAAGTGGCGGAGTCAGAGAAGAGTGGGAGGAGGATGCTGTGGCTGATCAGTTTTCGTTCGATGTCGTGTCGGAAGTGAATATGCAGGAACTGAAGAACGCGCTCGATCAGGCGACGAAGGAGATCAAGCAGCGGTTCGATTTCAAGGACTCCAAGACGGAGATCACGCTGAAGGAGAAAGAAAAGGAGTTGGTCGTCGTTTCGGACGACGACTACAAGCTGAAAGCGGTGCAGGACATTGTTAAGGCGAAATGCGTGAAACGGGGCGTGTCGCTCAAGGCGTTTACGTATGGCGCAGTGGAGCCGGCGTTGAGCGGAACGGTGCGGCAGGTGGCGAAGATTCAGAGCGGGTTGGCGTCGGAGAAGGCAAAAGAGATTACGAAGGCGATCAAGGATTCGAAGCTGAAAGTACAGGCGCAAATTCAGGGCGAGCAGGTGCGGGTGCTGAGTAAGAGTAAGGATGAGTTGCAGTCGGCGATTGCGTTCCTGAAGGGCAAGGATTTTGGAATCGATTTGCAATTCACGAACTATAGATAGAGAGGGTCGCCAGGTAACTCCCCTTGCTCGCGCACCGCGCACGCAGAACCAATCGAACTGTCACGCTATGGAATGTGCTCGGTGCATGCGCGCAGTCGGGCGTTGCCTGGCCGCCCTCCACAAATCTTGGCTAGCGGGCCTCCTTGCCTTCTTCGTTAGTACTCTTCTGGGCTGCAATCGTAGCGATCCGATCGTCGTCATTCAGCTGCACCCCAAGAACCCCGACATTCTCTACATCGCGACGAACGACTACATCTATAAGACGCGCGATGGCGGACAAACCTGGGCGAACCTGTCCAGGGGGATGAGCCATTCACGCGTGATTGCGATGGCGGTCGATCCGGCCTATCCGGCGACGGTGTATGCCGGCACGAAAGGCGACGCGGTTTATAAAAGTCACGATGGCGGGCAACGGTGGATGTCCATGCGGTCAGGACTCGACGATGCGACGATTTCATCCGTGGTGAATCAATTCGTCTTCGATCCCGCCGACAACAACCACATCTTCCTTGCCACAACGATGGGCGTGTTCGAAACGAAGAACGGCGGCGAGAACTGGACGAAGAAGATGGAAGGGATGAAAGAGGTGCTGATGGTGGTGACGCTCGGTATGGATCCGACACGCCCGTCGATCCTTTATGCCGGGACCAGCGGCGGGGGGTACAAGTCCATCGATCAGACCGGTCATTGGGAGAAGGTGAACAACGGTCTCGTGCCGCCGGAGATGGTGAAGACCTCACGCGCGCTGAACGTAACCTCGATCCAGGTCAATCCATATGAACCGGAGACGGTCTATGCGGCGACGCTGGCGGGGCTCTACAAAACGACCGATGGCGCCAAGTCCTGGGTACGCATCGGGGAGTCGCTCGCGGACCAGATGATCATCGCGATGATTCTGGATCGCACGAAGCAAGGCGTGCTCTATATCACGGGACGGGACGGCGTGCATCGCAGCGAGGATGGCGGGGCGACGTGGAAAACGATCAACCATGGTTTTGCCACGACCAACGTGCGATCGATCGCGCAGAGCGCGACGGATGCAAAGCTGTTTTATGCCGGCACGAACGGGAGCGGATTGTATAAGAGCAAGGATGCGGGAGAGACGTGGGAGCCGATGCCGCCGATTGCGGCTGCGAACTGATCACCGTTGTGGAAGGAACGGCCGGCTACTGGCTGGTGCCGCGATTCTGGAGGCTTGACCCGACTGAGGAGCCGCCGAGAGAGGAGCCGATGGACGAGTCGCTCAGGCTGGAGCCGATATTGGATTGTCTGAGGCTCGACCCCACCGTCGTATCGGATATGCTCGATCCGATCGTCGATTGCTGCAAGCTGGATCCCACAGCCGACTGATCGATATTGAAGCGGGACTCGCCGATATCTGCGCCGGCCCGCCCGGAGGCGCCGATTTCGAATCCGGTCGGCCCCGTCGATCCGATCTCCCGGCCTGTTTTGGGTGTCGCCCCCAGATCGGCTCCGACTGCGCCCTCCGAGCCGATTTGAGTGCCCGTCTTCGGCGTTCGTCCGATCGCACCGCCCACGCTCGAACTGGTGCCGATACTCGTTCCGGTCTTCGGGCCGGCGGGCAGGGATTGCGTCCGGAAGTTTTTCTCGATGGACTCCTCCGTTTCGCGCAGGCGAGCCGCCTGCCGCGCCGACTCCTCTGAACTCAGCCTGCCCAATTTCTCTCGTCCATTGGCGATGGACTCGAGCTTCGCGCGCAGGGTTTTCAGATCCCCGCGGGCCTTCGCCACGGGCGGGATGAGTTCGCTCAACGTCCACCCGCGGAGTTTCATGTGCTCGCTGAAAAGGCCGGCTTGCGCCATGGCCAGCAGATCGCCGACGTCGTCGCCGAGTTCTTCGACCGTGCGCAATTCCTCGAGATCGGTTTTGCAGCACTCGATAAATCGGTTGTACCTCTGCAGAAACGTCGTCACCTCGGCCTGCAGATTTTCAATTTTCATCTCTCTGGTCTTTTCGCGCGCGTCAGCGCTTTCATTCGACGCGTCTTTTTTCTCCACCAGCGGCACGCATTTCTCTGCGCCATTCGAGGCCCCGCCTGCTTTGGCCGCTCCCAACTGTTGGTCGGGTGTCCGGTTGGCGCAGAATTCGAGCGGAGGGGCGGCGGACGCCGGTTCGAACGTGACGACGACACCCAGGAAGAGGAGCCCGCCGTACGCGGCGAGGCTCACTCGCGAAGCCGGTTTCACGGTAGTCGTGATCATGGTGGTCATTTTCTCCCTCAACCGAATACATGTCAAACAAGTGGAAACTATTACGCAGTGTCTTCTTCACGCTGCAAAACGGTTTCACTGTGTGCTCTGTCGCTCAAGGATGAATGAAGGAATCGGGTGGGCACGATGTTCACTTGTCATCGCAACGTATCCGGTCGTGCCACGGGGGAGCATTCCCGGTGGGCTGGAAGGCGATGAGAATGGCCAAAATCTAAGGGTTTTCTCTACCCGAAACAGAACCCCGGTCCAATCCCCCTAAGTCCATGAATTTCCTATTGACAAGTATCGCTGGGGGAGTATAATTCGGCGCCTAAGTGGGTAAAAGTGGTAACGAGTGGGTAAATAGATATTTCTGAAAATAGTCGGCACGCGTCTGTCCTCAGCGAAGAAGTGCGGTTTTGGCTTGTTTCGCAAGGGCCAAAAACCATTCTCGATTGCACGGTGGGATATGGTGGGCATGCCGAAATGTTGTTGGAGCAGTGCGGGTCTGAAAGCCGGCTAATCGGCTTGGATCGCGATCTGCAGGCGATTTCGTTTTGTCGCCGGCGGCTCGCACGATTCGGTGATCGAGTCATGTTGGTGCATGCGAATCATCGGGACATGAAGCTGCATTTGCAGCATGCCGGCGTCTCCTGCGTTGACGGCGCGCTCTTCGATTTCGGTGTGTCGTCGCCGCAGCTCGACGATCCGGCGCGCGGCTTCAGCTTTCAACAGGACGGCCCGCTCGACATGCGGATGGATACCTCGGCCGGTTCGACGGCGGCGGATGTCGTAAATAGCCGGCCCGAATCCGAGTTGGCCGATCTGATTTATCAATACGGGGAAGAGCGCTATGCCCGGCGCATCGCGCGCACGATCGTGCGCGCCCGTGAGCGCCGGCCGATTGCGACGACGGGCGAGTTGGCCTCCGTCATCGCCGCGGCGGTGCCGTCCGTATACCGGCACGGGCGTCTTCATTGTGCGACGCGCACGTTTCAAGCGCTGCGCATTGCCGTCAATGCCGAGTTGGACAGCATCGAGCCCGCGCTGCGCGCCGCCGTTGACGTGTTGTCGCCGGGCGGACGGCTCTGCGCGATTTCGTTTCATTCGCTCGAAGACCGGATTGTGAAACGCACCTTCCGGTCGCTGGCGCAAGGAGCCGGCGCAACGGTCGCGGTGCTGACGAAAAAGCCGGTTGTGCCGACCGACGACGAATGCCGCGCCAATCCGCGTGCGCGCAGCGCGAAGCTGCGCGTGGCCGAACGCCTCGCCGAGGAGCGTGTCCCATGAAGCTGCTGATTCTGCCGCTGGGGCTGTGTCTGGTGTTCGTGTTTGTGTGGGAGCGGGTGGACATGGTGCGTCTCGGGTATCAAATCGAACGGCTGAAGCAGGAGCGCATCGTCCTGGAGCGCGAGCGGGATGAGTTGCGGGTGAAGCTCTCCGCGTTGAGCGCCCCCGACCGGATCGCCAAGATCGCGTCGGAGAAGCTGGGGATGTCACTGCCGCAGCAGGGCCAGGTAATCATGGTCCGGTCCGCTCCGGCTGCTCCGGTGCCACAGCCCGATGCGCCGGTCGAAGTGCGGGTAGCGAAACATCAACTCTCGGGAGGAGCGCGGTAGTGGCCGGAACGCCGTTACGCGGTCGTCGGTACGTGGTGGTGCTGTTGCTGCTCGGCGGCTTCGGCGTCGTCCTGTTCCGGCTCGTGAATCTCCAGGTCTTGCAGGCGGCCGAGTTGACGATGAAGGCCGACCGTCAGCACCAGAAGACCGTCTCGCTCGAAGGGGCGCGCGGCACAATCGTCGACCGGCACGGAAAGATGCTGGCGATGAATGTCGATGTGCCGTCCGTCTTCGGGATCCCCACGGCGCTCGACAGTCCGGCCAAGACTGCGCGGTACCTCTCGCCGGTCCTACACCTCCGGACCGATGAGTTGGAGCGGAAGCTGCGGCAGGATCGCAGCTTCGTCTGGTTGGCACGGAAGTTGGACCCTGAACAGGGCCGGCGGCTCGAGCAGATGCCCATGGATGGCATCGGGGTGGTGATGGAAGGGCGGCGGTTCTATCCCAAGGGGCCGCTCCTGTCGCATGTGCTGGGGTTTGCCGGGATGGATGGGGAGGGTTTGGAAGGGATCGAGCGGCGGTATGAGCCGCTGTTGCACGGAGAAAAACGCGTTGCGGTATTGCAGCGAGATGCGTTGGGCCGGACGGTGTTTCCGAAAGGGTTGGCCGAACAGACGCCGACGCCGGGACGCAGCCTGGTTCTGACGGTCGATGAGGTGGTTCAATATATCGCGGAGCGCGAGCTGGAAGATGCCGTCGCGCGGGCCCACGCCAAATCGGGCACGGTCATTGTGCTGGATCCGGAAACCGGCGCGGTGCTGGCGCTCGCCATCAGCCCCCGGTTCGATCCCAACGTCGTGGCCGTGCTCGCCCCGGACCGGTGGAGAAACCGGGCTCTCACAGACGCCTATGAGCCCGGGTCCACCATGAAAGCGATTGTGGCGGCGGCGGCCATCGAAGAACGGGTGATGAAACCCACCACGATGGTGTTCGGCGAATACGGACATATGACCGTTGCGAACACCGTGATTCACGATCACGACAAGCTCGGCTGGATGACGTTCGCCCAGGTGATTCAGAAGTCGAGCAACATCGGCGCGGCGAAGACCGGCATGGCACTCGGCGAACAGCGGCTCTACGGCTATCTGCAGGCGTTCGGGTTCGGGCAGCGGACGGACATCGATCTGCCGGGGGAGGCGGTCGGATTGCTCAAACATCCGCGCGATTGGGGACGGCGGTCGCTGGCGTCCATTTCCATGGGACAGGAAGTCGGCGTGACTCCCATTCAGATTGTAACGGCGATGGCGGCGCTGGCGAACAACGGCGTGCTGATGAAGCCGTACGTTGTGTCCGAAATTCGGGATGCGCAGGGCAAAACGGTCAAGCAGATCAAGCCGGAGGTGAAGCGCCGCGTCGTGTCGCCCGAGACCGCGCGAACCGTGACGACGATGCTCGAAGGCGTGGTGACGAACGGCACGGGCACGAAGGCGGCGATTCCGGGATTCCGCGTCGCGGGTAAAACTGGTACGGCGCAAAAAATCGATCCGCATACAGGCACTTACTCCGCCACGCAGTTCGTCGGTTCGTTCGTAGGGTTTACGCCGGCCGACCATCCGCGGCTGGCGATGATCGTGGTGATCGACGAACCGCAAGGCGAAGCCTGGGGCGGCGTGGTGGCGGCGCCGGTGTTTCGGCGGATCGGCGAACAGGTCTTGAACTATCTGGGCATCCCGTCGGGCGAGCCGGTCAAGCTCGCGCTGGCGTCGGGGCGCGAGTGACACAGGTTCCGCTCGTATGGAGATGACGTTGGCGGCGTTGCTGGAGGCGCTCGAGGGGCGAGTGGAGATCCTGGATACGCAGGGCCCGCTCGGCACGCGGCTGACTGCGGTGACCGACGACTCGCGCGCCGTCGCCTCCGGAAGCCTGTTTGTCGCGGTGAAGGGAGAGAGCGTCGACGGCCACCGGTTCATTCAAGCGGCGGCCGGCGCCGGCGCGGCGGCGATTGTCCTTCAGGAGCCGGCCGCCGGATTGCGATGCCCGACTGTCCGTGTGGCGGATTCCCGAAAGGCGCTGGGTCTGCTGGGGAGCCGCTTCTATGGAGAGCCGTCGTCCAAGCTGCGCATGATCGGCGTGACCGGCACGAACGGAAAGACCACAACGACGTTCGTGTGTAAGGCGCTACTGGAAGGCCTCGGCCAGCGGGTCGGGCTGATCGGCACGGTGGCGTATCAGATCGGTCAGGAGGTGCTGCCGGCATCGCACACGACGCCGGGCGCGCTGGAGCTGCAGCAATTGCTTGACAAAATGGTGACCGACCGGTGTACGGCGGCGGTGATGGAAGTGTCGTCCCATGCGTTGGCGCAGGACCGGACCAGCGGCTGCGAGTACGACGTCGCCGTTTTTTCCAATCTGACCCAGGATCATCTCGACTTTCACAAGACTATGGACGAGTACTTTCAAGCCAAGCTGCGGCTCTTCACCGGGCTGACCGGCGTCCGCAAACCGAATAAGCGCGCGATCGTCAACGCCGACGATCCCAGCGGGATGCGGATCGCGTCGCTCTGCCCGGCTCCGGTCTGGACCTATGCGGTGCACGGCAAGGCGGATCTGCGTGCGGAACGGGTCAAGCTTTCGCTCAGCGGAACGACCTTCACGGCCGCGACGCCGGCCGGATCGTTCCCGGTCGACAGCCATCTGGTCGGCGAACACAACGTCTACAACCTCCTTGCCGCCATTGGTGTCGCCCTGCACGAAGGCGCTACGCCCGAACAGGTGCGCCAGGCGGTCGGTTCGGTCACCAACGTGCCGGGCCGCTTCGAGCGGGTTCTGGCGGGCCAGAACTTCACGGTGGTGGTGGACTACGCCCATACCGAAGATGCGCTGGTGCGATTGCTTACGGCGGCGCAGGCGTTGAAGGCCGGTCGCATCATTACGGTGTTCGGGTGTGGCGGTGATCGTGATCGCGGCAAGCGGCCGAAGATGGGCCGGGCCGCCGTGCAGTACAGTGACGTCGTCATCCTGACGTCGGACAACCCGCGGACGGAAGATCCCCTCGCGATTCTGCAGGAGGTGGAGGTCGGGGTGCAGGACGCTCTCCGGCAGCGGCCGCAGGTGCACTATCACAAGGTGGCGGACCGTCGAGAGGCCATCGCCGCTGCTGTGCGGGAGGCGCGCGCGGGCGACATGGTGCTGATCGCGGGCAAGGGACACGAAGACTATCAGATTCTCGGCAAGACCAAGTTTCACTTTGACGATCGCGAAGTGGCGCGTGAAGCGATTCAACGACTCGGTTCCTGTGCATAGCCCGATCGAACGGACCGCACAGGCCGGAACATTTATGGCCCTGTTCACCGTCGAGGAATTACGGGAAGTCATCAGCGTCAAGGTGCTGGCCGGCGACGCTCCCGGCTGGACCAAGCAGCGCATCCGCCGGCTCAATCTCGATTCGCGTTCCATTCGAGCCGGCGACCTGTTTGTGGCGATGAAGGGCGACCGGTTCGACGGGCACGAGTTTGTCGCCGCGGCGTTGGCCCAAGGGGCCGTGGGCGCCATCGTGCACGATGCGTATGTGCCGCCGCCGGCCGTTCTCAAGGCCGGAGGGAAACGCACGGCGCCGTTCCTTCTGGGCGTGCGCGATCCGCTCTTTGCTTATCAGCAGCTCGCGACGCATCACCGGAGCCGGTTCGACATTCCGGTCGTTGCCGTCACCGGCAGCAACGGCAAAACGACGACGAAGGAAATGGTCGCCAGCGTCATGGCCCACCGGTGGCACATCCTCAAAACCGAAGGGAATCTGAACAACCGTATCGGTGTCCCGCAGACGCTCTACCGCCTGACGGCGCGGCACGAAGGAGCGGTGATCGAGATGGGCGTGGACAATCTCGGCCAGACCACGCGGCTCTGCGAAATCGCGAAGCCCACCATCGGCATCATTACGAACATCGGGCCCGATCACCTGGAATTTTTCGGCAGCATGGAAGGCTCGGCCCAGGCGAAGGCCGAACTATTGGACCACCTGCCGGCGGACGGCACCGCGATTCTCAACGCCGACGACCCGTACTTCGACTATCTGGCGGCGCGGGCCCGGTGCCGCGTCGTGTCTTTCGGATTTTCATCCAAGGCGGACGTACGGGCGCAGCACGTCATGTCCGACGGGCGCGACGGGACGATGTTTCGTCTGCTTCTGCCGGGCAAGGTGCGGCACACGATCGTCCGCATCCGCGTCCAGGGGGCGCACAACGTCACCAATGCGTTGGCGGCAAGCGCCGTCGGCACGGTGCTCGGTCTGCCCGGCGCTGTGATTGCGCAAGGGCTCGCGCGGTTCCGTCCCGCCGCGATGCGTTCGCAAGTCGTGCTGAGCCACGGCATCCGCATCATCAACGATTGCTACAACGCCAACCCGGCGTCGATGAAGGCGGCTGTGCAGCTGTTAGCGCAGACCGGATCGGGGCACAAGCGGATTGCAGTGTTGGGCGACATGCTGGAGTTGGGGCCGGGTGCGGTGCGAATGCACGAGGAGGTCGGCGGGTTCGTCGCCCAGCAGGGCATCGATCAACTTGTCACCTGTGGGCCGCTGGCGCGCAGTCTGGCCGAAGGAGCGCGCCGGGGCGGGATGGACCGGACGCAGATGGTGGAAGTGCCGGATGCGGCGGCGGCGGCGGCGGTGGTGAAGGCTTCGGTGCGGCAGGGCGACGTGGTGCTGGTGAAGGGATCGCGCGGCATGAAACTGGAGCAGGTGGTGCAGGCGCTCCAGGGCGTGAAGCGCATGGCGAAGCAGGCGTCGTAGGCAGGCCGGGACGGTTCCGAACTGGCGGGGACCGTGTAGGAGTTTCAGCGAGCGCGTATGCTCTATAACTGGCTGTATCCGCTCCATACCGAATATTCGTTCCTGAACGTCTTTCGCTATCAGAGCTTCCGCATCATTTATGCGGCGGTCACGGCGTTTCTGATTGCGTTCATGCTGGCTCCGCGGCTCATCCGGAAACTGCAGGCTATCAAGCTGGGGCAGCAGGTCCGTGACGACGGGCCGAAGACGCATCTGGCCAAGAGCGGGACGCCCACGATGGGCGGGCTGCTGATCGTCTTTTCCGTCGTGCTGTCGACGCTGCTCTGGGCGGACATCACCAGCCCCTATGTCTGGTTGTCGATTCTCGCCATGGTGGGTTTCGGCGCGATCGGATTCGCCGACGACTATTTGAAATTCATCAAGGCGCAGTCGAAGGGGCTCACCGCGGCGCAGAAATTCACCGCACAGGTTGCGCTGGCGCTGACGATCGCCGTCATTTTGTATTTCACTCCCGGGTACTCAGAGAAACTCAACGTTCCCTTCTTCAAGAGCTTCATGCCGGATCTCGGCTGGCTGTACGTGATCTTTGCGGTGCTGGTCATCGTCGGCAGCTCCAACGCGGTCAATCTCACGGACGGGCTCGACGGGCTGGCGATCGGACCGGTCATGATCTCGGCGCTGGCGTACACCATCGTCGCGTACATGGTCGGGCACCGTGTCATGTCGGACTATCTGCTGATCCCGCACATCGAAGGTGCCGGCGAAGTGGCGGTCTTCACCGCCGCGATTCTCGGATCCAGCCTGGGCTTTCTCTGGTTCAACACCTACCCGGCGTCGATTTTCATGGGCGATGTGGGTTCGCTGCCGCTCGGCGCGGCGCTCGGCACCGTCGCCGTGATCAGCAAGCACGAATTACTTCTGCTGATGGTCGGCGGGGTGTTTGTAATCGAGGCGGTGTCGGTCATTTTCCAGGTGGTGTCGTTCAAGTCGCGCGGGAAGCGGATTTTTCTCATGGCGCCGATTCACCATCATTTCGAGATGAAGGGGTGGGAAGAGCCGAAAGTCGTCGTCCGGCTCTGGATCATCGCCATTCTGCTGGCGCTGCTGAGTCTGAGTACGCTGAAGTTGCGGTGAAGGCATGGTGAGCGAAGACGTGATGGACCTCGCCGGCACCAAGGTAACCGTTGTCGGGCTTGCGCGGAGCGGCGTGGCCGCGGCGAAGCTCTTACAGCAGGCGGGCGCGCGGGTCACGGTGGCCGACCGGAAAGAGCGGGGCGAGTTGACGTCGGTCTTGGAGCGTCTGGATGAATCGAAAATCAATGTCACGGTCGGCAGCGGCTACGAATCCGCGCTGGAGGTCGCCGATCTGGTGGTAATCAGTCCGGGGGTGCCGTATCGCATGGAGGCGCTCGAGCGAGTCCGGCGGCGTGGCGTCAAAGTCATCAGCGAACTCGAACTGGCGGCCCGGTTCATGTCCGTGCCGATTCTGGCCGTGACGGGGACCAACGGCAAGAGCACGACGGTGACGCTGATCGGTAAAATGCTGCAGGAGAGCGGCAAGCGGGCGTTCGTCGGCGGCAATCTCGGCACGGCGCTCAGCGAGGCGGCGCAGCAGGCGCTGGACGCATCGAAACAGGGCCGTCCCGCTCCGTACGACTACCTCGTCGTGGAGGTGTCCAGTTTTCAGCTGGAAACGGTCGAGCAGTTTCATCCGTGGATCGCGTCGATTCTCAATGTGACGGTAGATCATCAGGACCGGTACGACTCGATCGAGGAATATGTCGCAGCGAAATCCCGCATCTTCGAGAACCAAGGGCCGTCCGATTACGCGTTCTTCAACCTGGACGATCCGCGCGTGGCGCCGCTCCGGCGAACGGTGAAGGCGCGGACGCTCGGGTTCACCCGAACAGGGATGCTGCCTTCCGATGTGTCGGGCGGCACGTATCTGGACGGCGACCGGATCGTGACGACGGCCGCCGGCCGCGCGCAGGAAATCTGCCGGCGGGCGGACATCCGGATCATCGGCCATCACAACGTCGAGAACGCGATGGCGGCGGCCACCTACGCGTTGTTGAGCGGGTGTTCGCTCGAGGCGATCCGGCGCGTGCTGCAGACGTTTCCGGGACTCGAGCATGCCCTCGAAATCGTGCGCGAGCGCAAGGGCGTGCGGTTCGTGAACGACTCCAAAGGCACCAACGTCGATGCCACGCTCAAGGCGCTGGAGAGTATCGAACAGCCGATCTGGCTGATTGCGGGCGGCCGCGACAAGGGCGGGGATTTCTCCCGGTTGGCGGCGGCGATCACGCGGCGTGTGAAGCGGTTGATTCTGATCGGCGAAGCGGCGCCGTTGATTGCCGCCGCGGTGCCTGGATTTTCAGCGATCTCGCGGGCGGGCACGTTGCGGGACGCGGTGCAAATCGGCGCCGACGGCGCGGCGTCGGGCGAGGTGGTCCTGCTGTCGCCGGCCTGCGCGAGTTTCGATATGTTTGCGGACTATCAGGACCGGGGCCGGCAGTTTAAGGCTCTCGTCAACGAATTATCGTGAAGCGTGAGTTATGAAAACGATGCAGGACCAACGCTCGTCACGCATCACTCATCACCGGTCACTATGTCTCAGGGGAATGTGAATGGCGCATCGAGCCGCAGGAACGCTGGCGCTGCCCTGGCCGACCGCGAGTGCCAAAACGCAGAAGCGGGTGACCACGGACCACACGTTGTTGATCGTGACGGTCAGCCTTGCGCTGGTCGGCCTGGTGATGGTCTTCAGCGCGAGCGCGATCGTGGCGGGCAACCGGTTCCACGATTCCGGCTTCTTCCTCAAACGGCAACTGGCCTGGTTGACGTTCGGATTTCTGTTGATGCACCTGGCGTCGCGTATCGACTACGTCTGGTGGAAGCGGCTCTCGATGCCCTTGTTGATCGGCATGGCGGTGCTGCTGGTTGCGGTGCTGATCCCGGGAGTGGGCGTCGCGGCGAAGGGTGCGCGGCGCTGGTTGCGGCTGGGGCCGATCTCGATCCAGCCGGCCGAGATGGTGAAACTGATCGCGGTGCTCTATCTGGCCGCGTACCTCGCGAAAAAAGAGGACAAGATCACGATTTTCGCCGGCGGGCTGCTGCCGGCGCTGGTGGTGGTGGGCGTGCTCTGCGGATTAGTGCTGCGGGAACCGGATCTGGGAACGGTCGTGGTGATCGGACTGGTCACGGTGGGGCTGTTGTTCCTGGGCGGCGCGAAGGCGTCCCATCTCCTGACGCTCGGGCTCTGCGCCGTGCCGGTGGTGCTGGCGCTCGTGCTGGGATCGAGTTACCGCCGTCAGCGGCTGCTCACGTTTCTTGCGCCGTGGAAGGATGCGTCGGATGCCGGCTTTCAGATTACGCAATCCTTTCTCGCTTTCGGCAGCGGCGGGCTGTTCGGCGTCGGGTTGGGCGAGGGGAAACAGAAGCTGTTTTTTCTGCCGGAGGCGCACACGGACTTTGTGCTGGCTCTGGTCGGGGAAGAATTGGGGTTGATCGGCACGGGCACGATCATCCTCCTGTTTGCGCTGTTTGTGGTGCGGGGGTTTCAAATCGCGGCGCGCGCCCGCATGCCGTTCGGCCGGTACCTCGGCATGGGCATCACGCTGTTGATCGGCGTCCAGGCGCTGGTCAACGCCTGCGTCGTGACGGGATTGCTGCCGACCAAGGGTCTGACGCTGCCCTTCGTCAGTTACGGCGGCTCGTCGCTGGTAGTGAGTCTGCTCGGAGTCGGAATTTTGTTGAACATCTCGCGCGACCGTCAGGCGGGGCGCCAGGACGGCGGGCATCGGAGCGGCCGTGGCGGGTCGGACCATTGATGACGATCGTCATTGCGGCGGGCGGAACCGGCGGCCATCTCTACCCGGCTGTGGCGCTGGCGCGCGAGTTTCTCCGCCGGAACGCCGCGACGACCATTCTGTTTGTCGGGACGACGCGGGGGATTGAATCGAAGGTGTTGGCGCACGAGGGGTTTCCGCTTGAACTCATTACGGCGCATCCGGTGATGGGGAAACGCGTGTGGGAAGCGGCGCGCGGTCTGCTGTCGGTGCCGGTCGGCATATGGCAGTCGCTGCGGATTCTTGGCCGGCGCCGGGCGGATCTGGTGATCGGTGTCGGCGGCTATACGAGCCCCACGGTGCTGGCGGCGGCGGCGTTGAAAGGGATCGCCCGCGTGATTCTGGAGCCGAACGCGTATCCGGGCCTGGCGAACAAGGTGGTGGCACCGTTCGCGCAACGCATTTTTCTCGCGTTCGATTCGGCGGCCGCGTCGTTCGATGCCCGGAAGGTGCGGGTGGTGGGCACTCCGATCCGGCAGGAGTTTCTCGAACATGCCGCCGGCGGGGCGAGTCCGGAATCGTCCGGACATCGGCTTCTGATTTTCGGCGGCAGCCAGGGCGCCAGGATGATCAACAGCGCGGTGATCGACGGGCTGGCGTCGCTCGCGGCGCAGGTGCCGCAGTTGGGGATTACGCATCAGACCGGCGAGGCGGATCATCAACGGGTGCGCGAGGCGTATCAGCGGGCGGGGGTGCAGGCGGAGGTCGTGCCGTTTCTGTACGACATGCCGCGCGCACTCCGGGCGGCCGATCTCGTGGTGGCGCGCGCCGGCGCCATGACCATCGCCGAACTGACGGCCTGCGGGAAGCCGGCCATTCTGATTCCGTTGCCGACCGCGATCTACGATCATCAGATGAAGAACGCGCGGGCGATGGAAGCGGCAGGGGGCGCGCTGGTGCTGCCGCAGGGGGATCTGACCGGCGCGAGGCTGAGCGAGGCGATCGTTTCGATCTTGCACGACGCGCCGCGCATGCAGACGATGCGGGACAAGAGTTGGGGGATGAGGCGAACCGACGCGGCCGAAGTCATCGTCCGCGAATGCTACGCACTCATGGGGGTGACACATGATGGAAACCGGGCTGTTGGAGCGGCAGGAGTCCAGTGAATTCGGCCACCGGGACAGATCGCCACGTTCGTTGCTGGGGCCACAGGAGCTGAGGCGCACGGCCATGTTTCGCAAGACGCAACAGATTCACCTGGTCGGGATTGGCGGAGCGGGCATGAGCGGCATCGCCGAGGTGCTGCTAACGATGGGGTACAAAGTCACCGGCTCCGATCTCCAGGCGTCCGAAACGACGCGGAGATTGGAAGAACTCGGCGGCAAGATTTTCGTCGGCCATCAGGAGTCCAACGTCGGCGACGCGCAGGTAGTGGTCATTTCGTCGGCGGTGGCGGCGGGGAATCCGGAAGTCGTGATCGCGAAATCGCGGCAGATTCCGGTGATCCCGCGCGCCGAGATGCTGGCCGAGTTGATGCGGTTGAAATTCGGGGTCGCGATCGCGGGCGCGCACGGGAAGACGACGACGACGTCGATGGTCGCGAACGTCCTGGCGCAGGGCGGGCTCGATCCGACGATGGTGATCGGCGGCAAAGTGAATGCGCTGGGCAGCCATGCGCGGCTCGGGCGCGGCGATCTGCTCGTCGCCGAAGCGGATGAAAGCGACGGCTCGTTCCTGCGCCTGTCGCCGACGGTAATCGCCGTGACCAACCTGGATCGCGAACACCTCGATCATTACGGGTCGATGGAGAAGATCAACGACAGCTTCCTCGAATTCATCAATAAGGTGCCGTTCTACGGGTTGGCCGTGCTGTGCAGCGACGACGAACGGCTGCGCGCGCTCTTCCCGCGCATCGTGAAGCGGTATCACACCTACGGGCTGCACGAGCGCGACGGGGTCGTGCCGGACTTTAAGGCGACGGACGTGAGCCTCAAACAGTGGGGCGCCGAATTCCGCGCCTTCTTCCGGGGGAAAAATCTCGGGCCGTTCCGGCTGGCCGTGCCCGGTATGCACAACGTGTCCAATGCGCTGGCGGCGATCGCCATCGGCATCGAGTTGGAGGTGCCGGTCGATCTGATCCGCAAAGGCCTGGCGGCGTTTACCGGCGTCGAGCGGCGGTTCCATCTGCGCGGAGAAGCCGGCGGCATCATGGTGGTCGACGATTACGGGCATCATCCGACGGAAATCAAAGCGACGCTCGCCGCCGCCAAGCAGGGGTGGGATCGCCGGCTGGTCGTGCTGTTCCAGCCGCATCGCTATACCAGGACGCGGGACCTGCTCGATGAATTCGTCCATGCATTCGACTATGCCGACCAGGTGTTCATGACCGACATCTATGCCGCGAGCGAGTCGCCGATCCCCGGCGTTTCCGGCGCCAAACTGGCGGAGGCGGTGCGGGCGGGCGGCCATCCGTCCGTCACTTTTGTGGAGCGGAAAGACACGCTGCCGGATCAGGTGATGCCGCATCTCAAGCCGGGCGATCTTGTGGTGACGCTCGGCGCCGGCGACATCTGGAAAGCCGGGACCGGTCTTCTGGCGCGCCTGACGCCGACATCGTAGGCCATGACCCGTGGGAAGAAGACGCATGCGACAGCGACACGCGGGACCGATCGGCAGAGTCGATTGCGGGCGGCCGTGGCCGGACTTACAGGAACAGTCCGGTTCAACGCGCCGCTTAAGGACTACACCTCCTTTCGCATCGGCGGCCCGGCTGATGTGCTGGTCGAACCGGCAGATGTGGCCGATGTCGTCCGGCTCGTTGCTCAGGCGCGCGCGCAGAAGCTGTCGGTCTTTGTGGTCGGAGGGACAAACCTGCTTATTCGCGACAAGGGCATCCGTGGTGTGGTCGTCAGCCTGGCGAAGTTGCGCGGCATTCGCGAAGAGCCGGGCTCGGTCCTCTACGCCGAAGGCGGCGTGGGCATGCCGACGCTCATCGGCTATGCGATCCGCCGCTCGCTGGCAGGACTGGAGTGGGCGGCCGGGATTCCCGGCACCGTGGCGGGGTGTGTGGTGATGAACGCCGGTACACGATTGGGCGAAATGCAGCAGGCGGTGAAGGCGGTGCAGATCGTGACGCCGGCGGGTGCGCTGATCGAGTGTCCGGCTGCCGACATCGCATTCAGTTACCGGCGGGCGGCGCTGCCGCCGGGCATCGTGGTCGGCGTCTGGTTGCAACTGAAGCCGGGTGTGCGGTCGGAGAGTGAAACGATCGTGAAGAACTATCTGCGCTATCGCCGCGAGACGCAGCCGCTCACATTGCCCAGCGCCGGCTGCGTCTTCAAAAATCCGCCGAACGATTCGGCGGGCCGGATCGTCGAATCCGCCGGTCTCAAAGGCGCGCACGTCGGCGATGCGCAGGTGTCGGAGAAGCACGGCAACTTCATCGTCAACCAGGGGCGCGCGAGCGCCAGAGACGTGCTGGCGCTCATCAAAAAAGTTCGCACAGAAGTTGCGCGGAAGACCGGCGTGAAGCTGGAACTGGAAGTGAAACTGGTGGGGCAGGCGTAAGGGGAAGTGGCGGGTGACGGGTGAAGCGTGATGGGTCAGAAGTAAGAAAAGACGGTTCGTTCATCACGCATCACAGATCACTCATCACTGAATGAGAGATATGGCTCAGACAGGTCGGCTCACACAGCAGCGCATCGGCGTTCTGATGGGCGGACAATCGTCCGAGCGGGACGTCTCGCTGCGTACGGGCAAAGCGGTGCATCAGTCGTTGACGCGACTCGGCTACGACGCGGTGGCGATCGATGTGAGTGCCGACCTGTACCGGCAGTTGACCGATCAGCGCGTCCGAATCGCCTTTCTGGCGCTGCATGGGCCGGGCGGCGAAGACGGAACGATCCAGGGATTCCTCGAAACGATCGGCATGTCGTACACCGGTTCCGGGGTGCAAGCCAGCGCGGTCGGCATGCATAAGGTCGTCACGAAGACGCTGTTGGCAGCGCATCGCATTCCGGTGCCGGCCGGCACGGTGGTGACACGCGGCGCGTCGGTGCCGCTCGCGCGGGCCCTGAAAGCCGCCAAGACGACGCTGCCGGTGGTGGCGAAGCCGGCTTCGCAAGGCTCGACGATCGGCGTCACGATCGTGCGCCGGCCCAAACAGTGGACGGAGGCGCTGGCGCTGGCTCACCGGTACGACCATGAGGCGATGGTGGAGGCGTACATTCCCGGCCATGAAGTCACCGTGTCGATTCTCGGTTCTTCCGGGTCCGCGCCGAGCGTGTTGCCGGCTGTGGAGATCGTGGCGCCCGACGGCTTCTACGATTTTTCGGCCAAATATCAGAAGGGCAAGACGCAGTATCTCTGCCCCGCGCCGTTGCCGGCCAAGATGCTCAAGCAGATCGCTGAGCTGGGATTACGTACCTATCAGGTGTTGGGATGCGAAGGCGCCGCGCGCGTGGATTTCCGGATCACGCCGAGAGGGCGGCCCTATGTGCTGGAGATCAACACCGTGCCGGGCATGACCGAAACCAGCCTGCTGCCGATGGCGGCGGCGGAAGCCGGGATCGGATACGACCGGCTGGTCGAGCGCATTTTGCAGTCGGCGTTGGATCGCGCCAAACGGATGGGACAGGACATCACACAGGAGTCGGCGTAATGGCATTCTGGTCGACACGGAAACGGGCCCGGCAATCCGGGCCGAGAGGAAACCACTGGAAAGGGCCGCGGGCGCATCAGTCCGAGCGCCATCGGCTCGATGCCCGTCGTGCGCGCCGCACGCGCCTCGCGCGATGGGTCGGCGTTGTCGCTGTGCTGGGATTGGTCGGATGGGGGCTGACGGTCGGCGTGCAGTACGCCCAGCCGGTGCTCCAGCAGGTGCTCGAAGTCAGGCAAGTGACGGTGGATGGGGTGCGTCATGTGTCGAAGCAGGACGTGCTCGACCAGATGGCGCTGTCGGACGGAGTGGCGCTGCATCAGGTCGTGCCGGCGGAAGTCGTGCAGCGGCTGGAGGCGCATCCCTGGGTCAAGAAAGCGATGGTCACGCGCGTGCCGTTCCACGAACTGCGCATCGCGATCGTGGAGCGGAAGCCGGCGGCGGTCGTCCACACGGAGTCGGAAAATTTTCTGGCTGACGATCAGGGGCGCCTCTTGGCCAGCCTGGGGCAGACCGACGATCACACGCTGCCCGAACTGACCGGCATCGATCTCGAAGGATTTTTTCAAGGAACGCCGGAAACCCGCCAGGCGATTGCGTCCGGGATCGAACTGGCGATGCTGATGGGCGACAGTTTCGAAGGGCGGCTGACGATCGACGCCGGCAATCCGTCGAATCTCGTGGCGTCGGTGCGCGGGATTCAATTTCAGTTCGGCGCGGCCGATGCCGGTGCGCAGTGGGAGCGGTTTCAGCGGGTGAAGCCCGCGATCAAAACATTGCGCCTCGACGGGCACGGCCGCGGGGCCAACGAGGTGGACCTGCGCTACGACAACCGGGTCATTGTGCGGGAAAGGGGGTGAGTCTCGTGGCAAAACGGGATCAAATCCATGTCGGGCTCGATATCGGCACCACGAAAATTTGCGCCATCGTGGCGGAGATTACCGACGACGGCGAGATGCACGTCATCGGCGTCGGATCGGCGCCGTCCCGCGGGATGAAAAAAGGCGTGGTCGTCGACATCGAGAGCACGGTGGAATCGATCAAGAAGGCGGTCGAAGAAGCCGAACTCATGGCCGCTGTGCAGATCAATTCCGTCTACACCGGCATCGCTGGCAGCCACATCTCGGCGGAAAACTGCAAAGGCGTCGTGGCGCTCAAGAAGGCCGAGGTGACGCGCGAGGACATCCACCGGGCGATCGAGAGCGCGCGGACGCTCGCCGTCATTCCGCACGACCGCCGCATCCTGCACGTGCTGCCGCGCGAATATATGGTGGACGGCCAGGACGGGGTACGCGAACCGCTCGGGCTCTCCGGCAATCGCCTGGAAGTCAACGTGCACGTCATTACGGGCGCCGTCACGTCGGCGCAAAACATCATCAAGAGTGTGAACCGGGCCGGCCTCGACGTCGTGGACATCATTCTCCAGCCGCTGGCCTCGAGCGAAGCGGTGTTGAGCCAGGAAGAGCGCGATCTCGGCGTGGTGATGATCGACTTGGGCGGCGGGACCACCGACCTGGCCATCTTCCTCGACGGCAGCATCCGCCATTCCGCCGTGCTGCCCATCGGCGGACAGAATCTGACGAAGGACCTCGCGATCGGGCTGCTCACCTCGCAAACGGAAGCCGAAAAGATCAAGACGCAGTACGGCATCGCGCGGACGGAGTTGCTGACGGACCATCAGACCATCGATGTGCCGTCGGTCGGAGAGCGGCCCGCGCGCACATTCTCGCGCCGGGACGTGGCCGAAATTCTGGAACCGCGGGTGGAAGAAATGTTCGACCTGGTGCGCCGGGAGATCATCCGGTCCGGTTACGAAGGCATGCTGGGCGCCGGCGCGGTGATTACCGGCGGCACATCGCTGTTGGAAGGGATGCCGGACGCGGCGGAGAAAGTGCTGAACCTGCCCGCCCGGCGGGGCACGCCGTCCGGTGTCGGGGGCTTGCGGGACATCGTCAGCAATCCCGGCCACGCGACGGGCGTCGGGTTGTTGCTGCATGCACGTCGCCATGCCGAAGAGCTGGAAACCGCCGGCATGCGCAACGGCGGGGCGTGGGGCAGGATGTTCGGATGGACGAAGCGGGTGCTGGAAGTGTTTTGACCGGATCATTCGCGCGCGGCATGGGGCCGCCACGCGAGACCATGTCAGGAGGTGCCGCAATGTTTTCATTCCAGGAAGATCTGTTGTTGCCGGTTCGGATCAAGGTGATCGGAGTCGGCGGAGCCGGGTGCAATGCGGTCAACACGATGATCACCGCCGGGCTGGCCCGCGTGGATTTCATTTCGGCCAATACGGACCTGCAGGCGCTGGATCGCTCGCTGGCGCCGTATAAGATCCAACTGGGGCCGGAGCGGACGCGCGGCCTCGGCGCCGGCGCCAAGCCGGAAATCGGCAAAGACGCTGCGCTGGAGAGCAAAGACCACATCCGCGAATGCCTGGAAGGCGCGGACATGGTGTTCGTCACGGCCGGCATGGGCGGCGGGACGGGTACCGGCGCCGCGCCGATCGTGGCCAGCATCGCCCGCGAACTCGGCGTGCTGACGGTCGGCGTCGTGACGAAACCGTTCAAGTACGAAGGTCCGCGGCGGTATCAGCATGCCGAGGACGGTATCCGCGATCTGCGCCGGCACGTCGACACGCTGCTGGTGATTCCGAATCAGCGCCTGTTGGGCATCGTGGATAAATCCACGCCGCTGCTGGAAGCGTTCAAGGTGGCGGACGATGTGTTGCGGCAGGCGATTCAAGGCATTGCCGACGTCATCACGACGACCGGCCATGTCAACGTCGATTTCGCGGACGTGCGGACCGTCATGTCGCACACGGGCCGCGCCGTGATGGGCATGGGCGTGTCGTGCGGTCCGAACCGCGCCATTGAGGCGGCGCAAAAAGCTATCTTCAGCCCGCTGCTCGAAGAGGGCAGCGTGGAAGGCGCGCGCGGCGTGCTGTTGAACATCACCGGCGGGCCGAGCATGTCGCTGCACGAAATCGAAGAAGCGGCGTCGATCATTCAGCAGACGGCGGATCCGGACGCGAACATCATCGTCGGGCAGGTCATCAATCCCGACATGGGCGAGAACCTTGTCGTCACGGTCATCGCGACGGGATTTGAACGGGACGAAGACGCGGCGGGCCTGGGCGCCGGCTTCGACCGTGCGACGGCCCGCGCGCCGAAACCGGCCCAGCCGGTGCTGGCCGGCGTCGGGACAACGGCGGCGGCGGATCGCCCGTTGAAAGATCTGGACCGCCCCACGTTCCTGCGCCGCATGGGCGACGCCCGCGAACCGCTCGAGCGGAACGGGATGGTCGAGGACGAGTGGGATGTGCCGACGTTTTTGCGGAAGCAGGCCGATTAGACTGTTGAGTCGAGAGACGATCGGAACGACGTTGTGAATGCTGCGGTACCGGTCATTACTGTGCCCGCCTTTGCGTCCGCCCGGAGCGGCGTGCGGCACTTTTTCGGCACGCGCGGGCATGCGGCGTCCTTCGCGCTGGAGGTCGGGACGCCGGCGCGCGGAGTCCGTGGAGCGGCGCGGTCGTTTTGGATGTTGTCCGTCAAGCAGGTGCACGGCACCGAGGTCCTGGTGGTCGATCGTCCTGTGGGCGCCGGCGACCGGTTCGACGGCGGGTGGGATGCGCTGGTCACGGATCAGCCTCATATAATGGTAGCGGTCCGGACGGCGGATTGCGTGCCGGTGCTGGTGCACGATGCGCGGCGCCGCGTGGTCGCGGCGATTCATGCCGGCTGGCGTGGCACCGTGGCCGGCATCGTGCCGAAGACGCTGGCGTTGATGCGGACACGGTTCGGTTCCGAGGGAGACGATTTATGTGTCAGCATCGGCCCGTCGGCGGGCGTCTGTTGTTATGAAGTCGACGCGCCGGTGCTGGATCCGATCCGCCGGAGCGCCGTGGTGTTGGATGCCGTGCTGCGCGACCAGCGCGGCGATCGCGCGCGGCTGGATCTCAAGGCGCTGATCCGGCAGCAAGCGGTCGGCTACGGGGTACCCGCGGAGCAGATCACCGCCGTCAATCTCTGCACCCTGTGCCACGAGGATCTGTTTTTCTCCTATCGCCGGGAGGGCAAGGTGATTGGGACGATGGTCAGCGCCATTGGACTGGCGCCGGCCTCATGAGTGCTCTCTGCCAATTGCCCGGACCTTCCGTTAGAATATCGGCCATCTCATGGACGTGCGACCAGCCGGTGAGGCGCGATCGGGCCGATGATGGTATCGGAAAGAGACACGATCGCCGAGCGGGTGCGGTTGATCCAGGCGGCTGTGCGGCGCGCCGAGGCCAGAGCCGGGCGTCCCGCCGGTGCGGTGCGGATGGTGGCGGTGACCAAGTCCGTGCCGGTCGAGCGAATTCAGGACGGCATCGACGCCGGACTGACGGTGTTGGGAGAAAACCGGCTGCAAGAGGCGCTGCCCAAGCTGGAGGCGCTTGCGTCGGCGCCGGTTCGATGGCATTTTATCGGGCATTTGCAACGGCGGAAGGTGCGGGCGTTGATCGGCCGCTTCGATCTGATTCACTCGGTGGACAGTGTCGAGTTGGCCGAGGAGATTGACCGCCGGGCGCGCGAGGCGGGGCTCCGTCAGGACGTGCTGCTGGAAGTGAACGTCGGGGGCGAGCCGACGAAGACCGGCTTTCATCCCGAGGCGCTGGCCGGTATGATGTCTGTGCTGGCGTCGTTGCCGCAGATACGGATTCTGGGGCTGATGACGATTCCGCCGCCGACGCCCGAGGCCGAGCAGGCCCGGCCGTTTTTCCGGCGGCTTCGCGCGCTGGCCGGTGAGATTGCGGCGTTGCGGATTCCGTCAGTGAGCATGGCGGAATTGTCGATGGGGATGTCGAACGATTATGAAATCGCAATCGAAGAAGGCGCCACGTTCGTCCGGATCGGCACGGCGCTCTTCGGAGCCCGCCGTGGCTAGTCCCGCGCTGGCGCACAAGATTACATTCGTCGGCGGCGGCCAGATGGCCGAGGCTCTGATCGGCGGGCTGCTGGCGGCGAAACTCTGCAAGCCGGCCCAGCTCTGGGCGACCGATCCGGTGTCGAGCCGACTGGACCATCTCAAACGGGAATACGGCGTTAAGGTCGGCGGCCAGAACCGGGAGGCGACGGCCTGGGCGGACGTAGTCGTGCTGGCGGTGAAGCCGCAGGTCATGGACGCGGTGCTGGCCGAACTTAAAACGGAATTGGCGAAGGCGTTGGTGCTGTCGGTAGCGGCGGGCGTGCCGATTCGGCGGATCGCGGACGCCTGCGGCGCCAGAACCCGCGTCGTGCGGGCCATGCCGAACACGCCGGCGATGATTCGCGCCGGCATGACGGCGCTGGCGATGGGGCCGGGCGTGCGGGAAGACGACGTGGCGTGCGCGCGGCAAATCTTCGAATCCGTCGGCAAGGTGGTGCCGGTCGAAGAACGGCTCATGGACGCGGTGACGGGCCTGAGCGGGAGCGGCCCCGCGTACGTGTTTCTGGCGATCGAGGCGCTGGCGGACGGCGGCGTGAAGATGGGTCTGCCGCGGGCCACGTCGGAGTTGCTGGCGGCGCAGACCGTCATGGGCGCGGCCCGCCTGGTGCTGGAGACCGGGCAGCATCCGGCCAAACTCAAGGATCAGGTGGCGTCTCCGGGCGGTACGACGATCGCCGGCCTCCATCGGCTGGAACTCGGCGGGTTGCGGGCTACCTTCATCGATGCGGTCGAAGCGGCGACGAAACGGTCGCAGGAGTTGGGACGCTGATGTTCGTCATGGGTAATGTGATGCTGGGACTGGCGACGATTCTCGACTATGCGTTATGGTTTTACATGTGGATCATTATCGCCCGGGCCCTGATCTCGTGGGTCAATCCGGACCCGTGGAATCCGATCGTGCAATTTCTCGATCGCGCGACGGAGCCGGTGCTGGCGCCGATCCGGCGGTGGCTGGGCTGGCGGATGGGCATTGATTTGTCGCCGATTGTGGCGATTCTGGCAATCACGTTTCTGCAAATCGCGCTGGTCCAGTCGTTGAAAGACCTGGCCCTGCGGTTGAACTGAGCCGACGAATGGGGGACGCCATGAAACTCACGCCGCTCGAAATCCAGCAGATGGTATTTCGCGTCAAGATGCGGGGCTACGACCGTCAGGAAGTCAATGGTTTCCTCGAAGAGATCGCGGAAACGGTGGAGTCGTTGAACCGGGACAACACCGCGCAGCGCGAACGAATCGCGTCGCTCGAGCAGCAGGTCGCCGAGTTGAAGCGCACCGAGACCACGCTGTCCAGCACGCTCGTCGCGGCGCAATCCCTCGCCGAAGATGTGAAGCGCGGCGCGCAGCGGGACGCCGATCTTGTGTTGAAAGAAGCGGAACTCAAAGCCGGTGAACTGCTGCGGCAGGCGCGGGTGGAACTGGCCAATACGCAGCGGGACCTCTCGCAGATGCACAAGCAGCGGCTGCTGCTGGTGGAGCGCATGCGCGCGACGCTCCACACCTTCGAGCGTATGCTCGACGTCGAGGCGAGCGAAGCCTATCAGGATCGCGGCGCCGTGTCCGAAGAAAAGCTGGAAGGCGAGTCGAGCCCGACCCGCTGACGCGCTTGCGCCTTCGTGTCCGTCGTGCGGTGACGCCCGCCGCCGGCCGTCGTTCCGGCGAACACACCACACACCATGCACGTTTCGTCCTCTCTTACAACGGCAATGCAGCAGGCCGTCGCCGACGGGGTGTTCCCCGGCGCGGTGCTGGCCGTGCGACGCGGCGATCGAACACACGTGGTGCCGGTCGGACGGTTATCGTCCGATCCCGCAAGCCCGCCGGTGAGTGCATCGAACGTCTACGATCTTGCCTCGCTGACGAAACCGCTCGCGACCGTGACCGCGCTT
>OMJK01000208.1 GCA_900299325.1 Nitrospiraceae bacterium | reverse complement strand
GCGGCCGCGTTCGGTCGCCTGCAACACCTGACGGGCTGATTCGGACGAGGCTCCGGCGGTTTCCGCGACTTGGCGCATCGACTTGGCCAGATGTTCGACCGCGCTCAACGTCTTCACGGATTCGTCGGCCTGGTGCCGGGCGGTTCCAGCCATCTGTCCGGCGCTGTCCCGCAGCACGCCCGCTGATTTATTGACACGATCGGCCGCTTCGCGCACCTGCTTCATCAACTGCGCGAACCGCTGAATCATGAGGTTGAACCCGTCGGCCAGGTTGCCGAACATATCCGCCGTCACTTCGCCGCGTTTCGTGAGATCGCCCTTACCGACGTCCGACACGAGCACCAGGAACTGCATGAGGCGCTTCTGCATGGTATCGCGCTCTTCCTCGGTGGAGACCAGGGCTGTGATCCGGTCCAACATGGTGTTGAACGATTGCGCCATGTGGCCCAACTCGTCGTCGCTCTGGAGCTGCGCACGGGCCTGCAGATTGCCGCCGGCAGCCTGCGTGGCCACGTCGGCGATGTGGACGATGTTCCTCGCCAGGAATCCCGACATGAGGTATCCGATGCCGATCCCGAACGCCACGGCGACGAACCCGCCGAAAACCAGAATCAGCGTTCCGTTGCCAGCCAGCGTCTGCGCATCGTCGTTCATATCGCGCGCGATTTCCTGCATGTCTCGCACCTGTTCATGGTGCCGTTCCATGAGTTTGTCGAACGTCGGCTGCAGGTTCACCGTCAAGGCCAACTGTCCCAGACCCCGCATATTTTCCGCCGCGTCGGCCGACAACGATTTATCGAAACTGTCGGCCATGGCGCTCAACGCGCCTTCGGACTCGGCAAAGTATTTCTGAACGGCCGGCTTCAACACCGCCAGGTCCTTGGCTTCATCACGGCCGGAACGGGACGTCCGGAGCGTTGTCGCTTCGTATTCGGCCAGGACCTTCCGGACGGTCTGCCGGTACTGCGGCAGCCGGGCGATGTCGCTGTTGAAGTCATCCTGCCGCGTGATGTGCGCGACACCGGTGATGATCTGATGGTGCGCCGTCAGGGCCGTTCCCATTTCCGCGAAGCTCGCCAGCGGCACCGTGTAATCGGCGTAGACCGTCTGGGACTGCGAGCTCAACTGGCGGAGTGTGATGATTCCGGCGACCGACATGACCAAGATGATGAGACTGACGAGACCGAAGCTGATCAGCAGCTTGGTTCGTGTCTTCAGGTTGGTGAACTGCTGCCCGAAACGCCCCTTCAAATGTCCCTTAGCCATTGCGCTCCCTCCTTCTCACGCTGAACAATTCCCGGTTGCCAACTCGTCGGTGGCGTGTCGCGCCATCGCCGGACGCCGTAACGCCCGGAAACCTCTTAGTAGCCTTCGACGCAGGCCAGTAGCTTGGGTACCTCCACCATGCCGCTCATACGCTCTTCAATCTTCACTAAGCCGGATAAAAATGGCCGACTCTCGGCCACGCCTTGCGTCGACGCGGCCAACAGATCGTCCTGATGAATTGTTCGGATTTCCGGCACGGTATCGATAAGAATCCCGACCTGCTGCTGGCCATGGCGCACGACCACGGCATATTTGGACGGGGCCGCGGACGACACTCCTAACGCCGGCCTGAGATCGGCCAGCGGCACGACGGTGCCTCGCAGATTGGCCACCCCGACCAGCGAAGCGGGCATTCCGGGAACCGACGTGATCGATTCGAGCTCGAACACCTCGCGCACATGGCGCAGGTCGATCGCGAACAGCTCTCCTCCAAGGGTAATCAGGCAGACCCGAGAGGGCGCGGCGGATTTAGCCGGTTCGTGAGCCGGAGAGGAAGTGGATTGTGCAACAGCGAGCGTCGACTCCATGGCCTTACCAGAATCCCGGTGCGGTGCGCAGAGGGTCAGTTCAGCACGCGTTTGACTGCGGCGAGGAGATCTTCGGACTTGAACGGCTTGACGACATAGCCGTTGGCTCCCTGCTGCTGTCCCCAGAATTTATCGCTCTCGTTTCCTTTCGACGTGCACAGCACGATGGGAATGCTCTTGAACCGATCGTCGTTTTTGAGGTCGCGGCAGGCCTGAAAACCATTGCGCCCCGGCATTACGACGTCCATGACGATGAGGTCCGGCTTTTCCGCGGCGATCTTGTCCTCCAACTTGTCGGTATTCGGAAAGGACACGACCGTGTGATTGGCCGCTTTCAAGTAGGACTCGATCATCTGGAGTTCGGCATAGGAATCGTCGACAACCACGATCTTACTCATAGCGCTGCTCCTCCCAATTATTCAGCGTGAATGCATGCCCGTGCTACCGCATCGGGATCGTAATACTGATGGCCCCGGCCAAATCCCCCTCTTTCCATCCTTCTTTCTTCATCCCCGTGATGTCTTTCTCGCCCTTGGGACCTCCGTGGCAGGATAAGCAGGTCGGGCCGGCATATTCCGGATCCATCACGCGCAAGACCGGCTTGCCGTTTACCATCGTCGTCTTGACGTACTGCTGCCCTTTGGGATGACGTGGATCGGAGAACATGCGCAGCACTTCGGCCTCGAAGTCGTCCGGCTTGTTACCGGGGAACCGGTAATCCGTTCCCGTCAGTTTCAACCGGATCCCGGTCTTTTTGAAGAATTTCTCGCCGGCTTTGCGGGCGAACACCGCGGGAAGGAACCCTTTGAACGCCACGCCCTGCTTATTGATGATCGGCTGAGCCTCCTGCACCACTTCCTTCTCCGACTCCAGCAGCGCCACGAGTGTCGCGCTCTGCGGCGCACTGTTCGGCTTGCTGAGATCGACGTGGGCCTTGGCTTTGAATTTTTCGATGACCTGCTGGGCGAGAAATTCGTCGGTGAATCCCTTATTGCCCTTCGACGCATCGTTGATCAGGCCTTGATTCTCGGACACCACCCCGCGGCCGACTTTGAGCAGCGAAATGAGCAGTTCGGCCGTCTCGGACTCTTCACCGGCTTTGGTAAAGGACGGCATTCCCACAACCACCGCACAGAGGCCGACACCCAGAATCAGTGACGACATTCGGACATTCATATGCCCTTCTCCCGCAACACAGCATGTTGCATAGATTACGTAACCTGTTGCCAAGTGTAGCTCGTTGCTCCCAGTTGGCAAGTAAACGGTGAAATTGTGCACCGTTCCTTTCCTCCCGACACCGGGGAATGGGGGCTTTTTCCCTCAGCCGCCTCTCATCACTTAGGCCGACACCCCTACGGGTGTCTCGAACAGGGGCAGAAGGCCCTACCCGGCTGGAGAATCAACCACGGGAAGCATGTGGAAGACTGGGAGTGGACTGACCGGGTTAGAGGAACAGGCTGGGAGCTGGATAAAATAAGGATCACAGGGAGGATAAACCGGCAGGATGACTCCTGCTAGAAGACACGTGGCAGGACGGCTCTCCCTCTAGAACCGCACTACAAGGGATCAGCGGGAGTCTAGACGCTGCCACAGGCACTCTTTTTCGCCCCGGTGATGCGCTGTCCACCTAGCCCAGATGAACAGCGCATCGCTCAGACGATTCAGATAGATCAGGATCTGTTTGTCAACCCTCTCCTGGCGCGCCAGCGTCACACACCGGCGTTCCGCCCGGCGGCAGATGGTCCGCGCCTGATGTAACAAGCTACCCACAAGACCGCCTCCGGGTAAAATGAATTCCTTCAGCGGCGCCAGCTCCCGTTGGCAGGCGTCGATTGACTGTTCCAGCCTGGCCACGTCATTCGCCGCCACGCGGGGCATATTGGGAAACGATTGGCCCGGTTTGGTCGCCAGCAGTCCCCCGATGTCGAACAACTTGTTCTGTACCCATCGCCATTCGTCATCCAGCCGCCCCTCTGCGGCCCGGCCAAGATCCCGATTCTGCGCATCGAACGCCCGTACGACTCCGATTGCCGCATTGAGTTCATCGACCGTGCCATAGGCCTCAACACGGATGTGGTCTTTCCAGACCGACTGCCCGCCAGCCAGTCTGGTTTTCCCCTTATCGCCGGTTTTCGTATAAACCTTCGTAATGCGCAGTCCTCGTCGCGGCATGTCGCCCTCCACTGGACATTGCAGTCTGACTAGATTCCTTCGAAACGATAGCTAAGTCCCCCGTAGATCGCAAACGTCGGCGCCGGAACCACGAATTGCTCCGGCGTCACACCGTTGCCCGTAATCGTATTCGCAGCCATCGTCCCGGAGGTTGCATACTTCTGATTGAGCAGATTGTTGACCATGAGAAACCCCGTCAACCGCCCGCCCGGCACCGGCCGCTCGTACGACAATCTCCCGTTCAGAAGAAAATAGCTATCCAGCTTCGGCTGAACATTGGTTTCGTCGTTCAAATAATACTGCGGTCCCACGTACAAGCCGATCAAGGACGCCGTCCATCCTTGAGCCGGATGCACATTGCCGGTTGCACTCAGCCGGTGCTTGGGAACCAGCGGAATCGTATTCCCCGGCATGATGGTCTTCGTTGCCGACACATTGAACATGGACTGGAACGTGGCTTCCGTGAACGTATAATTCACCATCCCGTCGGCATACTCGTTCAATCGACCCTTCATACTCGCCTCGATTCCCTGACGCCGTGTGCTGTCGACATTTCGATTGAGTCCATCGAACGCGAGGCCTGCACAAACCGTACAAGTAAAATAGATCTCGTTCCTGACGTTCGACGTGAAGAGCGCCAGACTGGCCTCTCCCCAATTCCACAACGCGGTCCTTCCGCCGACTTCAAAATTATCGGAAACGACCGGCCTCAGGTTGGAGTTGGAGAACCCGGCAGCCGGAAACAGCTCAAAGAACGTGGGCGCCCGGAACCCCTGACTGTAATTGAAGTACACGCTGGTGCCCGGCCGAACCAGATAGGTCACCCCCGCTTTTGGATTCGCACGATAGAAGGTTTTCTTGCTCGTCGTGGCAGGGGTCACGAACGGACCGAACCCAAAATCTGATACGTCGGAGAAATTCGTTTCGATGCTGTCTTGATCGTACCGGACACCTGCCGTGAGGATCAGGTTGGGCAAAAGATTGAACGTGTCTTGCGCGTAGAGCCCAAGGATGTGTTCGTTTGAATCGGACCTGCTATTGAACAGGAACGGCGACGTCGGAATGCCCGACACGGCGCCCAAGACACTGCCGAAGTCATTGCGCTGGAGATCGGTACCGAACACCAGATTGTTCTGGTGTCCTCCGATCGACGTGCCTTGCGATACCTGCACGGTGCCTCCCCACGATTGCGTGTTGGAGTTGTTGCGGGCTGTCGAGTTCTGCGTCCCTGCGGGAAACGGTTGCCCGACCGTGAATTGCTGTTGATCCAAACTCCTGTAAAACCCGTTCACGTTCAGCGAAAAACCCCATGGCAACCCCTGGCGGCCAGTGAACCTGACAACGTTGCTGTTATTCTCAACAAAATCGCCGGGCGTGAAGTTCGTCCTCGGATTCATTTGCGCCAACGTTTTCGGCAGCGCCCCAGCTTGATGCAGCGTATCCATTACATAGGTGTAGGAGAGCGTCAGATCCGTCTCGTCCGTCGGCCGATACCCGATTCTCCCGTAAAACCGATCGATATCGGCATTGGACGCATACCGGTACCCGTCTTCTTTTTCTTTGCCGTAGTTGAAGTAATAATCGAACTTGCCGATTGGTCCGCTCGCATTGATGGTGTACCGCTGGCGGCCCCAGCTTCCGAACATCGTTTCACCGGTGACCTGCCGTGTATCCCCTCCACGTTTCGTGATGATATTAATGACCCCTCCCATCGCATTCTTCCCGTAGATCGTCGCTGGACCAGGAATAATTTCGATCCGCTCGATCGTGTCGAACGGGATGAGGTCGAAGTTGACGGAATTGAAGTCCGGCTCATTGATGCGTTGCCCATCGACGAACACGCTGGTCGAAGGGACCGGCTGGCCATTGAATCCCCGCAGATCGATCGTCTGTTGAAAATTGTTCCCGACCGCATCGTATATCACGATGCCCGTCGCCCACTGAATGGCCTCCTGAACGGTCTTCGCGCCGGATTTCTTGATGTCCTCGGCCGTGATGACGGTGACCTTGGCAGGAAGCGTGCGGACATCGACCGGCGCGTCAGGCAACCGGGTGCTGGACACCACGACATCCTTCACTTCGAGCGGCTCTTCGGTCTCGGCTGAAACCCGGGACGGGATACATGCGAGGCTGACACTGCACAACAACACAGCGACACACAAGACAGG
>OMJK01000207.1 GCA_900299325.1 Nitrospiraceae bacterium | reverse complement strand
GTCCGGTTGCCGGTACACGTGGTGGAGCAGTTGAACCGCTATCTGGGCCGCGTCGAGCGGTTGGTGCAGGAGCTCGGGCGCGAACCGACGGCGCTGGAAGTGGCTGCGAAAATGAAGACGACGGAAGACGAAGTGCAGGATCTCCGGCAGCTGGTCCGGACGACGTGCTCGCTGGACAGTCCGCTGAACGACCGCACGGATACGTTTCTGCGGGACGTCATCGAAGATTCCATGTGCCCGTCGCCGGATGTCGCGGCCGACGGCGTGCGCCGCCGCACGGAGTTGATGGGGTGGGTGAAGGAGTTGCCTGACAAAGAGCGAACTGTTATTGTGTCGCGGTTTGGTCTCGACGGAGACGAAGCCAAGACGCTGGAAGAAATCGGCCGCGATCTCGGGCTCACCCGCGAGCGGGTCCGGCAGATTGAAACCCAGGCGTTGATCCGGCTTCGTGGCACGATCGAACGAAAAACCATGACACAAGCGGATCTGCTCTAGCTCGTGGCGGAACTCAACTACCAGACCCTGATTCGAGAAGTCCCGAATTTTCCGAAGCCCGGGATTCTCTTCTACGACATCACGACACTGCTCAAAAACGCCGCGGCGATGCGCAGCCTCACCGACGACCTGGTGGCGCGCTATCACGGCCAGCGGATCGGCAAAGTCGTCGGAATCGAATCGCGCGGGTTTATCTTTGCCGGCATCCTCGCGTCCCGGTTGGGGGCCGGTTTTGTGCCGGTGCGGAAGCCGGGCAAACTGCCCGCCGATTGTTTCGAAGTGAAGTACAGCCTGGAGTACGGGTCCAATACGCTGGCCATCCACCGGGACGCGATTAGCATCGGCGAGCGGGTGCTGATCGTCGACGACCTGCTGGCTACCGGAGGGACGGCTGAGGCGACGGTTGGGCTGGTCCGGCAGCTGGGGGGCGAGATTGTCGGGCTGGATTTTCTGGTCGAATTAAAGGGACTGAATGGCCGTGCCAAGCTTGCGGGATACCAGGTACATTCGACGATCCTCTACCCCTAGGGCCTTCGAGCTTTTTTACCACAACCCCTTGTCATTCAGTCTAGACCGTGTTATAGATGCCAAACTTTTTTGGCTGCCCACCTTTATCTAAGGAGCGGGAACATATGGCCGCCGTCAAATCACACGCCAAGAGAAAACCTACGGTGAAGGCGAAACCGGCGCCCGTGATGCTCGCCAAAAGCCGTTCGGTTGCCGCGGTTGTGGATAAACCAGCCCCTGCGCCCGTGGTGACTCTGCCGGTGCGTCCGAAAGAGTCGGCCAAGGAGCGGGAGGTGCGGGAACGCCGGCGGGACACGCTTCAGAAAATGCTGTTGGGCAAACGGCAGGAGATCATGCGCGAGATCGAGGGCAGTCTCGGTCAATCGCTCACCGAGGATCAGCAGCGGCGGCTGGAATCCGCCCGCGACGTCGGGGATCAAGCGTTGATGGATCTCGAGCGCGAACTCGGCATTTCATTGATGGAGATGCGCAACCGTCGCCGCCAGTCGATCGATGAAGCATTGACCAGGCTCCACGAAGGCACGTACGGCATTTGTGCCGAATGCGGCGTCGAGATCAGCGAGAAGCGGCTCCAGGCCGTGCCGTTCGCCAAACTCTGCGTCGAGTGCCAGTCGCGGGTTGAGTTGCTGGAAAAGATCGAAAAAGAAGAAGATCGCGACTAGCCGCGCAGTGTTTACCGATCGGCCCGGTTGTTTCAACCGGGCCGCCGTTTCCCTCCATCTTTTCTGTACTCCCTATTCAAGCGGTCTTCTGTGTCGTGACGCTGGCGCCTCGCGTGGTACTTTGGCTAGGATAGCGATGCCGGAGTAACGGGAGGGGACGCTCAATGCGACAACGGGCCGTTGTACTGGTCAGCGGCGGATTGGATTCTGCTGTGGCGGCAGCCATTGCCCGCGAAGAGGGCCATGATACGTACTGGCTGACGCTGGCCTATCGTCAACGGCATGCGGTGGAAATCGATCGCGCCCGCGCGCTTGCGACGGCGCTGGGTGCCGCGCAGCATCTTGTCGTGGACATCGATTTACGGGCCGTGGGCGGATCGGCGTTGACCGGCGACCTGGCGGTGCCGAAGCAACGTAGCGACGCGGAGCGGGGGACAGGCGTTCCTGTCACCTATGTGCCTGGCCGTAATCTGATTTTTCTTTCGATCGCCGCTGCGCATGCGGAAGTCGTCGGCGCCTCGGCTATTTATTTCGGCGCGAACGTGCTCGATTATTCGGGCTATCCCGATTGCCGCGAGGAATTCATCCGCGCCTTTGAATCCGCCGTGCGGGCCGGTACCAAAGCCGGTGCGGAAGGCCGTTCGATCACCGTGCGCGCGCCACTGCTGACTCTGACGAAGGCGGAGATCATTCAACGGGGACGGGAGTTGAAGGTTCCGTTCCATCTGACGCACAGCTGCTACGATCCTGTCGGCTCGCTTGCCTGCGGGCGGTGTGACAGTTGCCTGATCCGTCGTCAAGGGTTTGCCAAGGCCGGGGTTGAGGATCCTGTCGCATATGCGCTACCTTGAGGAGAGTGATGGGTGAAGGGTGATGCGTGATGAGTAAACAAGGAGAGGTTCTTCAAGCAATGATTGGTCACCAAATGATCACGCTCGGTGTGTGTGTCGTCCTTGTCGCTGGGGCGCCGGCCTGCAGCCAGGGTGAAACGGCGCCGAAGGCCGCCGGCCCAACGCCGGCTGATGTGCAAACCGGCGAAGCCAAATTCGCGTCGAATTGCGCAGCCTGTCATGGTCAGGCGGGCGTCGGCACCAGCCAGGGACCGCCGCTTGTTCACAAAGTGTATGAGCCCAACCACCATGGCGATGCGGCGTTTCAGCGGGCGGCGGCCAACGGTGTGAAGGCCCATCATTGGGACTTCGGCGATATGCCCAAAATCAACGGCGTTACGCCGGACGATGTCGATCAGATCGTCCGGTATATCCGCTGGTTGCAGCGTCAGGCCGGAATTTTTTAACAGATCAGCTTCGCGAATTCCTCTTCCCCCGCTCAGTCGCTTTGACTGCGCAGAAACCGTAGGCCACGCCCTGCGTCCGGTACTCGTTTGACTTTTCGAAGTCCCGCTACGTAAGGTGATTGCTTGAGGGAGCATCGGACCGGCCATTCAACCAGTCTGTCCTTTCTGCGGACGGGGCACGAGAGGAGGATCATATGCGCGGTCATATGAGCGGGGTGAGGGGCATCGTGCTGGCAGTCGGGGTGATGACGACGGCAAACGGGTGTGTCGCGGTCGAAGCGGGGCACGAAGGGGTGCTGGTCGAACAGCCATTTTTCTTCGGTCATGGCGGCGTCGATCCGGTGCCGGCCAAAACCGGGCGGGTGAACGTGGCCCCGACGACCAAAGTGATCGATGTCGATGTCAGGCCGATTCAGTACTCGGAGCATTTCGACATCATTTCGTCGGAAAATGCGCCGGTGTCGTTCGACGCCTTTCTGATCGCCAATGTCATCGAAGGCCGCTCGCCGGAACTGATTTCCAAATACGGGCCCAACTGGTATCAGAACAACATGAAAGAAGCGTTTCGCACCTTCGTCCGCGAAGAAGTGCAGCGCTATCCCTTGTTTCAATTGACGACCGATCCGACAACGAGAACCAAGTTGCAGGATGCTATTTCGCGCGAGGTGCAAGCGAAGTTGATCGAAAAGCAAAACCTGCCGGTGCGATTGAACCGTGTCGTCGTCGGGAGCATTTTGCCGCCGAAAGGGGTGGTTGAGCAGACGACGCAAACGATCGTGCAGGAGCAGCGAAAGATCACCATGGTTGAATTCCAGAAGGCCGAGGAAGCCCGCGAGAAAGCCGAGCGGCAGCGCGGCATCGCCGACCGGGCCTATCGTGAATCGCTGGGGTTGACCGCGCCGGAATTCGTCGACTTGCGCCGTATCGAAGTGCAAAAAGAAATCGTGCAGCACTCGCCGTCCGCCTTGACCGTCATCATGGGGCTGGAGCGTGTCGGCATCAACATGCCGCCGCTCTCGGCAGAGAAATAAGCCACCCGCGCCATCGTGTCGGCAACGGAGGAGTCATCCTATGGGTGACTCCTCCTGTCGTTTGATGCGAGCAGATCCAGCTCTTTCCAAAAAAGTGTGTTGACGCATCCTGGGAGGATGGGTAGAGTCTCATCGCCTGCGTGCAAGAGATGTCGTCAATCTTATTGGGTGAAATTTAACTCAGGAGGAGCAACCGCATGGGTGAGTCGAAGCCAAAAGCTGTGGAAATGAGTGTGCACTTGAGCGCCGGCGACTCGTCGGCGCATCCGCGCGCCACCAACTATACCAATGTGAGCGTGGCGCAAGGGATTGCATACATCGATTACGGATTCATCGAACCGGTGGCGCTGGGCGCCATTGCCAGATCGGCGAAGGATGGTCAGGCAGCGCCCAAAGGCATCAACGGCCAGCTGGTTGCGCGTGTGGCCATGGGGGTAGACGTGCTCGCGCGGCTGCACCAGCAGATTTCGCAGGTGCTGGCCGGAGTCCAGAAAGCACGCCAGCCGAAGCCGAAAGTCTAGCCCCGGCTGCGCGGCTTCCCCGGAATGTGTGTCGTGGAGTAGGAGGCTGCGAGTGCGGTCGTGGTAACGGTGTCCCGGGTTCTTTTCTGTCGGCCTGCAAGGGATTGAAAATCCTAGTCCATGTGACTCCGTGCCCGAACGGAGCTGCAGACAGCCTTTCTCGCGTTCCCTATCAAGAGTCGGTACCTGGCGGATCGGCCAGTGGCGCGCCTTTGCGCTTGACTGACTTTTGCGTGCGCATGTACAGTGCGTGTTCCTTATGATTTAGAAAACGAATAAATAGCGGGTAATAGTCGCTGCATGGGTGGGTTGTAGGGAGTGGGGGTGGCCATGAAAGAGGGAATGGCAATGGCGGAGACGTTGCGGGTCGGACTCGCAGTGCTTGGCGCGTGGTGGATGCTGGCAGGCCATGTTGCTGCTGAAGAGGTAACGCCAGTTGAGAAAGTGTTGTCCAACCCCAGCGCATTCCACCGGCACGACGTCGTGCATAGGGGCGGGTTGAAGCTGATTGGAGAGTGGCAAGGCAAAGACACGTTCGGCATGCCGACCTGCGGATCGATCTTTCAGCTGGATGATCAGACCGGAGAAATTCCAGTGGTGTACATCATCCGATGCGACCCGAGTGAGAGGCAGCGGGTTAATGGATTGGCCGTCGGACGAGTCAGTGTCCGGGGGAACGTTGAGGCACAAACCGTCATTAAGATGAACTCCGGCATGGAGTTGCGGACACGGGTGATGGCCACCAACATCCGGCGTGAGGAGAAGTGAGTATCTGGCACTGCTTGGATCTATGTTATTCGCTGCGATTGTGTATGAACGGAGAAAGGATGGCGGCATGACGAGGCGACGCGAGATGGCTCTACTCACGGTGCTGCTAGTGAGCACGGGAGTTATTTCAGCGATGGCGACAGAGCAGCAGATGACAACAGAAAATATGCCACCGTTGGTTGTATCGACGTCGCCTCGAAAGCCGGCATGGCTCACATCCGAAAAAGAAGCCGCGTTGGTGGAGGTGCGGAAGATTCTGCAGGAGGCTCGGCAGGTAGCAGAGGGGATTTCCATTCCAAGCAAACTCCTGAGTGATTCAGGAAGGCGGCGGGGACTGGAAGAAGTCAAAACGCGGCTCCAGTACGATATCGAAGTGGCTCAACTTCGAGCTGGGGATTTCAGTACTGCTGGAACCACAAAGGATTTGGCACTACTTGCGCTCGCGCAAGCGAGGTATGGGAAAACGCAAGACGCGGTACAGACAGCCTCGCGCACGATGATGACAGAAGCTGGTTTGCTTGCCATCGTTGATGCGCTCATCACAGGCGGAAATCTGCAAGCCGCATTGGCAGTGCTTGACACTCAACTTCAGCAAGTGCCCGGAGTCCCGCAACGAAATCAAAAGCGAGCGCAGGTGTTGTCATTTATTGCGAGTCGGCAGGCAAAGTCGGGGGACCCTGCAGCGAAAGAGACTCTCCAGAGTGCCCTCAATGCTGCGAACGCCATTCTAGATCCGAGTAAGCTGTTAATCCCCGATTCCTCGAAAGCCGCTGCCCTGATGCACGTTGCTCAAGCTCAATTCGAACTCGGAGATCGCTCAGTCAGCGCTGAAACATTCCGTAGAGCGGTTGATGCAGCATTGGCGATTCAGAATCAAAAAAAAGATGGACCAAGTGGAACGATTAGTGCTTTGCGGCAGATTGCCTATAGGCAGGCAGAGAGTGGGGATCAGGCTGGAAGTGGTGAGACGCTCAAGCTGCTTATTCGTAGCACCGAGAGCCACGGCGCAGATCGAGGACATTCAGGCAGGCGGGCAGCATTTGCTGAATACGCAGGTGAATCAGCTGATCCAGGCCATGGCTTCGTTCAGTCAGCAGACCGGGTTGACCTGGGATCAGGGGATCGCGCAGCATCCGCAGCAGGTGCAGGCAATCGTGGCAGCCAGTTGGCACTAACCGATGCGGACGGTTTAGGAACCGTCCAGAAAGGGTGGGCTCCTTCTATAGGGATCTTCTCTGCCGATCTATGAATAGATCAATTGCCGGTTCCGGGAAGGCGTGCGACAAACGGTCTTCTTAGGTCCGGTTCCGGGCGCCGATCTGTACTCCTACGTACGGCAAGCCTCACGATTCTCTTTTTCCCCCCATCAGAGGGGTTTGTTCCCCCCTGTCCAAGCTATTTCTATCACCGCTTCAGCCGGTAGGCTTTTCTATGAGCAGGGACGCTCAAGGTTGGATCGACTGGAAGTCGGGAACGCCAAGCCTGAAAAGGCGACGACCTTGTAGCGGAGGAATCGACCATGCCGAATATCACGGGAACCAACAACAACGATATCCTCAATGGCACGTCGGGCGACGATGTCATCGATGGCTTGCTGGGTGCCGATACGATGGCCGGCGGGCTTGGCAACGACACCTATATCGTCGACAACGTGGGCGATGTGGTGATCGAAGCGGCGAATGCCGGCATCGACACCGTGAAGAGCTCGGTGAACTACACCCTTCCCGCGAACGTCGAAAACCTGACGCTCACCGGTTCGGCCAATCTCAACGGCACGGGCAATTTGCTGAATAACATCATTCTCGGCAACAGCGGAAACAATATTCTGGATGGCGGGGCCGGAGCGGATCTGCTGTCGGCCGGGGATGGCAACGACACGCTGCGCATGTCCATCGACGGGACGTGGACGTCCGGCGTTGTGGCGTCCAACTCCGGCAGCCCGGGTCATGCGGGCACAGGGCAAAGGGCGTCGCTCGCCGGGATGAACCGGTCGTACGATGTCTTCCAGGGCGGGGCGGGTGTGGACATCCTGGTGGGGACATTGGGCAACGATGCGCTGTTTCTCGACGATTCCATCAGCCCCTTTCCGGGTTCCAGCGGGCCGCGCATCAGCGGAGTGGAAGTGATCGACGGCGGCGCCGGCAACGATATCATCGACCTGACTAGTTCGCGGTACGCCTACGGCGATGTGACGCTGCTGGGTGGGAGTGGGAACGATACGTTGTGGGGCAACTCCGGCAACGATGTGCTGCAAGGCGGAACCGGCAACGACAGTCTCGCTGGTGGAGCCGGCAACGACACCTACGGGTACAACGTGGGCGACGGGACGGATACCGTCACGGACACCGCTGTGCCCGGGCAGGGCAATGTGCTGAAGTTCGGATCCGGCGTCACGCTGGACAACATCATCCTGACCTACAGCGGCAATCTGCTGCAGATCCGCACGGGGGCATCGGGCGACGTGATCAATCTATCGGGGTTCAATCCCAACGACGCCTATGGTGCGCATGCGATTGATACGTACCAGTTTGCCGATAACAGCACCCTGACCTATCAGCAGCTGATCAACTGGGGCCTCGACATGCCGGGGACGGCGGGCAACGATCGGTTGGTCGGAACGAATGCCGGCGACGATTACCTCTACGGATTGGCCGGGGACGACACACTCATCAGCGGCCCCGGGGACGATATCGAAGAAGGGGGAACGGGCAACGATACGTACATAGTCAACCGCGGCGACGGCAAGGATACGATCTGGGATGAGAGCGGCACGGCTAATCGATTGGTGTACGGGAACGGGATCAATCCGATCGATCTCGTGCTGAGCCGACAGGCGGACGATCTGCGGATCGCGGTGCATGGCACGGGCGATCAGGTGACGATTCAGGAGTGGTACAGCCGTCCGTCGACCGGGCAGATCGAGGATATCCGGGCCGGCAATGGGCAGCACATACTGAACACGCAGGTGAATCAGTTGATCCAGGCGATGGCCTCGTTCAGTCAGCAGACCGGGCTGACATGGGATCAGGGGATCGCGCAGCATCCGCAGCAGGTGCAGGCAATCGTGGCCGCCAGCTGGCACTGAGCAAAAAGACGTACAAGCCGGTGCGTTGGCCGAGGGGAGTTCTTCCGGAAGGGAAAACTCCCCTCGCTGCTTGTGAACGGAACAAAGAGATTTCCAAGTCTGTCTATGGATGCATTCTTCGGATCCGGTTCTCTTACCCCCGCATCCGCATGGGGTTCCCACTTTCGGGTGTCCAGCGCCCCTACCACGTGGGTATTTAGGAAAATCATGAGTCGTATTATTCTGCCAACTATTCGGGGCGACAAACGTGTCGATGAAGCAGAACGCACAACCGTTATCGAATGACGCAGCGGCACCTGCCGCAGAT
>OMJK01000206.1 GCA_900299325.1 Nitrospiraceae bacterium | reverse complement strand
GGCCGGCGGGATTAGAAGATGGGCACGATCTCCGTCTGCAGCGGCTGGCCGTAAACGACGGCGTCGCGATCCGACACATAGACGTCCAGTTCGCTTCTGATGCCGAATTCTCCGGGCAGATAGATCCCCGGTTCGATGGAGAAGCAGGTTCTGGGCATGAGGCGGCGGCTGTCCTGGGTTTCGAGATTATCGATGTTGGCCCCGTTGCCGTGGACTTCCTCGCCGATCGAGTGGCCGGTGCGATGGACGAAGAACTCGCCGTATCCGCTGCCGCGAATGGTGTTCCGGCAGACGTCGTCCACTTCCCACCCGAACGGAAAATGACCGGCCGCCACCTGGTGCCGGACGAATTCCAGCGCCGCGTCCCGGCCGCTCCGGACGTGCGAGAAAATCGTCCGGTGTTTGGACGGCACCTGCGTGCCGGTGTAGCCGGTCCAGGTGATGTCGCCGTAAACCGCTCCCGGCTCCGTGCGCTTGGCCCAGAGATCGATCAAGATCAGATTGTCGCGTCGAATAGAAGCTGAACTCGACGCCGTCGGACCATAGTGGGGATCCGCGCTGTGGACGTCGACGGCGGCGATCGGCGGGCTGGAGGTCGTCATGCCGGCGTCGCGGATCCGTCCCAGGATAAACTGTTGCAGGCCGTATTCGGTCAACGGCTGTCCGGTCGTCAGCGCGGTGTGGACGTGAGCGAAGGCGTCGTCGACGATCCGGCGCAGCGCCGTCGTCGCATATTCATGGGACGCCCGCTGTTCCTCCGTCCATACGGCTTCGAACCGCTGCACGAGGTCGGCCGAACTGACTACCTCCACACCAAAGCTGCGGATCAAGTCAATTGTGCCGGCATCGACCCGCGACACATAGGGAATGGCGTTGAACGGGGAAAATTGCATGGCGATGCGCCGCCGGCCGTTCAAGATCGCCGACAAGCGCGCCCGTTGCTCTTCCCAGCCGACGTAGAGCTCGGTACGGCCGGGCAATTCGTCAAGAACGTGAGGCTCGATGCGGTGCAGCAGTTTGACCGGTTCGCCCGCGGCGGGGATCCAGTAGTACCACCGCCGTGTCACATGGCGCGACGGATCGAGGCGCAACACGCGATAGGCCAGGGGATCGCTGCCGCGAAAATCGTAGAACAGCCAGCCGTCGAGTGCCGAGCCGGCCTGCAGTTCCCGTTGAATAGCCGCCACCCGCTCCTGGTATGCCTGCGACATGGGAGCGCATCTTATCGCCGGGGTGAGAAGCGGTCAAATGCGCGGTGAGTCTGCGGCAGACCCCATGCTACAATGTCCGCCCATGTCCCACCCGTCGACGCCGGAAGCGGCTTCGTATCGCGTCACGCTGTTTTTCGGCCCGGAGCCGGTCGATGGCCGGATCGATGTTCTAGCCTGCGTGTTCAACGTCAAAAAACGGAGCTGGAAGGCGGGCATCCAGGTTTCGGTCGAAGTCGGCTGCGACCAGTTGGCATCGATCCGGCAGACGCTTCGCCTGAATGAGCGGCTTGGCCGGGCGCTCGAGTCTGTGGATGCAGGCGATCGGCCGTCGTGTGAAACACGGGGTTCGGAATATTTCGCCCAGGCGATTTGCCGGTGCAAGCTGGACCTCCGGCTTTGCGACGGCCTCGCGCAAGACAATCAACGCATTCCGGCCGGCGACCTTGTGGCGGAGCTGAATCGTGCGGCGGTGGAGCGGCAGGAGTATGTCTTTTCCTACATTTTTACAGAGCTCGATCTGATCCCGCAGAGTCCCTCCGCATCTTCCTAGCGGTCGAGGGCGGCAGGGGGCTTGCATTCACCAATAGATTTGTTATAACCCCACGACAGCAGTTGTGCGTGACCGCCGATCTCGTATCGGCGTGCGAAGAGGAAGGAGGGTGCCCCTATGAAACCTCTACGACGTTCGAACGTGCTTCCGTCGATCGCGATGGTGGTGCTGACGGCCTTCTGCCTGTTGGTCGCGGCGCCGGCATGGAGCCAGCAATCGTCCACGGACATCTCGCAAGGCACGGCCGGCGGAGTCGGCATGCAGGCTTCCTCGGTCCTGGCTACGGTCCTCTATGCTCCGCTGAAGTTCGCGTTTGCCATCGGCGGCGGCATCGTCGGCGGTCTGGCCTATGCGTTTTCAGGCGGCAATGAAACCACGGCGAAAGGCATCTGGATCCCCAGCATGTACGGCACCTACCTCATCACGCCCGAACACCTGACCGGAGAAAAGCCGGTGCGGTTCCTCGGCGTCGCTGCGGAGACCGGCGGGCCGCGTTCCGATTCGTCCGCCATGATCGGTCCCGTGCCGGAACCAGTCCGGTGATATGAAGCCTGTCATCGGCGTGACGCCGGACTTCAATGCTGGTGACAGGCAGGATATGGGCGGGCGGGAACCGACGTACTTTCTTCGGGCCCGGTACGTTCGTGCCATCGAAGAACTGGGCGGCATCCCTCTCATTCTTCCCCTGGTTGCAGATTCCGCAGCCCGGCGGCGCCTGTTGGACAGCGTCGACGGGGTCTTACTCACCGGCAGCGGTCCCGATCTTCCGCCCCGGCTCTACGGAGAACGGCAGCAGTACAAATTTCCGCTAGTGAGCGAGCGGCGGGCGAGTTTCGAGTTGGACGTCGTCCATCTGGCGCGCACACGGCAGCTGCCGGTGCTGGCTATCTGCGGGGGCATGCAGACGATGAATGTGGCGTTCGGTGGGAGCCTGTTTCAGGACATCCCCTCGCAAGTGACCGCCGCATTGCCGCACCGTCAGAAGGCGAAAGCGGTTCATGTCTCTCACAAAGTGAACGTAACCCCCGGCAGCCTGCTGCGCCGGATCGTGGCCAGGGCCTCGTTGATGGTGAATAGCTCCCATCACCAGTCCGTGAAGACCGTGGCGCCCTTGTTGATCGCCAGCGCGGTGGCGCCCGACGGGATTGTAGAAGCCATCGAGTCGCCCGCCCATCCGTTTTTTCTCGGTATTCAATGGCATCCGGAGTTTCTGTTCGAGCGCCACACGCCGCACCAGCGGCTCTTCACGGCCTTCCTGCGGGCGGCGAAACGGACGCGC
>OMJK01000205.1 GCA_900299325.1 Nitrospiraceae bacterium | reverse complement strand
CTGTGCCTTCGGCGGTTGATAGGCGCTCATCTCGCCCGGCGCGATTTGGTGCAGCGCCAGATTATCCGTACCTGAACTGAAATACACATTGTCGGCGTCCGGCTCCCAGACGACGCGCATGCCCAAGAGTTGCTCGTAAAAGGCGCGGGACCGCGCCAGGTTCGTGACGCGGAGCGCCAGATGGCGCAGGCCTCGATGCAGCGGAGCGCTCATGATCGGTACACCGCTCGTATACTAGGTGGCCGCTCGTGAGTGCGTCAATCGGAATTCCATCACAGCGGCCGGGCTGCTGTTTCTGCTTCCGGCACCTGTGATACGATGGGCGACCATTCAACCATGAAGGAGGAGCCCGGTATGTTTCGTGTTGTCCTGAGCATCGGTTTGATGATCGTCGTGACCCTCGCCGCATCGGCGGCGGAACCGGCGGGACCGGCCACCGTCACCGGCCAGGACGGCGCGCCGATGGTGCTGATCCCCGCGGGACCGTTTCCCATGGGCGTGCCGCCCGGCGACCGCGACGGAGGACGGGACGAATATCCCCGCCACGAGGTGCACGTCGACGCCTTCTATATGGACCTGTACGAAGTCACCAACGGACGCTATCTCGACTTTGTCCGCGCGACCAACCACCGCGTGCCCCAGAATCCGCGCAATCCCACGCGCAATTTGTGGGAGGGACCGGCGGTCTCCGACTCGCTGCGCGACCGGCCGGTCGTGAACGTGGACTGGGCCGACGCCGACGCGTACTGCCGCTGGGCCGGCAAGCGCCTGCCGACGGAAGCGGAGTGGGAAAAGGCGGCAAAGGGCAACCACGACTGGCGGTTCCCCTGGGGCAACGTGGAGCCGACCGCCAAGCATCTCAACTACAACCAGAAATGGATCGGCGAAAAAACGCTGATGCCGGTCGGCAGTTACGACGCGGGCAAGAGTCCCTACGGCCTCTACGACATGGCCGGCAACGTGTGGGAATGGGTCGCGGACTGGTACGATCCCCGGTACTACGAAACGAGTCCGGCGAACAATCCGCGCGGGCCGGAGACCGGCAAGGGCCGCGTGATCCGCGGCGCCGGCTGGCAGAACGAAACCCCCAGCGTCCGCATCTTCACCCGCGTGGAAAGCGACCCGTCCGTGCGCAACGAATCCACGGGATTCCGATGTGCCCGCGATGCGAAATAGTGGTTTGCGCTGAACGCTCCCGATCCGGTCATGGTACAACTGCCGCATGACCGACTCGGATCCGGCCCACCAGCTGAAAGCCCGCACCAAGCAGTTCGCGATCGACGCTCTGCAACTGGTCGCCGCCCTCCCGCGCACCCCGGACATTCAGGCCATCGGCGCGCCGCTCGCCAAGGCGGCGGCGGCTCTGGCGGAACACGCACGGGCCGTTGAGCGGGCCCGCTCCGACGACGAGCGCCGCACTGCGCTGGCCGCGACGGCTAACCAGGCCGATGACGCGGCCTTCTGGCTGGATCTGCTCGCCGCAACGAATCTGGAAGACCGGACCATCGTTCCGCAACTGCTCGACCGGATCGCCGACATTGCCGCCATGCTCGCGCATCACGCCGCCACAGCGGTTGCGCCGGGCGCCGCGGCCGAACCGGCCCCCGCTTCGCAGCAACCGGTGCCGGCCGCGCCGCACCCGACGGACTTTGCCGGGCTGCGCGTCGCCGCCTTCGAAAGCCGCATGGCCACCGAGATGACGCGGTTGATCGAACGCTATAAGGGCACGCCGGTCGTTGCGCCGGCGTTGCGCGAGGTGCCGATTCCGCGCCGGGAGAACGAGGCCGTGTTCCGATTCGGCGCCAAACTGATGCTGGAGCAGGTCGACCTGCTCGTCCTGATGACCGGTACCGGCACGACGGCGCTCTTCGACCTGCTGAAAGTCCGGTATGCGATGGCGGACCTCGCCGCCGCCATCAAGAAGACGATCGTCGTCGCGCGCGGGCCGAAGCCGGTGGCGGCGCTCAAGAAACTGAATCTCGAACCCAACATCACCGTGCCGGAGCCCAACACCTGGGTCGACGTGGTCTCGACGCTGGACGAATACCGGCCCGTCAAAGGTCTGCGCGTCGTGGTGCAGGAATACGGGATGCCGAATCCGGATTTAATCGGGGCGCTGACGCAGCGGGGCGCGGATGTGTTCACGGTGCCGATTTACAAGTGGGCGCTGCCGGAAGATCTCGGGCCGTTGAAGCAAGCGCTCCACGAGATTCTGAACGGCCAGGTCGGCGCCATGCTGATCACCAACGCCGCGCAGATCGATCACGTGATGCAGCTGGTGGCGCAGGAAGGGCGCACGGCGCAGTTCAAGCTGGCGTGCAAGAAGATGATTGTGGCGTCGATCGGCCCCAGCGCCAGCGAGCGACTGAAGCTCCACGAACTCCCCGTCGACTTCGAACCGTCGCACGCCAAAATGGGCGTGCTGGTGAAGGAACTCGCGGAGCGCATCCACACGCTGATCGGCCGCAAACGCTGAGCATCAGCGGTGGAAGCTGGTCTGCTGCGGCTGGCCATCCGATGACGCCCCGCCGTCTTTCGCATCCCGCGCGCAGCGGAATCCCAGCCAGTTCATCGACGTCTTGGGATCGGTCCCGTTGCGCTGGGACACGCGGACGCTCGGCGTGCTGTCGATCCACCCGCCGCCGCGAAACGCCTTCTGGGACCCCTGCCCCGGACCTTTCGGATTGTTGTCGGGCGCCGTCTTGTAATAATCCTTGTCGTACCAGTCGGCGACCCACTCGGCGACGTTGCCGACCATTTGAAACACCCCGTACGGGCTCACCGCGTTGTCGTACTTGAACACCGAAATAATGGGCGGGTACAGCAGCAGCCGCTCGGGACGGTCGCGCACCGGCCCGGACAGGCCGCTGCGGCCGTAGTTGGCCCGCGAGAGACCGGCCATTTCGTTGCCCCAGGGATAAATCCGCGCATCGCGATCGCCGCGCGCCGCCTTCTCCCACTCCGCTTCCGTCGGCAGGCGCTTGCCGGCCCAGCGGCAATATTCGTCCGCCTCGAACCAGGTCACGTGCATGATCGGATGCGACGCCATCGTGTCCTGAAAATTGCCGCCGTCGAACTTCCAATCCACCTGCGGCGGCCGGTTCGTGGCCAGGACGAATTTCAAATACTGCACCGTCGTGACTTCGTACCGGTCGATATCGTAGGCGTCGAGAGAGACCTTCCGCTGCGGCAATTCGACTCCGTAGGCGTTCCGATCGACTTTTTTATCGCTGCCCATCGTAAACGGACCGGCAGGAATGCGAACCATCTCGTCATAAGCCGGCAGCTTCACGCGCTCGGCCGCCAGTTTCCGCCCGTCCGGCGTCCAGGCCTGCTTCTCGTCGCCCACGTCCATCGACCACACCACTCCCGCCAGCATCACCACACCCGCACCAATTACGCTTGTGACGAATCGTCCCCCTCGCACGTCATGCCTCCTGGTTACATCTTCCGTTCAGCCGGCTCCGCCGGCGTTGGCTTCTCGAATTCTTCCAACGGCTGAAAATTGACCGGCAGTTGAAACAGATAATCCGACACGGCCCGCAACTTCACATGCTGGTACTCCACGATCCAGCTGCCGTCCTTCTTCGCCAGTTTCATCGGGAAATGAATGTCGGTGGCCAGCCACTGATAATAGATATCGGTGCGCTCGCCCTGCTTCGTGACGACTTCGTACAGCACGGTCGGATGTCCCTCGCGCTGCTCCGTGCCGATCGCTTCCCGCGAGACTTCCCCATCCAAATGTTCCGTCACCAGTAAATCCTGATCCGCACTGTACGGCACGGTCTTGAAATGTTTCATGCGCGAGAGCAGCAGCCATACGACCTGCTTATCTTTGCGGACAATGCTCACATTCACCGGACTCAGCGCATGGTGCTCGATCCGCCACATGGTGTCGCGGTAATACACGACGGCTTTGGCGGTGCGGCCGTCGATCTTGGTCATGCGGTCGGCGGTGAATTCCAGCGCCCAGCCGGGGCATACAGAGCCGGTCATCGCAGCGGCCAGGCTGAAGGCAACGAGTCGCGACATAAAAATGACTCTACCATGGTCGAGGGGTTCACTGGCTAGAGGGAGGCCGGTCACATCGATAGAACGGCGGCTCCCTGAAACGCGCCCGCCTTCAACAGCTGAAGCGCGCGATTGGCTTCGTCGAGACGGAACCGGACGGTGCGCGGCTTGATCGGAATGGCGGCGGCCTCCCGCAGCAGATCCAGTCCGTCCTGCCTGGTATTGGCGGTCACACTGCGGAGCACCCGTTCGCCGAACACGTCACGGTTGTAATCGAGCGGAGGGATGGCCGACAGGTGGATGCCCGCGATCGCAAGCGTCCCGCCGCGCTCCAGCGCCCGCAAGGCCGGCGGCACCAATTCGCCGGCCGGCGCGAAGAGAATCGCGCCATGCAACTTGTTCGGCGGCATCTCGGCCGCCCCACCGACCCAGGCCGCACCGAGTTGACGGGCCAGGTCCCGGTGCTCGGCCTTGAGCGAACTGACGTAGACTCG
>OMJK01000204.1 GCA_900299325.1 Nitrospiraceae bacterium | reverse complement strand
CCCGCCGATGAGCGCATGCGACGAACTCGTCGGCAGACCGAGGATCAACGTGATCAAATTCCACAGGATGGCGCCGCTGAGCGCCGCCGCCACAACCGCACTGGTGATGGCTTCGGGGAAGACGATCCCGCCGCCGATCATCTTCGCCACCGCCGTCGAAAAAAATGCGCCCGCGACGTTCAACAGGCCGGCCAGCACCACCGCCACCAACGGACTGAGTACGCGCGTAGAAACCACCGTCGCCACGGCGTTGGCGCAATCGTGCCAGCCGTTCGAGAAGTCGAACAGCAGCGCCAGACACACGGTCAGCAGTAGAAAGCCGGTCAGATCAGGCATGTAAGACCGTGAACGGTGATAGGTGACGAGTGACGGGTGTCATGGTTTCGGGTCTCGCGAAGAAACTGTACGGATCATCATCTGATCACTCATCACGCATTACCGCGTTTAGTTGTGCTTGATCACGATGCGCTCAAGAATGTTCGCCACGTCTTCGCACCGGTCGGTTCCGGCTTCGAAGGTCTCGTAGATTTCTTTCCACTTGATGACGGCGATGGGATCCGTTTCTTTTTCGAACAGCGCGGAGATGGCATCCCGCGAAACACGGTCGGCTTCGTTTTCCAGGCTGTTGACCCGCACGCTGCACTCGGTGATCTCGGCATGCGACATGCCGATCCGGTCCACGGACTGTCCCACGGCCACGGACGCCTGATAGAGAATATCGGCCAACCGCACCGCCGCTTCGGTCGGCCGGCCGATCTTATAAATGACGAACCGGTCCGCCACCGCTTCGACGGCGTCCAGAATGTCGTCGAGGGCGCTGGCGAGATCGTGGATGTCCTCGCGATCGATCGGCGTGATGAACGTCTGATTGAGCCGCGTCACGATGTCGTGCGTGATGCCGTCCCCGACATGCTCTACATCCTTGACCCGTTTGGCCTGGGCCGCAGGATCGCGGTACTGCTCCGTCATCTCTTTGAGCAGGCGGCTGCCTTCGATCATGTTGTGCGCCGCTTTTTTGAAGAGGTCGAAGAAGGCTTCGTCTTTGGGAATAAGACCGAACATGGTGCGCTCCGCTCCTGAAAGGTGAACCGCGATGATCCGTTTATAGCCGACTCGTGTTACAGCCGGATTACAGAGTTCGATAAATTTTCACCAGCGGACAAGCCCAGTTCCCCAGGTGAGCCCTCCGCCGAAACTGCCCAGTAACACGAGATCGCCCGTGGTGATCGTCCCGGCCCGCACCGCGGCATCGAGCGCAATCGGCAGCGAGGCCGACGACGTGTTGCCGTACCGCTCGATAACCGACGACAGCCGGTCGGGTGGAATGCTGAGACGCTGCGCCACCTGGGCGAGAATGCGCCCGTTGGCCTGATGAAGGACGACCTGCCCGACCTCGTCGAGCCGGACCCCGAACTCTTTCAGAATGTCCTGCACCGCCTGTTCGATCCGCCGGATCGCCAGCCGGAACAGCGACGGACCGTTCATACGCAGCCGGTGCGCCTGGCGCTGCATGGTTTCCGGCGACGCAGGTGTGCGGGAGCCGCCGGCCGGAATGCGGATCAGTTCGTGCCGCGATCCGTCAGCGTGTAGCCTAATGCCGAGTACGCCGCTGCCGTGCGGGTCAGCAGCCGTATCTCCGCGGACCACCACTGCGCCCGCCCCGTCGCCGAACAACATGGCGGTCGCCTCGTCCGCCGGATCCAGAAATCGGGATTTGATTTCCGCCGATACGACCAGGCACGTACGTACGTGCCCGCTCTGCACCATCGCATGCGCCATGGACAGGCCGTAGAGAAACCCCGAGCAGGACGCCGCCACATCGAACGCGCCGACGCCTCGACAACCCAAGCGGCGCTGAACGTGGCACGCTGTCGACGGAAATGCTGCGTCGGGAGAGGTGGTCGAGAGGATGATCGCGTCCAGACTTGCCGCCGTACAGCCGGCGGCATCGAGCGCCCGCTGGCCGGCGATGACAGCCATGTCGGAGGACGCTTCGTGGTCGGCCGCCCACCGGCGTTCCCGGATTCCGGTCAGCCGGTCGATGTGCCCGGGCGACACCCCCAGCGGCGCGGCGACATCGGCGTTCGTCACCACCCGCTCCGGGAGATAGCTGCCTGTCCCGATTATCCTGGTTCGGACCATGGCTCCTACCGCCCGTCAGCTGCTACCCGTACGACGCGCACAATGATCGTGGCGGGATTATAGGGAGGGGGAGGAACCGGGTCAACCAAACTCCTGCAGACATTGCTTTTGAGCCGACTTCTTGTTAGAAATGAAGCATATGCACGCATTGCACGCTGTCAGTTTCGCTCCGGTGTACGGTCGCCGACCGGCCGTGGTGGCACTGCTCGCCGGCCTGGTACTGATTCAGGCCCTGGCCGGAGCCTGTTCCAGCACTCCCAAAGACCAATCCTCCGGCTCCGGCAAGAAAACCGCGAGCGGAATCGACGAGCAGATCTTCCTGGGCGACACGATCGAGAAAAACTACGATCCCAACGTCATTATGAAACGGGGCGAAGCCTTTTTCGACAAGGAGGAGTACGCCGAAGCGGTCGTGGAGTATAACCACTTTCTGGATCTGCACCGGATCCATATGCTGGCCCCCTATGCGGCATTCCGGATCGGGGAAAGCCACATGAAAATGGCGAAAACCATCGACCGGGATCCCGAGCCGATCCTGAAAGCACTCGCCGATTTCGAGCGGCTGCGGAAAGACTTCCCCGGCAGCCGGTACGATGCACAGGCCCTGGAGAAAATGAAGGAGTGCCACGACTGGCTGGCCCAGACGCACCTCTTCGTCGGCCAGTTCTATTACCGGCGCGGTTCGTACCTGGCGGCGGCCCACCGGTTCGAAAAGATCATGAAAGACTATCCCGATAAGCCCGTGGCGCCGGACGCGCTTTACTTTCTCGCGCAGACGTACCACGAGTTGGGCGCCGACGATTGGGCGGTCGAAAACCTGACCCTGCTGGCGGAAAAATATCCGGGCAGCAAGGCCGCTAATGACGGCAAGTCGTTACTTGCAAAGTACGGCGGAGGCAAATCGGGAACCTTGCTGGCGAGGAAACCCGACACCTCTGCCTCATCGGCTTTTTCGGACATTACGCAGCCCGAATCGTCTGCCGGCGGACACAGTACGTCGCCCCTTCCATCGGCTTCATCTTCATCGCGCAGCACAACTCCCCGCACGCCTGCCGCGAATGCCTTAGGGCAATCTTTCACAACCTGCCGCCTCGGCGCCTGGTGCTGATCAAAGGCGAAAAAGCTATCAGCGGTCAGCAATCAGCTATCAGGAAAATTCTTATTTCGGCTGAGCTTTGAACTGGGAAGGGATTCGGGAAGAGGAGCGTTCTTAAGCTGATCGCTGAAAGCTGAGGGCTGTCAGCGCTCTATTGACCTACATACCAACCGATGCCATACCGCTCCAGGAAACTCGTGATCATCGTCAGCGAATTGGCATAGATCATCACCCCGACCACCACCAAGAGCACGCCGCTGACGGTCGACACACCCCAGAGATAGGCCCGCACT
>OMJK01000203.1 GCA_900299325.1 Nitrospiraceae bacterium | reverse complement strand
TCCGGCAGTGACGACAAGACCGGCAACCAGGACGGCGGCAGGCTGCGCCCCATGCTTCCCGCGTCGGTCCCGCGCAACCACGCCGACGGCGCGACGACGAGATCCGCCATAACCGTGTCGTTGATCCACAACTCGACGGTATGCCGAAAACTCCGCACCATGATCAGCACGCCGATCATGATGGCGAGTCCGACCATTAACGCGGACACCGTCACTCCGTTGCGCCCGGGATTGCGGGCCGCGTGATCGACTGCAATGTCGCGCATCGCGCGCTGCGTGCCGGGAAGCGATGTCAGCGATCGCGCCCGCCATCCGGCCACGCAGATGGGCGTGAGGCAGGACAGTCCCGCGAGCAGACAGAACGTGGCGGCGTAGCCAAGCACAGGCACGCCGCCGACCGGACCCGTCGCGCTCAGCAATCCGGCCGACACCAGCAGCCCCAATCCGATGAGGCCGAGTACGCCCGCACGCACCTGCCGGCTCGCTTCATAGTCGCCGGGGGCCAGCGCACGCACCGTCGCCGTACGGCTGGCATCCAGACTGGGCCCGATGGCGCCAACCATGGCCACCAGGCAGCCGATCGCCATGCCTTCCAGCGAGAGGGCCCAGAACTGGCCCGTCCCGAACCATCCACCGTCGCCCGCACTGACCGGCGCATACAAATCCGAAATCGTCCGGCTCACCAGGGCCACCAGCTTCTGCGCCAGCAGCATGCCTGCCACGCTGCCAACCAGTCCGCCGAGGACGCCGAACAGCGCCGCCTCGGCCAGAAATAGACCAGCCACACGACGCCGCGACATACCGATGGCGCAATAGATGCCGATCTCCCGCCGCCGCTGGGCCACGGCAAATGCCATCGTGTTATAGATCAGGAACGTGCCGACCAGGAGCCCCACCCAACTGAGCACCGTGAGATTCAGGCGGAACGCCTGCACCATCTGCTCGACCTGCGTGGTCCGGTTCGACGGCCGCTCAATGGCGAGATGCGGAGGCAGCACGGCGCGCACCGCCTGCGCCACTTCCTCGACGGACCGATCCGGACTGGTGACAAGATCGATCCGGTCTATCCGCCCCACCATGCCGAATGTGATTTGCGCGGCGGCAATATCCTTGACCGCCAGGCGGTCCCAGGACGACGCCTGCCCCGAACGATCGTGCAGGAGACCGGCAACGCGGCCGCTGATCCGTCGCTGGCCGATCAGGAACTCAACCGTCTCACCGGGCGAGACGCGCCACTCCTGGGCCAGCTTCTGCCCCAGAAACAGACTGCCGGGATCAAGCAGATCCTGAACACGGTTCTCGGTCCAGTCGTCCGTGAGTACAAAGCCCCGTGACTCGTACTCCGCCAGCAGATCCAGCCCCAATACCGGAATGGCGTGAGTATCGGCACCCTCGCCGGTCCGTACTGCCACCTGGAGGATGACCGGATTCGCCGATTGCACACCGCTCACCCGCCGGACCGTCGTGATGACGGTTTCGTCGAAACCCAACTCGCCGCCGGTAATCTCCAAGGTTGTCGGTCCGGCCACGGTCTGCACCGTCCGTTCAAACGACTGGAGCACGTCCACGTTGGCCGTCCGCACCGCCACCGAAGCCGCCACGCCCAGCGCCACACCAAGCAGGGTCAAGCCGGTCCGCACCGGGCGCTGAAACAGATACGCCGCGATGACGAGCTGTATCACCTTAAAAAATGACGGCATGGGCGACCGGACGGCATCGGCTATGGCCCGGACACGACCCCGCAGAGCCATCGAAAACCCGCTGCACGGATTAGGCGATTCACTTGCAGATTGGCAATCCTCTGCTAGACTTCGTAGTACTTGTAGGGAGAACCCATGACCATGGCACGCAGCAGAGGCAATACCGCGCTTCAGTTAGTCCAGGACGAGCATCCCGCGCCGGAACTGCACCTCACGCCCCGGCAGCGCGAGATTCTCAAGATGATCGCGATGGGCCACACCAACCGGGAGATCGGCGAAGCGTTGGGCATCAGCGTCCGCACAGTCGAAGTCCACCGGTTCAATCTCATGCGGCGGCTGAACGTCCGGAACGTCGCTCAATTGCTGCGCCTGGCACTCCAGCAGGGACTCCTGCCGAGAAACTTCGGCGCCAAGTAGCCTACAGTTCCTTCACTTTTCCCCGGCACTCCGCAACCGACGCATACCCCCGCTTCTTCAAGTGCGCCGCCAGTTCGGCTTCCAACCGGCCGAATACCTCGAGTCCGTCTTCGACCAGCACCGTGCCGATCTGCACAGCCGACGCGCCGCAGAGAAAATGCTCGAAGGCATCCACGCCGTTGACCACCCCGCCCGTGCCGATGATCGGAATCCGCCCCTCGAAAAATTTGTAGAACGCCCGGACGTTGGCCAGCGCGACCGGCTTGATGAGCGTACCGCCGAGCCCGCCGAATCCGCCCTTCGGCTTGATGACGACCGCCTCACGCTCCGGGTCGACGACAAGCCCGTTGCCCACCGAATTGATCATGTTGATGAAATCCACCCCGCATCGCCCGATGACTTTCCCCATCGCCTCATGATGGGCCGGATCGAAGTACGGCGGCAGCTTGATGCCCATCGGCACCGTAATCACCTTGCGCACCCGCTTCATCAGCCGTTCGGAGGCGTCGGGGTCGTACCCGATCTGCGGCTTGCCGGGAATATTCGGGCAGGAGAGATTGACTTCGATCAGGTCGGGCGCCGCAGCATTGATCGCGGTCGCAATGGTCGGGAAATCGTCCTCGCACAGGCCGGCTACACTTGCAATCACGGGCTTCCCAAAGCGCTTCAATTCGGGAATCAGTTCGGCATAGGCCCGATAGCCGAGATTGGGCAGCCCCATGGAATTGATCGACCCACCGGGGAATCCGTAGTAGCGCGGCTCGGGATTGCCCTGGCGGGGCTCGACGGTCATCGACTTCGTCACGATCGCGCCGGCGCGGGACCGGCCCAGCGCCAGCAACTCCTCGCGGGTCACGCAGAGCGCGCCGGCCGCGTTCATAAAGCAACTGGGGAATGTGACGCCGGCAATCGTCGTCGAGAGATCCGTCATGACACCGCCGCGCACAGCGCGTCCGTTCGTTCGACCAGCAGACCGTCCTGCATAGACCACCGATAGTCCGCTGTGGCCGCGGCCTGCGGACTGTGCGTCACCAGCAACACTGTCTGTATTCCCGCTTTGGCCAGCCGTCGAATCAAGGCCAGAATCTCCACGCCCTGGTGGGAATCCAGATTCCCCGTCGGCTCGTCCGCCAGCAGCAACTGCGGCCGATGCGCCAGCGCCCGGGCGATCGCCACCCGCTGTTGCTCGCCCCCCGATAATTCGCCCGGTCGATGGGACCGGCGATGACGGAGTTCGACCATCTCCAACACTTCCTCGACCCGCATCGCAACCTGCTTACGGCCGTCGCCCCGCAGCAAAAGCGG
>OMJK01000202.1 GCA_900299325.1 Nitrospiraceae bacterium | reverse complement strand
CGGCGGTACCGGCCGTTGCATGGACGGGAAGCCGGACGACAAAGCGGCTGCCCTGCGGCTGTTTGCCCTCCACCCATACCTGCCCGCCGTGTCCCTCCACGATGTGCTTCACGATGGCCAATCCCAGCCCTGTGCCGCCGAGTTCGCGCGACCGCGCCTTATCCACGCGATAAAACCGTTCGAAGATGCGCGGGCGATCCTGGTCGGGAATGCCGAGGCCCGTATCGGCGACACTTAGCAGGACTGTCTGGTCCGGTTCGGGGCCGGCGGTGACGGTAATAGTGCCGCCGTCCGGAGTGTATTTGACGGCATTGTCGAGCAGGTTGGTCAGCACCTGCATCAGCCGGTCTTCGTCGCCGGTGATGGGCAGCAGCTGCGGATCGAAGCGGGACACCAGCCGGTGGCCTTTTTTTTCGGCCAGGGGTTTCACCGTGGCCAGCGCCCGGTCGATCAGATTGATGAGGTCCACCGGTTTGTATTTGAAGGACACCCGCCCGGATTCGATCTTCGACAGCTCCAGCAGATCTTCCAGAATCAGGTTCAGCCGGTCCGTTTGTTTCAGGATGATGCCGAGAAAATGGGTGGCGGTGCCGGGGTCGTCCTTGCCGCCGTCCAGCAGCGCTTCGACGTAGCCCTTGATCGACGTCAGCGGTGTGCGCAACTCGTGCGACACGTTTGCCACGAAGTCTTTCCGGATCGTTTCGAGCCGGCGCAGTTCTGCGGCGATCTCCGACAAGGGTTTGGTGATGCTGCGGGCAAGCCAGAGGCTGATCAGGACTGCAACCAGAAACGCGACGCCGAACGCGATCGCCAGGTGTTGCTGCAGCTTGGCCGTTTCCTGGTCGAGCAGCGTCATGGGAAGCCCGAGCCGCAGGAAAACCGGTTTCCCATTGTGCCGCAACTCCGTTGTCACGGCGCGATACATCGTGCGAATGCCGGTTGTCCGGCTCACTCGCACATCGGTGCCCTGTCCCGCCGTCAGGGCCTGTTGAATTTCCGGCCGGGACAGATGGTTGTCGACGGCGGGCAGGTCGGGGTCGGCCAACGCACTGTCGGCGAGGACGAGGCCATCGGCTCCGATGAGGGTGATGCGCGTTGCCGTTTTGGCGCTCAACTCCCGTACGGTGTTTCTGGTCAGGACAGCATCGAGCGCAGGCGCGGTGTGCTGCAGGGTGCGGGTGAGCCCGTAGGCCACCAGGGTGGTTCTGGCCTCGAGCATCGTGCCGAGTTGCGTGATCTCCTGCCGCTCGAGAGATTGCACGGCCAGGAGCCCGGCCACCGCCAGTCCGCAGGCGACGGCCAGGAGGCTTCCGATGGCGACTTTCCATCGGATCGACAGCGTCATCGTGTGCGACCCGGCTCTTTCAGTTTGTACCCCAGCGATTTCACCGAGACGATGGCCTCGTCCAGCAGCGGCAGTTTCTGTTTGAGCCGCCGGACATGGACGTCGACCGTTCGGGTTGTGCCGAAATAATCGTAGCCCCACACCGCGTTCAACAGCACGTCCCGCGTCAGGACTCGGCCCTGGTGCTTGAGCAGATGTTCCAGGAGGCCGAACTCCTTGGCCGTCAGCGCGACCTCTTTCCCTTTCAGCAGGACTTCATGCCGCGCGAGGTCCATCGTCAAGTCGTCATAGGCGAACCGGGCCGGCCCGTCGTCTGCCTGACGCTCGAACCGGCGCAGGAGCGCCTTCACACGCGCGACCAGCGCCTTGGGGCTGAAGGGTTTAGTGACGTAGTCGTCGGCGCCGAGTTCCAACCCGACGACGGTGTCGGATTCTTCCGCCTTAGCCGTCAGCATGATGATCGGCAACGTCGCCGTATCCGGCTGCGAGCGGAGCCGTTTGCAGACTTCCAGCCCGTCGAGTTCGGGCAGCATCAAATCGAGCACGACGAGGTTCGGCTTTTCCGCGGCGGCCTGCGTAAGCGCTTCCCGGCCGGTCGAGGCGGTGACGGTACGAAAGCCCTCTTTTTCAAGGTACAATTTGACGAGCTGGAGGATGTCTTTCTCGTCTTCGACGATGAGGATTTTCTTGTGGCTGGCAGCCGGCATCGAATGGGTACAGCCTACGAGGGCAGGCCAGCCCTGTCAAGCAAGCCGGGCCGGCAAATCTGTTGACGGGGCCTGACGATATAACGTAAGGTGATTCGAGATGCGGCCGGATGATGACGCCGGTCCGGAGAAGGAGCCGTATCCCCTATGAAGATCTATCTTGCCAATCCACGCGGGTTTTGCGCCGGGGTGGATCGGGCCATCGATATCGTCGATTTGTCGCTCAAGAAATATGGCGCGCCGATCTATGTGCGGCATGAGATCGTTCACAGCCGCCATGTGGTCAATTCTCTCCGGCAAAAAGGCGCGGTCTTTGTGGAGGAATTGAGCGAAGTGCCGGAAGGGTCTGTGGTCATTTTCAGCGCACACGGGGTGGCCAAGTCGGTGTGGGATGAAGCCAATCGCCGTCGCCTCCATGTCATCGATGCGACCTGCCCGCTGGTGATCAAAGTGCACAACGAGGTCAATCGCGACTATACCCAGGGCTATGAGTTGATTCTCATCGGACATGCGGGCCACCCGGAAGTCATCGGCACGCTGGGGCAGATTCCCGACAAGTTCCATCTGGTTTCCTCCGTGGAGGATGTGGAGAAGCTGCAGGTGGAAAAGGGCCGCGAGCTGTCCTACGTCACGCAGACGACGTTGAGCGTCGACGAATGCCGGGACATTGTCGGAGCGCTGCACAAGCGGTTCCCGACGATCAAGGGCCCGCATCAAGAAGACATCTGCTACGCCACGCAAAACCGGCAGAATGCTGTGAAGGAGCTGTCTAAGCGCGTCGATGTCATCCTGGTCATCGGTTCCCCGAACAGCTCGAACTCCAACCGGCTGCGCGAACTGGGCGAGCAATGCGGGATTCCGTCGTATCTCATCGATTCCGCCAGCGACATCGATCCGGACTGGTTGAAACATGCCAAGGCGGTCGGCATTGCGGCCGGCGCCTCGGCGCCCGAAGTGCTGGTGACGGAAGTGGTGGCGTTCCTCAGATCCTGCGGCCCGTCCGAAGTCGAAGAGCTGACGGTGATCGAAGAGGATGTGGAGTTTCTGCTGCCGAAGGAACTCGTACAGATCGAATCGGCAAGCAAGCCCGCCTTAGCCTGAGCCGCGCGGTTTCCTCGCTCGTTCCTCCCGAATGATCCCCTCTACCTGTGGTAGAAGGGCGGTTGTTTTCCCACTACCTGCGGTGTTTTCTTTTGATTTCCACGCAAGGGCTGTGATACAAGGACCGGCGAGTACCGGCCAGTCGATCCGTCCACCTGCGAGAAGGGTGACCCGATGCATTTGAAATCGTTGGACATGCTGGGTTTCAAGTCGTTTGCCGAAGCGAAGATCGAATTCCCGGAAGGCGTGACGGCGATCGTCGGCCCCAACGGGAGCGGCAAAAGCAATGTCGTCGACGCCATTCTCTGGGTGTTGGGCGAACAGAGCACGAAGACGCTGCGCAGCGAGAAGATGGAAGACGTGATCTTCAACGGGACCGAACTGCGCAAGCCGCTGGGCATGACGGAGGTATCGCTCATCATCGGCGGGCTGGACTCGCAGTCCATGAAGCTGGAGGGCGGGTCGGGTTTGCCCAGTCAGTTGACAGAATTTCAAGAGTTGATGATCACCCGGCGGCTCTATCGCAACGGCGACAGCGAGTATCTCATCAATAAGACTCCGTGCCGG
>OMJK01000201.1 GCA_900299325.1 Nitrospiraceae bacterium | reverse complement strand
GCTCGATCTTTCCCACCCGCTCCATGCATTGCTCACGTGGGACCAGCAACGACAGCTGGACCGCAAAGCGCCGACGCACGTCACGGTTCCCAGCGGCTCGAACATCCGCGTGGAATACGACACGCCCGATCTACCGGTGCTGGCTGTGAGACTCCAGGAAATGTTCGGCTGCAAAGAGACACCGCGCGTCGCGGACGGGACGGTGCCGGTAATGATCCATCTGTTATCGCCGGCCAAACGGCCCGTGCAGGTCACGAAAGATCTCGCCAGTTTTTGGGCTACCGCCTATCACGAGGTGAGAAAAGAACTCCGCGGGCGCTACCCCAAACACCATTGGCCGGACGATCCCCTCACCGCCCCGCCGACGGCCAAGACGAAAAAACGAACTGGCCGATGAGGTTTGTCCGGTCTCATGGTCTGTCTCGTCATGTGGTCTATCTGGTCTGTCTGATGCGGTGAATCGCCAGGATAACCGGATAGAACGAATGTCTTGATCGACCAGATAGACAAGAGAGACCAGACAGACAGCGTTGCATTCCCGCCCTTTTGTAGGGTAGACCGGCGCACCGCAAACCGACTACTGTGCCGGTCATGCGCCGGCTGTTCATGATCGGGCTCGGACTGGGACTGCTGGGATGTCCGCTCCAGATCCATTCCGAACCTGCGCCGGAAGCCGACCTGCCCGCCATTCAGCTGCCCACTGACGAAATCAGCGAAGCGCGGCAGGCCGAAATCGAGCGGGAGGTGCTGCGTTTTCTCCGCACGCTCCACCGGCACTGGGGCACAAGCCAGGACACGCTGCGCCACGCCCTGCCCGACAAACTCGAACGGGACGAACACGGCAAGCTGATCTACTCGCGTCCGCTGACCGGACACGGCGTCGTCGAAGGCTACGAGTTCGAAGACGGCTCGCTCGTGCATGGCCTCTGCCTGTTCCTACAACAGCCGGCGCACGAAACCAACGAGTTCCTCGAGTACTACGGTACGGTCAAAAGCACGCTGATCTCGGCCTATGGCGTGCCCGCCGAAGACGCCATGATCTGGGAGAACGATCTGTACGAACCGTTGCCCGACTACTGGGGCGTGGCCGTGCAGATGGGCCATCTGCGGTTTGCCGCCTCGTGGGAAACGCCGGAAGGCACCCTGTCGATCGAGCTAACCGGCCATCATCAAAGCCGGCTGACAATCGACTACCGCTACCGCCAGGCCGGCCGGTTAACCTGATCCCGACGACGCCGGCTAGGTAGGAATGTCCCGCGTGCCGTCGTACGAGGCGCGGGACTGAAACGAAATCTTGACCGTGTCGCCATCGCGCACCACCGTATCCTCGGTGCCGATCTTCTTGTTCACCGTAATCAGCGCTTCGCGGTTGGCTAGAAACCGGAGGAGCCCGCCCAACTGATCCGGATGATTCTCAATCAGCTTCTTCACAGTCATCGGCGCTTCGACCTCTACATCAAGATCGTTTTCTCCGACGGCATCACGCAAGGTCGTGCCCATCACTAACACTTTGATCATAGTCCCTCAGCGCCTAATGGATTCCGCATCCCGATCGGCTGCTTCATATGCTTCGTGGAGCATCTGTGCGACGTGCTTCACCTCAGCGCGGCCGTGCAGGCCCTGCCGCAGCTGAATCATACAGGCAGGACAGCTGGTCGCCACCACGTCGGCGCCAACCTGCTCCACCGCTCTGGCTTTCCGGTCGAAAATCTTTTGGGCCGTGCCGGGATCCTTCACGAGATAGGTGCCGGCGCCGCCGGCGCACCGGTCGGCATCGGGCATTTCCGCAAACTCGACGCCGGGCAGCGAGGCCAGAATCCGGCGCGGCTCCTTCGTCACACCCGCCGCGCGCAAGTGACAGGACGAATGATAGGTCACCCGGCTTCCTGCGCGGCCGCTCCTCCCCATGGCAGGCTGGTGCGTGGACTGCGTGACAAATTCAGCAATGTGCACGACCTTCTTCGCCAACGCCTCGGCCGAGCGGCGTTCGGCTCCGTCGGGAAACAGCGACGGATAATCCTTGAGCATCAAGGTGCAGGATGCGCAGCCGGTGACGACGGTTTCGTACGGCGCGAAGGACTGCAGGTTGAACCGCGCCCCGTCGCGCGCCAGTTCGACATGCCCGTAGGTCTGCACCGGCGTCCCCGAACACCGTTGCGGCGGCAACGCCGGTTCCACACCGTGCTTGCGCAGCACGGCGATGACCGCATCGCCGACCCCGTCGTCGAAATAATTGGCCGCGCAGCCGTGGAAATACGCGACGCTCTTGTGCGGCGTCTGACGAGCATCAGAAGGAATCAACTCGGCATGACGCTGGCGCAACTGCCGTCCGGCTAATCGGGGGAGCAGCAGATCGTGCCGCAGCCGGGCCGTCTCGGCCAACAGACGCAGAACGGGTCGCGTGATCCAGTCGAGCAGCCGCCGGACGAACGGACGGTCCCAGAGCGGCTGTGTGCGTCCCAGCAACCGGAGGACCGATTCGAACGGTTTGCCCTTCGCCTGCACCCGGAAGATCAAGCCGGCCAGCCAGTTGGGATGTTCCGCCCGCTTCTGCAGAATGAGATCGGACACGTCCACGCCCGCCGGACAGATGGTCCGGCAGGACTTGCAATTCAGACAGGCCTCCACCACCCGTTTCGAGTGGAGGTAACTGTAGTCCTTGGCCGTGACGATCTCGAACCAGCCGCGCGAACTCATGTCCTCCGATTGAAAGACGTCGTAGACGGGGCAGACGGAGTTGCATTTGGCGCAGGTCGCGCAGGATTTGGACAGCCGCGTGTAATCGATGTGGTCCGTGAACGGCCGGTCGCTGAGTTTGATGCCGGGGTTGAGCACATTATCCGGATCGAGCGTCTGCTTCACCTGCACAAACAACCGGTACAACTCCTCGCCGAACATCGCGCGCACCAGTTCGGCCCGCACGCGCCCGTCGCCGTGCTCGCCGCAAATGGACCCGCCGAAGCGCGTGAGCACCGTCGAGTGAATCTCATGATACACTTGAACCATTTTCTCGAAGTCGCTGTGATCGTTGATGTCGAGCAGCGGCACGACGTGAGCATTCCCGTTCCCGATATGCCCGAAGATGGCGACGGGAATCCGCTGGCCCTTGAAGAATTCTTCCAGATACCGGATCAACTCGCTGATCCGTTCGGCCCGCACGACGACGTCGTCGACGAAATTGATCGGCTTCTTCCGTGGATCGAACCGGTAGAGGGTCGGATAGAGCGCCTTGCGCGCCTTCCAGAGTTGCTCGCGGCGCACTGGATCGTAGGCCAGAGTCACCTCGGCGGCCAGCCGGTACTGCCGGCAAATCGCCGCCATCTGCTCGGCCCGTTCGTGCAGCTCCGACTCGTTCGATGCCGCATCCAATTCCGCCAACAAGGTCGCCGCCGCATCGGCGGGAATCCCGTGCGTGCTCCGCCCGATCAGATCGAGCGTGTTGGCGTCCATCACCTCGAGTGCGCTGGGCTGCAATGCGAGCAACCGGGGCACCGCATCCCCGACCTCTTCCAGATGCCGGAAATGAATCAGCGCGGTCAGCGTCGCCTTCGGCTTATCGACCAGCGTGAGGGTCGCCTCGCTCACGACCCCCAGCGTACCTTCGCTGCCGACAAACAGTTTGGGCAGATCGACTACGCCCGCCGCCAATCCGTCGGCCAGACCGAACAGATTGTACCCGCAACTGTTCTTGCTTACGGTCGGCTTCTTCGCTGCAATCACATCGACGTTCGCTTCCGTCAGCGCAACAATCTCGCGCAACGCCGGCGCCGTTTCCAGTAGACGCACCAACTCAGATTCGCCTCGTTGAAACGACCGCGCTTCGATCCATGCGCCCGACGCCAGACACACGCGCAGGCTGCGCACATTGTCTTTCACCGACCCGTACCGCAGCGTGTGCGGACCGGACGAATTGTTCGCGATCATGCCGCCGAGCTTGCACATGTCGCTGCTGGACGGATCCGGCCCGAACAACAGCCCCTGCCGGGCAAGCTGCCTGTTGAATTCGGCCAGGACAATGCCGGGTTGGACCCGCGCCAGTTTCGCGTCCCGATCTACCGACAGAATCCGATTCATCCGCGAAACGTCCAGAATAATGCCCGACCCGATCGCCGATCCGGTCAGATTGGTGCCGGCCGCGCGCGGCGTGAGCGGCACACCGCGTTCCACTGCATACCCCACGGTAGCAGCGATGTCGTCTTCCGATTCCGCCAGCACCACCGCCGTAGGCGCCATGCGATAGATGCTCGCATCCACGGCATAGGCCGTCCGCGTAGGCGCATCGTCTTTGACCTTGTCGGAACCGAGCCGGGCTCGAAGATCGGCCGCAACGGCGCGCGATCGTTCGGGGAGAATGAGGGTTGGAGCAGTCATAACGACAGTGTCGCGCATTCTAGACGGCGCGGCCCATCAGAACAAGACGCCGGTTGTTGCGGACAATCGTAATCTCCTACAATGCCGCCCGATGCCTCGCCCGATCCTCTATACGACCCGCGTGCTGCCTGAAGCGATCATGACCGCGATCCGTGACCGGTATGCGCTGATCATGGAACCGGCCGACCGGGCGCCGACGGCCGATGAATTGCAGCGGGGCTTCGCCGGCGCCGACGCCGTAATCACAACCCTCGCCGAACGGGTGGACGAGACGCTGCTGGCCCACGCCACGCGGCTGAAAATCGTCGCGAACTTCGCCGTGGGCTATAACAACATCGATGTCGCAGCAGCAACACGCCGTGGCATTGTCGTAACCAACACGCCCGATGTGCTGACAGACGCCACGGCCGACCTGACTTGGGCGCTACTGCTGGCGGTCGCGCGGCGCGCCGTGGAAGGCGACCGCTGGATCCGGACCGGCCACTGGCCCGGCTGGACGCCGACGCAACTGCTGGGCTCGGATGTGACGGGAAAAACTCTGGGGATCGTCGGGATGGGACGGATCGGCCAGGCTGTCGCGCAGCGGGCCGCGGGATTCCGCATGCCGATCCTGTATATGAGCCGCACCGCCTGCCCCTCGCCTCCAGGCATATCATGGACACACTGTTCGCTCGATGTGGTGCTGGCGCAATCCGATTTCCTGTCGCTGCACGTTCCGCTGACAAACGAAACCCGCCATTTGATCGGCGCCCGCGAACTGGCCCGCATGAAACCCTCCGCCTTCCTGCTCAACACCTCCCGCGGTCCGGTCGTCGACGAAGCCGCCCTGGTGTCGGCGCTCACCCAGCGGACCATTGCCGGAGCCGGATTGGATGTGTACGAACAGGAGCCCGCGCTCCACCCAGGACTGGCCGCGCTCCCCAATGTTGTACTGCTTCCGCACCTGGGATCGGCAACGCTGGAAACCCGGATCAATATGGGGCGGATCTGCCTGGAGAATATTGCGGCGGTACTGAACGGATCACCGGCCCCGAATCAGGTCCGGTAACGGCGAGGCCTCTTAACTGGCGAGTCGAAACTCGGTGTCGGCGATCAGTCGCCGGCTTCGCAGGTCGGCCAACCGCTTGTCGGCATCGTGAAACGCGGGAATCGACCGGTAGGTTTTTGCCGCATCCTCCCATTGGGATTCGGCTTCATAGAGCAACCCCAACTCATAGCGGATCGCCTGGCCCTTGGCGCTTTCACACCGGGGATCGAAGAGCACCGGCTCCAACATACAGATCGCATTGGCGAACTGCTGCTCTTCTTTGTAGCAGAGCGCCATCATCAAACAGGCGTCCAGATAGAACGCGGCATCGTCCATCGCAACCTGAAACTCTTCGATCGCCTCCTGATAGATTCCCATATTCTTATAGGCCACACCCAGCGAGTAATGCGCTTCCGTATCGACGGCGACCGCATCAACCACAGGATTCACCGGCTCACCAACCGGTTCAACGGCCACCGGCTCCTCAACCGGCTGTTCAGCTGCCGGTTCAGGCGCAGGCGCCATCGCATCCGCCAGACGACAGAGCACCGCGCTGGACGGCGCCAGCAGCTTCACCTTGTCGAACAGTCCCTGGCACCGGACGTGAGAATCCGGCCCGGCCTGCTGCGCCAGCAATTCCAGCGCCCGGGCATATTGTAAGGCAGCGCCGGCGGCATCGCCTTTCACCTCGTAGACACGACCCAGCAATTCTCTCGCCTCCGCATTGTTCGGCTCCTGGCTGAGCCAGCGCGCCATCAGCACTTCGGCCTCTCGATACTGGCCGACAACTATCGCGGATTCAACCCGCTGGCACAACTCCGGAATGCTGGCCGGCATGGGCAGATCGTGGGCCTCATCCTCGTTCGCAGCCGGCGTCGCATGGCCGGACACCACCGTGGACGGCGCACTCGATCCATCATGAGTCCGCGATTGGTTGCTGGCGCCCGACACCAGCACATCGTCCGGCTCCGCGCCGGCAATGGTAAATTCGTCGGCGGCCGGCTGTGCAGCAACGGCAGGTTCGTCGACAACCGGCGCCGCAGTCTCGCCCGCTTCGGGAACCGGCTCACCGGCAATGCGCGCGGCCAGCCGGTCGATCAACGCCCGATCCGTCGAGAGCGCTTTGGCCTTTTCGAAGAGTTCTTCGTGCAGCGATTCCATGCCCGGTTCGGGATGGTCCAGCAGCAATTCCACCGCCTGGGCATAGTGCTGGGCCGCCGCCGCCCCGTAGCCGCGCGCTTCGTGTAACTCGCCCGCCAGCTCCAGCATCGGCACGGAGTGCGGCTGCACGCTCAGAAATTCCATGATCAGGGATTCGGCCGACTGGAGTTCCTGCGCGCGCAGCGCCGCGCCCGCCAGAAACCGGTACTCGCCCAGCGCCACTTGCATATCGCCCCGCTGCAAGTGCAACCGCGCCAGCAACTG
>OMJK01000200.1 GCA_900299325.1 Nitrospiraceae bacterium | reverse complement strand
TCATCGGGAACCCGACGCGATAGAACGGGAACTCCGGCTCTGGGAAATAGAGCCAATGCTTATCGGACACCCGCTCGCGCCCGAATCCCAGATTGATATTGTAGACCGACACCCAGCGCAGGCCTTCGGCTGCCTCCGTCAGGTGTTTCGGAAAATCCGTACACCGGCGGACGAGTTCCGGAATCGGGATCGTTGACACGAGCGATGCATAGTGCTCATCCCACGTGCGACTGTCCTGCCGGTCCCGGAAGCGAGCCCGACGGCGCTTCGTGTCGACTTCCAGCAGTTCAGTCCCGCAGAGCACGCCTTCGATGCCGGCCAGAAACGATTCCGGCAACACTTTGATACCGTCGGCGGCCGGATAGAGGAAGGACGGGTTGTACCCGAACGCCTTGTCCTTGATGCCGAGCGCGCCGTTGATCACATCTTTCAGCTCGGGCTTCGGCACCAGCCAGGACACCCAGTCCGACGTCAACTCATCGAGCGAAACCTGCCAGAGTTTTTCATTGAACGGTACCATGAAATGCTTGGCCATCCCCTCGCCGAGATTGTCCAGGATCCATTCCTTGAACGACCGGTCGGCGGCGCGGCCCGGCTCCACCGGTGCAGTCAACGTGGCGATGAATCCCATCAGACATTCCCGCACGACGTCTGGCGGTAGCCCGAACGTATTTACCTGAAACGGATATTCCGTGTAGGTCCGATGGGAATAAATAAAGGACCGGCGCGCATGCTTCTGCAGTTTGTCCGCCAAAAGCGTTTCAACCAGCGCTTTGATTTCGGCCTGGCGGAAATGCAGGAGATGCCCCGTATAGTCGAACGTGAAGCCGTCCTTTTTATACGATCGGCAGAGGCCGCCGACTTCCTGCTCCCGCTCAACGAGCCGGTACGGCACTCCTGCAAGATGATAGGCGGTGCTGAGACCGGCCAAGCCGGCGCCGACAATGACGATCATGCAGCTTTTCGTCCTTCCGTCGAGAGTGGTCGAGTCAGAATCGTGTTGGGCCGGGCTACCTCGATCTTTCTCAACAGGGCCGTGACCACCAGCAACAACCCGATCGTCCCGACGCACAAGGTCCAGGCGGCCGTCTGATCGACGAACATCATCGCGAGCCCCACGCCTCCCACAAACACCGTCGCCGCGCAGCAGGTGATCACGACCTTCGGCACCGACAACCCCCAATGACGCATGCGAATCGCAATGTGATCGGGGCTTCCCCAGAAAACCGGCAATCCCCGCTGCCGCCGGATGTACATCACGAATAGGGTGTCGAAGATCGGAATGCCGAGGATGAAGACCGGCGTCAGCAACGACAGGGCATGGCCGCTGGGATAGCGCTCGATCATGGCCAGGGCGCCCAACAAGAGACCGATGAACATGGCCCCGGCATCGCCCATGTAAATGCGCGCGGGCTGCCAGTTGTACCGGAGAAATCCGAGCAGACTGCCGATGAGCGCCGCCAGCATGAAGGCGATGGTTTGATCGCCTTGCAGCATCGCCACCGCGAGCAGGCAGCCCGCACTGACCGCGCCGACACTGGCCGACAGACCGTCCATAATGTCGAGCAGATTGAATGCATTGATCAGCCCCACCATCCAGAACACCGTCAGCAGCACATCCACCCAGTCCGGCAACGCGGCGATTTCGATCCGGATGCCGCTTTTGATCAAAATGAAGACGGCCAGCAACTGCCCGATTAGTTTCGTGCGCGGCGACAGCACGCCGAAATCGTCGATGAGCCCCAGCATCATGGCGATGGTGCCGGCCAACACAATGCCGAGAACGTCGTGGCGAAACTCGAACGTGAACGCCAGACTCATGAGAAACGCGAGATAGATCGCCAGCCCGCCGAAATAGGGAACCGGCTCGCGCTGGTGCTTCAACTGTCCGTCCGGCGCGTCCACAATGCCGTATTTCAACGCGGCCTGCCGGGCAATCGGCACTCCGTACAACGAGAGGAGAAACGCCAGGATGCCTGTCAACGCGAGAAGAAACATCTTATGCACACCGTCGCTGGAGTGATGTGTCCGGCTGCCCGATGATGTGTGTGCCGGGTCGACCGGCCAGCGTCAGATACGTCTGTGCCAGCCGTGGGCCCCACAATGTCAGCGCATACTGTTCCTCAACGGTCCGGCGACCTGCCCGTCCGAACCGTTCCCGGAGTTCCGCCTCGCGGCACAACCGGGATAGATGATCGGACCACTCATCCGATGTCATCGCCAGTAGTCCATTGACGCCGGACGTGATGATTTCGCGATTAACCCCCACCGGCGATGCGACAGCCGGTAGACCGACCGCCAGATACTGCAAGAGCTTGAGCCCGCACTTTCCTCTGGCCCATTCGGTATCCGGTAAGGGCATCACGCCGATGTCGCAGTCCTGCAGATGCGCCACTTCGGTGGATAAGTCCCACGGCATAAACTCGACCTCGACCCCCGGCAATGACGGAGGACGCGAACTGATGACGCGAAAGACGGCGCCGCACTCCTGCCGGACACGACGCAGGGCCGGGATGAGCACCTCGAGATACGAGAAATTGTAGGCCAGCCCGATCCAGACAATCGTGGGCGAACGTGTTTTGTCCCCCTTCGCTTTTTCAGCCGACCGTTGTCGTGGAGCAAAGCGTGTTGTATCGACAACCGTCGGCACCACCTGTACCGTCGAAGCGTATTGATGCGCATAGGCAGCCAGCGTCCGGTTCCCGACAATGGCCGCTGAGGCACGGCGTAACAGTCTGGGCATCTTCTGTTGATGGCATCGCGTGAGATAGATCGCGTCGTCGAATTCCACGACCAGCTTCCGGCCCATCCACGCCAGAACCTGTTCGACCCACGCCGGACAGTACGGGAAGAGCTGCCCCTCCACCACCACCAGGTCCGGCTTCCCCATCAGACACAAGTCCAGGCCGCGCCGGAGAAATCGAATTACAGCGTAGGCTGCCCGCAAGAGATTCCGGACCGGCGCATAGGCAATGTTCAGCAGCGCAAAATACGTCGGCGTCCAAAGCGGTCGGACAGCGCAGTCAATGCCGGCAGCCGCCAGATACGGCAGATACTGGTGAATCCGATACCGGCTGCTGGGTCCCACATCAGACGATTTTGAAAAATACGTCACGCGCATGATGGCTCACTTCTTAGGAGATAGGCGCGCTGCGGCATATCGACAGCTCTTCTGTTACCCATCCAGCCGCAGACTCCAATTCTCGTGCGTCCTCGTGAGATTCGGGTTGTAATAGGGATCTCCCGCCCGGATGAATTCGCCCCAGCGCTCCCACATCAATCGCTCGTCGTCCGGAGGATGCAAAGACCCGCGTGACGCCGACTCGTGGTGATACAGCACCGAGAACGGCGTGTAGACAATCCGGTGCCCTTTCTGGAGCAGTCGCAAACACAGGTCCACGTCGTTGAACGCCACCTTGAGCCGTTCGTCGAACCCGCCGATCGCTTCGAACTTCGCTTTCGACATGAGCAGGCAGGCTGCCGTCACCGCCGAGCAGTTCCGCACGGTTTGCACAAGATCGAAATAGCCCAGCGACCCTTCCTGCTCGTACTTGAATGCGTGGCCGGCAACCCCGCCGATTCCCAGCACGACACCGGCATGCTGAATGCGGCCGTCCGGATACAACAATTTCGCCCCGACCGCACCCACGTCGTCCTGCTGGGCATGCTCGAGCATGGCGTCGATCCAGTGCGGCTCGATGACCTGCGTGTCATTGTTGAGAAACAGCAGATAGCGGCCCTTCGCATGACCGACTCCAAAATTATTGATCGCGGAATAGTTGAAGGCGTGCGGATACCGGTAGAGCCGGCATCGCTCCGGCACGGCCTCGAGATACCGGTGCGTCTCCGGCTCCATGCTGTTATTGTCCAGCAACAGCACTTCGTAATTCCGGTACCTTGACCGTTCGCGGATGCTCTCCAGGCACTGCTGGAGCAACGGCACCTTATCTTTGAAGGGAATGATGATCGAGACCAGCGGCTCGGCCGTCAGCGCATACCGAACCCGATACCGGCCCAACCACAGCGTATCGACATCGGCCCTCTGCTCCCTTCGAACCATCGCCTCTTCAAGCGCTCGCTTCGCCTTATCGTCGGCATAGGGCTTGGCATGATTGAACGACGCCGTAGACCCGGGAATCTTTCGCCAGTGATACAGCACCTTGGGAATGTGCGCGATCCGGGACGTGCGCTCCGTCACGCGCAGGACCAGGTCGTAATCCTGGCTGCCGTCAAACCCTGTTCGAAACCCGCCGGCCTCTGCCAGGACACTCCGCCGGAAGACACTGAAATGCGCGATGTAATTCATCGACAGAATCAGCTGCGGATTCCAGCCGGGCTTGAAGAACGGCTCGACCAGTTGCCCGTTGGATGCGATTTTGTCTTCGTCGGAAAAGAGAAAATCGAGATCCCGGCGCTCCTGCAACACCTTGACGACTTCGAACAGCGCGTCCGGTGACAGTTCGTCGTCATGGTCCAGCAGCCCGACAAATTCACCGGTCGCCAGCGAGAGCGCCTCCGCAGACGCGCCGGCAATTCCTCGGTTAGACGACAGCTGCGTCACCCGAATTCTCGGCTCCTTGGCCGCATAGTCGTCGAGCAGTTCTTTGACATGCGCTTTGGTCGACGCGTCGTTGGCCAGGCACAGTTCCCAGTGCGGATAAATCTGGGCGATCACGGACTCGATCGCCTTTTTCAGCCAGACCGGATCGGTGTTGTATACGGGCGTCACGATGCTGATGTGCGGCTGATAGTGAAACCGCGTACCTTCCAGCTTGCGTTCTTCCAGAGCACGCGGGCTAATAGCATGCTGCCGGAGCCAGACCTGGTACTGAGCATCGCGATCCTGCAGTTGATCGACCGGGCGCAGACGAATCTGCAGGCGCCCTTCTCTTAGTGATTGACGCAGGCAGTAGGCGACTTTTCTGACGAAGACCCCGGCCCCATCTCTGGACACAATCTCGATGCTGCGCCGCAGCACGGAATACAGCGTCCTTCGAGTAGAGCCAGGAGGCGCAAGGACCGTGGTCAGCCGCCAGACCCGTTCGAGAATCTTCCACCCGATCGTTTGCTGGACAGCCAGGAATTGATACGTCAGGTCGGCGATATTCCGATCCTTACCTTCGATCGTTTTGAGCGCCTTCTCGAAGTCGACTTGCTGTTGAGCACAGCGATCGGCCAGTTGATCGACTTTGGCAAAGATGTCGTCCAAGAGACTGGCACTCGACGGCTGCCTGGTAAACGTCACAAAATAGGGTCCGCCGGCCTCTCGCCCGTCCACAAAGGCGGCCGAATACCCGCGGGCCGAAAATTCCTGCACCCAATACAGTGCCGAGTGCATGTGGGCCCCGGCAGGCGACGTGCGCGGCCGGGCCGGCAACCACGCAAGCACCTGATCGGCGCAACGGGTTGCGCAGGCCAGAAACCGCTGACACCGTGCCGGATCCGCGACTCCGGCAAGATCCAGCGCCACCATCAGGTCATAGCGCATGGTCGTTTCAATCGTGCCGCACCAGGCGTGACAGGGGTCTGATGAGGCAAGGCCGGCGGCGGAAATTCCTCCATCGCCCGCATACCCGGATACAGGGATGGACTGCGCTCGCAGCGCTTCAACAACCTCAGTGGCGTAGGCTCCCACGACCAGGACCGTGCGCATCCCCGGCGAATCGGCCACAAACGCAGCAATCCCATCGGCCAGCTTCATCGGCAGCTGGGCCGAATCAACGGTGCGTACCACGGCACCGGCGCCGGACGACTCACCGTGGGGAAGATTTCTGGCGACTGACTGCTTCATGGGCAATATCCGCGTTACGTGCCGGTCGGCCGTAAGACCCCTTCCATCTCCCTCGATTGTGCCTGTTCATACGCGGCCAGCACCTCACCGGAGGGGCCTTGCGCGGCGATCCGTCCCGCCTCCAGCCAGATGACGCGATCGCACAACGCCCGGATATCCCCTGAGGCGTGTGAGACGAGGATGATCGTGACGCCACGCCGACGAAACTCGTCAATTTTCTTCCGGCATTTCACCTGAAAATGCAGATCGCCGACCGAAAGAATTTCATCGATCAGCAGAATGTCCGGATCCAAGTGCGCGGCGATCGAAAACGCCAGGCGTGCAACCATCCCGGTCGAGTAGGTCCGGAGCGGTTGATCGAGAAACTTCTCCAGTTCGCTGAAACGAACGATATCTTCAAACCGCTCCTGCACCTGCCGTCGCGTGAGTCCCAGCAGAATCCCGTTGATGAAAATGTTTTCCCTTCCTGTGAGGTCGAAATGAAATCCCGACCCCAATTCGAGCAACGGAGCCACGCGCCCTTGCGCGATCACCTCTCCGGTGTGAGGTGCCAACACGCCCGCCATCAAACCCAGCGTGGTGCTCTTACCCGATCCGTTTGCCCCGATAAATCCGACCGCTTCGCCGCGTGCGATCTCAAACGACACGTTATCGAGCGCCAGAAATCCTTCCGCCCGAAATCCACGAATGGTGTCGACGGGATGCAGCAGCGAATGCTTCAATCCCTTCATCACATGATGATAGCGGGGGTACCATTTCGTGACGCGATGGAATGCAATGCTCGTCATATAACTTCGGCAAACCGTAACGACAACCGACCATACAGCCATGTCCCGAACCAGACAGATACCGTGGCAATCACCACAGCAGCCGCAAACGACGGCCAGAGAAATCTCCCGGACAGAAAAAGCTGTTGCCAGCTCAGCATGATCGGGGCCACGGGATTCAATATCAGCAAGGGTTCATACCCGGCCGGCACCATGCGCACCGAATAGGTAATGGGGGTCAGAAAGAACAAAAACGCAATCGCCAGCGACACAAGCCGATCCAGGTCGCGAAAGAACAGGTTGGTGCACGCAATGGCCAGCGACAATCCGTACAACGTTGCAAACTGGATCACGGCCAGCACAGGAATGCCGATGAGCCAGGCAAATGACGGCGACGATCCATACCACAGCGCAGTTCCCGCCATCACCGGAAGCGACAACACAAACTGTACGCCGAAGTTCCCGACCGTGGACACCACGAGCGCATTCCAGGGGAAGTTCACCTTTTTGACGAGCGACGCATTCGCCAAAAAGATATTCGGCGCCGTTCCCAGCGCTTGGCTGATCCATTGCCATGGGAACAGACCGACGATCAAAAACCCCGCGTAATTGTCGATCGGCACCCGCATGATCACGCCGAACGCGATGTAGTACACGATAGCGAAGGTCAACGGATGCAACAGCGACCAGGCATAGCCCAGCCACGTATTGCGGTAGCGGACCTGGACTTCCTTTTGCGTCAACACAAGAATGAGGTCCCGGAGATACTCCCGACTGGTAGAGCGATCGCTCTCCCTTCCAGTCATAGAGTTCAGCACCAGATTTGCAATCATCTCTGTACGGACCTTTCCGCTGAACGAATGAGAATCAAGCGAATCCCGCTCCGCTAGAAATCCCGCCGCTGAAAAATAGTGCAGGCCAGCCCGACGAACAACGCCACATACCCAAGCCCGTATCCGATCGCCTGGATGCAATAACTCGGATCAATCGGGATTCCGTACACGGCCTGGCCCTTCACGTTGAAATACGCGAGATTGGGCAGCACATAGTACAACCCCTGCAGCAGCATCTTGCCCGCCCCGTCTGCCAACTTTCCCGCCAGCGACTGGAGATCACCGGCCAATCGCCCGATCACATAGCAGGCAAGCGTAAACATCGCGCTGAGCGTCGGCGTCGTGAAGGTGGAAAACATGACCGCCACGGCCATCACCACCAACTGCCCGACCAGAATGAGCCCGACGGCCGTAAGCAATCCTGCATCCATCGACGCATGTCCGGCCAGCAACATGAGGCCGAATGCCAGAGACATGACGAGCGTGTTGACGAGCAGCGTCAGCGATAGTCCTGCATACCGGCCCAGAATGAATTCGTACCGGTGTACCGGCTTGGCCAGGACGGTGTAGATCGTCCGCCGTTCAATCTCCCGGCTGATCAGCGTGATGCCGACAAAAATGCTGATCAGGACCCCGAACAACTCCATCCCGCCCAGACCGATGTCCTTCAAGATCTTCGCATGCTCACCGATCGACAAGCTGGTGAGGAGTAAGGCGCTGACGATCAACAGAACCCCGAACACCAGCAAGTTGTAAAAAATCCGGTCCCGGAGCGTTTCCTTGAACGTATTGAGCGCAATGACCAGTACGTGGTTCATGACCGTCCCATCCCCGCTTCTTTGAGAAACAAATCTTCCAGCGAGCGTTTGTGCGGCGTCATCGACACCAATTTGCCGTGGGCAAATTTCACCTGATCCAGGATGGTTTGGGCTTGATCGATGTCCGGCACCGTTACCAGCACACGTGAACCTTGTTTGGTCACCGTGGCTCCCGTGGCCCGCGCGATACCCTCCAAACGGTCCGGCGCACCTTCCAGCACCAATTCCACCGCTGTCACGGATTGCCGGCTCACCAGTTCATCGACCGTCCCGACGGCACGCAACTGCCCTTTCACAAGAATGCCTACACGGTCGCAGATCATTTCGACGTCCGGCAGAATGTGCGAGCTGAAAAACACCGTTTTCCCCTGATCGCGCAGACGGAGAATGATGTCGCGTACATCCCGCCGACCGATCGGATCGAGCCCAGACATCGGCTCATCGAAGATCACCAGCGAGGGATCGTTGATCAGCGCCTGTGCGATCCCCACCCGCTGCAGCATACCCTTGGAAAATTTTCGAAGCGGCACCCTTCGCGCGTCCTTCATGGACACCAAATCCAGCAATGCATCGATCTGCTTGTCGAGTGCGGCACCGGCCAAACCGAATAACTGGCCATAGAACCGGAGAAACTCCTCGCCCGTGAGATAGTCGTAGAAGAACGGCGACTCCGGCAAATATCCGATCTGCCGCTTGACATCGACGTCGCGAATCGGCCGATCCAACAACCACGCCTCGCCGGCCGTCGGATACACCAGTCCGATCAACATCTTGATCGTGGTTGTCTTCCCCGCTCCGTTGTGGCCCAAGAACCCGAAAATCTCCCCCTTCACAACCCCCAAATCCAACC
>OMJK01000199.1 GCA_900299325.1 Nitrospiraceae bacterium | reverse complement strand
CATGTACTTCCCGACCCGGACATTCGCCGCGTTTTTAAAACCCAGCGAGTCGAGCGCATGCTCGATGGCTTTGCCCTGCGGATCGAGAATCCCTTGCTTCAATGTCACATGAATCTTCGCCTTCACCTACGCCTCCTCAGCGGATGTTGAAAAAGCCCTCCGGCTTCGTTCTCGCTTCGCTCAAAAGCTCAACGTACCGAAAAGCGTACGCCTCGCTCTTTCGCTCGCTGCGGCCTTGCCAGACGATCTTTTTGAACATCCTTGGACCCAATTCCCTTCCAACCATTTATGCATCCGACTTCACAAACCATTTTTTCCTTCAGCTGCCTTATCCAGCCTGTCGACGTATTTTCTGATCTTGAGAATGCCTCCGACCGTCGCGATGCCTCCCGCCGACAGCGCGACGAAGGCCCAGCGCCAGGGCGAGTCTTCCAGATGATAGGCCATCAATCCCACCACCGCGGCCCACACCAGCACCGCCGCAACGAGCCCGTAGTTCATAAAGTATTGGAGAAACCCTTTCACTCTTTTTTCCCCTCTCCCCTTCCCCTAGTGAAGAAAAGACATGCGGGAACGGATGCGGAGGTCGGTCTTAACTGCGCGCTCCCTTCCTCCTCATCATTTCTTCGAGGAGGATAGTAGAGCTGCTCTCTCCTGCGCGCATGCAGCGAGCGCCGCCCGCTTCCGATGATTCGATTGAGTGTTGGCGCGCGCTGCGCGAGCAAAGAGAGCAGTCCTACCGTCCTCCTACCCGCAGACTCTTTTCAGCACCTCCTGATACGCCTCCTCAATCTTCCCCATGTCCTTTCTGAACCGATCCTTGTCCATCGACTCCCCCGTCGTCATATCCCACAAACGGCAGGTGTCCGGAGAAATCTCGTCGGCCAGGATCAGCTTGTTGTGAAACACGCCGAACTCCAGCTTGAAATCGACCAGCTGCATCTTCCGCTCGGCGAAAAACGGCTTCAGCGTCATATTAATGTTGTGCGCCAGCTCCCGCAGTTCGCGCAGCACCGCCGGCGTCGCCACTTTCATCAAGCGCAGATGATCGTCGTTCACCAGCGGATCGCCGAGCGCATCGTTTTTGTAGTAGAACTCGACGAGCGCCGGCTCGATGGCCTCCCCCTCCTGCAGACCCAGCCGCTTAGCCAGACTGCCGGCCACCACATTCCGCACCACCACCTCGACCGGCACGATCGTGACCTTCTTGGTCAGCATCTCCCGCTCGCTCAACCGCTCGAGGAAATGCGTCTCGATGCCGGCCCGCTCCAGCAACTTGAACAAATGCTCCGACACCTTGTTGTTGATCACGCCCTTGTCGACGATCGTGCCGCGCTTCTGCGCGTTGAACGCCGTCGCGTCGTCTTTGAAATACTGGACGACCTGATCCGGACGCGCGGTCGCAAAAATCTTCTTGGCCTTGCCTTCGTACAGCATCGGTCCGATCCCGCCCATAGGTCACCCCCGGAGGGTACGCTACTGTGCGAGCACCTCGATCAACTGATCCAGCGTCCGCACCGTGCCCAGCAGCGTGGGATTGCCGAACCGCCGGTTATGGCGCGCCTCTTTCACTTTGCCCAAGGCCAGAATCAAACTGTGGAACTCGTCGAGCTTCGCCGTCTCGAAGTAGGTGATGAAATCGAAATCGTCGAGGCCGGTGGCATGATACAGCTTCCGCTTCACCGTTTTGTGATAGGGCAGCGCCGCCTCGGTGTGTTCCTGCATCATGGCGGCGCGCTTGTCCTGCGGCAGCGCCCACCACTCCGCATCCTTCCGGATGGGGATCACCACGGCATAGGGCCCCGACTCGCTCGGCGTTTTGAGATCGTTCTTCAGGTTGTCCGGAAACCCGGGCACATAGTTCGCCTTCTTCGTCAGGCCGTTCAGCACCGCGACACTCGTGAGATACCGCCCGAACGGACTGCCCAGCAGATCCACCAGAAACTGTTGCGTGTCTTTCAACTCGGTCGCATGGATGCGCAGCAGAAAATCGGCATGATCCGACAGCCCGCGCAACAGGTAGGTGTCGATCGCCACCTTCTCCCGGTACTGTTCGATGACGCCTTTCAGGGCCGTGAGATGCGCGATGCGGGCCGACGCCTCCAGCTTGCCCCACTCCGCCTCGATGCGGAACGCCGCGAACGTGCCGTACACACCCGGCTCGGTCAGCAGTTTCTCGCGGTCCGCCGCGAACGCCGGCTCGATCAGGCCATTCGTCAACACCCATACGCAGAGCAATCCCGTCAGCAGACGATTAGCACGCATCGCCGGACCTCCGTGCGGAATCAGTTGTGACGAAATGAGCGCGATTGAATCCGGGGCGGTGCGCCCAGCCTAAGGCAGAACTTTCTTGTGAATGAGGGCGATGAACGATTTGCCGCTGCCGTGCGCGCCCGTCAACGTCTGCAGCAGATGCCAGCCGTTTTTCGAATAGGCATTGGCCTGCACTTCGAGTTGCAGCCTGGTACTTTCGACCAGATAGGGATCGGCCGCCGTCGGAAACTCGGCGACGACGACCTTGTAATCGATCGCCTTGGACGTGGGCGTTCTGACCATGAGCACGACGTGAAGAATGAGGTTGCCCGACGCCGGCTGCTGGGCCATAAACGCGTCCCACCCCCGCTGCCCCATCTCGTTGAGCACCTGCTCCCATTTGAAGGGATCGCCCGGCAGCACAAGGCTGTAGCGCTCGCCGACCGGCGGCCATTGGGCGTGGACCGACGGCACCGGCATGGGCCATTGCAGCACCACGGCCAATGCAACGGTCAGAACAATCCATGGCCCGATGGCGAGCAACAGTCGGCGCATGGGCGGAGTCTATGCCAAGCCGTCCATCCATCCCTATCCTACGTTCGAGGTATATCATCCCGCAGTACGCTCCGGGTATGGTCAGCGATTCGTGGCCCGCCCGAACACCCGCGCATAAATTTTATCCAGATGCCGCAAATAGTATTTTGGATTGAAGCAGGCCTTGATCTCCGAGGCTTTCAACTGCTGCGTGATGAACGGGTCCTTGCCGACCAGTTCCTGCAAGCCTCCCTCGCCGCGCCAGGAAGCCATCGCATTCCGCTGCACCGCTTCGTAGGATTCCTTGCGCTGCGCGCCCTTCTCGATCAGCGCCAGCAACAGCCTCTGTGAATAGACCAGCCCGCCTGTCAGTTCGAGATTCTGTTTCATCCGCGCCGGATACACCACCAGCCGCTTGATGAGATCCGTCACCCGCGCCAGCATGTAATCGATCAGGATCGTGCTGTCCGGCATGATCACGCGCTCGACCGACGAGTGGCTGATGTCCCGCTCGTGCCAGAGCGCCACGTTCTCCATCGCCGCCAGGCTGTTCGCCCGCACCAGCCGCGCGAGCCCGCAGAGATTTTCCGACGCGATGGGATTGCGCTTATGCGGCATGGCCGAGGACCCCTTCTGGCCCTCGGAGAAATATTCCTCCGCTTCGAGCACCTCGGTCCGCTGCAGGTGGCGGATCTCCGTGGCAAACTTTTCGATGCTGGCCGCCAGGAGCGCCAGCGCCGACGCATATGACGCATGCCGGTCGCGCTGAACCACCTGATTGGACACGGGATCGGGCTTCAAGCCCAGCTTCGCGCAGACATACTCTTCGATCTCCGGCCCCTGATGCGCGAACGTCCCCATCGCACCGGACAGTTTGCCGACTGCGATTTCCTTGCGCACCTGCCGGAGCCGGTCCCGATGGCGGCAGGCCTCCTCGTACCAGATCGCCAGCTTCACGCCGAACGAGGTCGGCTCGCCGTGAATGCCGTGCGAGCGCCCGACCATCACCGTGTTCTTGTATCGCAACGCCTGCTTCTTCAACACCGTGGTCAACTCGTCGAGACCGGCCAGAATGAGATCGATCGCCTCAACCATCTGCATCGCAAGCGAGGTGTCGACGATGTCGGACGACGTCAGCCCCATATGCAGGAAGCGATGCTCCGGCCCGACTGAATCCATCAGCGATTCGAGAAACGCGATAACGTCGTGCTTGGTGACTTTTTCGATCTCGGCGATGCGGCCGACGTCGATCTTCGCCTTCTTGCGGATCTTGGCCGCCGTGCCACGCGGCGCCTGGCCGGCCCGCTCGAACGCCGCACAGGCCTGCAACTCCACCTCCAGCCAGATCTCATACTTGTGCTTGAGATCCCAGATGGCTTTCATCTTTGGCCTGGTGTACCGATCGATCATCCTAGCCTCTCGCCGCTTGTCGCTTGTTTTCGAGCGTCGCCTCGCTCGCCAACACCTTATCCAGAATGCCGTTTACGAATTTGGAGGCCTCGTCGTCGCCGAAACTTTTGGCCAACTCGATTGCCTCGTCCATCGTCACCTTGGCCGGCACGTCGTCTAACCACAGTAATTCGTAGAGCCCGGCGCGGAGGATGTTGCGATCCACAATCGGCATGCGACCGATTTTCCAGTTCGTCGCGTACTTACCAATCAACTGATCCAACTCTTTTTTCTTCTCCAGCACCCCCGCCACCAGCCGCTCGGCAAACGCCTTCGTGTCCTCGTCGGCCTTCAGTGGCTTCCAAAACTCTTCCAGCCACAACCCCGGCTTGCCGTGAATGTCGTACTGAAACAGAATCTGCAGCGCCCGCTCGCGCGCCTGGTGACGGGAGCCCACGGCTATGTGCCGCGCTTTCGTGCCGACCGGCGCGGACGGAGCGCCGGCTCGGTCCCGTTGACCGACGGCTCCATCGCCTTGAGCTGCCGGATCACCGTGGCCATCTCGATCGCCGACTTGGCCGCTTCCCCGCCACGGTTGAACTTTTCCGGATCGGACCGTTCGATGGCCTGCGCCACCGTATCCGTCGTCAGGACGCCGAAGATGATAGGCACGTCGCAGTCCAGCGCCACCTGCCCGATGCCGCGGCTCGCCTCGGCGCTGATGTAATCGAAATGCGGCGTGTCGCCGCGAATGACCGCCCCCAGGCAGATCACGGCATGAAACCGCGTCGACTTCGCCAGCGTGCGCGCGACCAGCGGGATTTCGAACGCGCCCGGCACGCGCACCACTTCGATGTCGTGATCCTTGACTCCGTGCTGAGTCAGCCCGTCGAGGCACGACGAGAGAAGCTTGCTCGTCACGAACTTGTTGAACTTGGACACCACGATGCCGAACTTGAGCCCCGTCGCATCGTGCGAACCTTTGCGGAGTTTCATACCTTCTTCAGAATGTGCCCGAGCTTGTTTTTCTTCGTTCGCAGATACTTCACGTTCGCTTCGCGCGGCGTGACCTCGATGGGCACACGCTCGACCACTTTCAAGCCGTATCCCTCGATGCCGACGATCTTGCGCGGGTTGTTCGTGATCAACTTGATCTGGTGCAGGCCGAGATTCGCCAGAATCTGCGCGCCGACGCCGTAATCGCGCAAATCGGCTTTGAATCCCAGCTTCAAATTCGCCTCGACCGTGTCGCTCCCCTTGTCCTGCAGCCCGTAGGCTTTGATCTTGTTGAGCAGGCCGATGCCGCGCCCCTCCTGGTTCAGATAGAGCAGCACGCCGCGGCCTTCCTTTTGAATGATGCCCATCGCTGCGTGCAGCTGATCCCGGCAGTCGCACCGGAGCGACCCCAACGCGTCGGCCGTGAGGCAGCCGGAATGCACGCGCACCAGCATCGGCTCCCCGCCGTCCACCCGGCCCTTCACCAGCGCGATGTGCGTGGCGCCGTCGATCTCGTTCTCGAACGCCACCGCTTCGAACTCGCCGAAGGTCGTCGGCAGCTGCGCGCTCGCCATGCGCTTCACGAACGTCTCGCGGCGCATGCGATGCTCGATCAGCGCCTTCACCGTCACCATTTTCAGCTTGTGTGTCTTGGCAAACTTCGAAAGTTCCGGCACGCGCGCCATCGTGCCGTCTTCGCTCATGATCTCGCAGAT